>NZ_JBVJMV010000015.1:0-119887 GCF_055584025.1 Streptomyces sp. NPDC104309 | reverse complement strand
GTTTCGTGTGCTGATCTGGATGTGCTGAGCGACTGGCTGGACCGGTCGTTGACCGCCGAGGTCGCCGAGGACCTGTTCGTGGCGACCGAGGTCTGACATCTGATGGCTGTCGACCTCTCTTTCTTCCGCTCGGAGACATCTGAGCGGCTGCGTGCCGAGGGGCGTGCCGAGGGGCGTGCCGAGGCGCGTGCCATGGGGTGTGCCGAGGCGCGTGCCGAGGACATTCTGCGGATCCTGTCCAAGCGCGGGGTCGCGGTGTCGGAGCAGGTGCGGGAGCGGGTTGTTTCGTGTGCTGATCTGGATGTGCTGAGCGACTGGCTGGACCGGTCGTTGACCGCCGAGGTCGCCGAGGACCTGTTCGTGGCGACCGAGGTCTGAGGCAGGGGTGGCAGGAGCCGCGGCGGGGGTGCCGGAAACCCTGGCCGGGCCGGGGTTCGGGGGCTGTTTTGACCCGCGCGGGGGAGCGACGGTATTCTTCTGGTTTGTTATGCGTATTGGCTTGGTCGTTCTCACGCGAGGGGCCCTTACGCCGGTCCACCGGGCCGATGACCAGCGGCAGGTACTCGGGTTGCGTCCCCGCAGCGCCGCCAAGGCTGGTGTGATCGTCCGGGTGGCCTTGTCAGGACTCACTCACTGAAGAAGCGAAGGCTACGACCGTGCGTACGTACAGCCCCAAGCCCGGCGATGTGACGCGCCAGTGGCACATCATCGACGCGCAGGACATCGTCCTGGGTCGTCTTGCCACCACGGCTGCGAACCTCCTCCGCGGCAAGCACAAGGCGATTTACGCCCCCCACATGGACATGGGCGACTTCGTCATCATCATCAACGCCGAGAAGGTTCACCTCTCCGGCAACAAGAAGACCCAGAAGATGGCGTACCGCCACTCCGGGTTCCCGGGTGGTCTCCGCTCCGTCCGCTACGACGAGCTGCTCGCCAAGAGCCCCGAGAAGGCTGTCGAGAAGGCCATCAAGGGCATGATCCCCAAGAACAGCCTGGGCCGTCAGATGATCTCGAAGCTCAAGGTCTACGCGGGCGACCAGCACCCGCACGCTGCTCAGCAGCCGGTCCCGTTCGAGATCACCCAGGTCGCGCAGTAGTTCCGGCCTCCCCCTAAGACCAAAAGAAAGATCTGAGGAGAATCGTGGCCGAGACCACTGTTGAGAACCCCGTCGAGGGCGTCGAGGGCGAAGAGGTTTTCGCCGAGGTGACCACCTTCGAGTCCGAGGTTCCCGTCGAGGGCGAGTACACCAGCGAGTCGCTGGCGTCCCGCTTCGGCGACCCGCAGCCCGCCGCCGGCCTCGGCCGTCGGAAGAACGCCATCGCCCGCGTCCGGATCGTTCCGGGCACCGGCAAGTGGAAGATCAACGGTCGCACCCTTGAGGACTACTTCCCCAACAAGGTGCACCAGCAGGAAGTCAACGAGCCCTTCAAGGTGCTTGAGCTCGACAACCGCTACGACGTCATCGCCCGCATCTCGGGCGGCGGCGTCTCGGGTCAGGCCGGTGCCCTGCGCCTCGGCGTGGCCCGTGCGCTGAACGAGGCGGACGTCGACAACAACCGCCCGACGCTGAAGAAGGCCGGCTTCCTCTCCCGCGACGACCGTGCGGTCGAGCGCAAGAAGGCCGGTCTCAAGAAGGCCCGTAAGGCTCCGCAGTACAGCAAGCGCTAAACCGCCTGCTCGTCTGCTTTACACGTTCGCCCCGGCGGCACACCTCGTGCTTGCCGGGGCGTTCGTTTATCGGCGCGCTCGGGCGTATAACGGCATAAGACGTTCATAGGCCTGCATACATGGCGTCGCGTTGTGTTGCTTTGGTTTGGTTTGCGGTTTCGGAGCATCTTCGGAGGACACCAGTGGGACGACTCTTCGGCACGGACGGCGTGCGCGGTGTCGCCAACGCGGACCTGACGGCTGAGCTCGCGCTCGGCCTGTCGGTCGCTGCGGCGCATGTGCTCGCCGAGGCGGGCACCTTTGAGGGGCATCGGCCGACAGCCGTGGTGGGGCGTGACCCACGTGCGTCCGGAGAGTTCCTGGAGGCAGCCGTCGTGGCAGGCCTCGCCAGTGCGGGCGTGGACGTCCTGCGGGTCGGTGTGCTGCCCACCCCCGCGGTGGCGCATCTCACCGGCGCGCTGGGCGCCGACCTCGGTGTGATGCTCTCCGCCAGCCACAACGCCATGCCGGACAACGGTGTCAAGTTCTTCGCCCGCGGCGGCCACAAGCTCGCCGACGAGCTGGAGGACCGGATCGAGACGGTCTACGAGCAGCACCGCACCGGTGAGCCCTGGGCGCGTCCGACGGGCGCCGGGGTGGGCCGGGTCACCGACTACGCCGAGGGCTTCGACCGCTACGTCGCCCACCTCGTCGCCGTCCTCCCGAACCGGCTCGACGGTCTGAAGGTCGTCCTCGACGAGGCGCACGGCGCCGCCGCCCGGGTTTCGCCCGAGGCGTTCACGCGAGCGGGTGCCGAGGTCGTCACGATCGGTGCCGAACCGGACGGCCTGAACATCAACGACGGCTGCGGCTCCACCCACCTGGACCTCCTGAAGGCCGCCGTCGTCGAGCACGGCGCCGATCTCGGCATCGCACACGACGGCGACGCCGACCGGTGCCTCGCCGTGGACGCCACGGGCGAGGAGGCCGACGGGGACCAGATCCTGGCCGTGCTCGCCCTCGCCATGCGCGAGGCCGGGCAACTGCGCAAGGACACCGTGGTCGGCACGGTCATGTCCAACCTCGGCTTCAAGATCGCGATGGAGCGGGAGGGCATCCGGCTCGTCCAGACCGCCGTCGGCGACCGTTACGTACTGGAGTCGATGAAGGCCGAGGGCTACGCGCTGGGCGGCGAGCAGTCCGGCCATGTCATCGTCCTGGACCACGCCACGACCGGTGACGGCACGCTGACCGGTCTGCTGCTGGCGGCCCGCGTCGCCGCGACCGGCCGTACGCTGGCCGAGCTGGCCGGGGTCATGCGGCGCCTGCCGCAGCTGCTGATCAACGTCCCCGACGTCGACAAGTCCCGGGTGGAGACCTCTCCCGAGCTGGCCGAGGCGGTCGCCGAGGCCGAGCGCGAGCTGGGCTCCACCGGGCGCGTACTGCTGCGCCAGTCGGGTACGGAGCCGCTGGTACGGGTCATGGTCGAGGCGGCCGACATCGAGCAGGCACGCGCGGTCGCCGAGCGGCTGGCCGACGTGGTGAAGTCCGCGCTCGGTTAGGGACTTTCCGGCGGATCATGCCGGGCTCGCGTGTCCCCGGTGCTCTCTGATCCGGCCTGATCCGGCCTGATCCGAACGAGAGATCCCGGGGCCTCTCCGGCGGATCACGGCCGAGGCCGCTGCGCCCGTCCGACCCTGATCCGGTGGACGGACTCCCGTCCGTCCACCGGCCGGGTCCGCCGGTGCCGGTCGGGCCGCCCGGGTCGTCCGCGCTACTCTCCGGACGGGCGCGGCACATGGCCCGTCCGGCGGCGGTGCGCCGCCCACAGGGCCTTCTGGACCAGCAGCGTCAGCGTCCCCGCGACCACGATTCCGCCGAGGTTCGCCAGCAGTTGGGCCGCCGAGCCCCACATCTGGCCGTAGTCGGTGTAGCTGAAGGCCACCGCCGCGTTGGCTGCCGCCGGCACCGTCGTCACGGAGATCGCGACCCCGATCAGCGCCCCGGACTTCGCCGAGGTGAGCGAGAGCGTTCCGGCGATCCCGGCCAGGAACGCCACCACGAACGACAGCGGGTCCGGCTTCCAGATGAACGACGTGTTGGGACGGTCCGCCTCGACCATCGCGCGGGTGAACAGCCCGAAGGCGTCCATCAGCCAGGCGAACCCGGCGGTCAGTATCATCGCGACGGCGAAGCCGCCGATCAGCGCCACCAGCGACCGCCACACCAGCCGCGGGGCGCGCTGCACCAGGGCCGTGGAGATCCCGGCCAGCGGCCCGAACTCCGGGCCGACCGCCATGGCGCCCACGATCAGGATCGCGTTGTCGAGCATCACACCGCAGGCGGCGAGCATCGTCGCGACCGCGAGGAACGACACATAGGTGACGCTGAAGGTCGACTCCTCGTGGGTCGCCTCCGTCAGCTCCTCCCACAGCACCGCGTCCGCGCCCTCGCCCGGCGCCGCTGCCTCCGCCTCGTCGGCGTGCGCGGAGAGTGTCAGGTCCATGTTCTCGACGGTGATCGAACCCGACTTGTCGATGCCGAGCCCGCGCAGCGCGGAGATCAGCTCGTCGCCCGCCTCACGGGCCACGTCGCACAGCACCAGGTCACCCGCCGGGTTCCGGGCGACCCCGGACATCACCACGAGATGCGTCGTCCCGACGGTGTTCTCCACCAGGTGCACCACCTCGCCCGTACGGTCGGCGGGGACGATCAGGCGCAGATGCAGCACGCGGACACTCCTGGAGGGCTTGACGTCTCAGAGCTTGCGCAGGGACAGCCGCTGGACCTTGTGGTCCGGCCCCTTGCGCAGCACCAGGGTGGCACGGCCCCGGGTGGGCGCGACATTCTCCACCAGATTGGGCTTGTTGATGGTGCGCCACATCGTCGCCGCGTACTCCATGGCCTCCTCCTCGGAGACCTGGGTGTACTTGCGGAAGTACGAGAACGGGTTCTGGAACGCCGTCTCGCGCAGCTTCCGGAACCGGTTGAGATACCAGGCCTCGATGTCCTCGGTCCGCGCGTCCACGTACACACTGAAGTCGAAGTAGTCGGCGAGCCCGACCCTGGTCCGTCCGTCCTTGCCGGGCAGCGCGGGCTGGAGCACGTTCAGTCCCTCGACGATCAGGATGTCGGGGCGGCGCACGGTGAGCCGCTCGCCCGGCACGATGTCGTAGATCAGGTGCGAGTAGACGGGCGCCGTCACCTCGTCCTTGCCGGCCTTGATGTCGGCGACGAAACGCGTCAGGGCCCGGCGGTCGTACGACTCGGGGAACCCCTTGCGCGACATCAGCCCGCGCGCCTGGAGCTCCTTCATCGGCAGCAGGAATCCGTCCGTGGTGACGAGTTCCACTCGGGGGTGTTCGGGCCAGCGGGCCAGCAGCGCCTGGAGGATGCGGGCGCTGGTGGACTTGCCGACCGCGACACTGCCCGCGACCCCTATGACGAACGGGGTGCCGCGCTGCGCCCCGTGGCCGTTGCCCGCGTCCCCGAGGAAGGTGTTCAGGGCGCCGCGCAGACCCGAGGTGGCCTGGACGTAGAGGTTGAGCAGCCGGGAGAGCGGCAGGTAGACGTCCCGGACCTCGTCGAGGTCGATGACGTCCCCGAGCCCGCGCAACTGCTCCACCTCTTCGGCGGTCAGCGGCAACGGCGTCTTGTCGCGCAGGGCGCTCCACTCGGCGCGCGACAGATCGACGTACGGCGTCGCCGCGTGTTCGGCACGGCGGTGGGTGCTTCGTGGCGGCGAAGTGATCACGTGTTCATTGTTGCGGGAGTTTGAACGGAGCGGGGGGTGGGGTGGGTCACGTGGGGTCCGGCGGGCGGTGGCAGGCAGGGGTCCGGTGTCCGCACCCCTGTGGCGGACACCGGACCCGGTTCGCGGGCCCGCTTCCATGTACGTGCTCGGCTCCCGGCCCCCGGGTCCCGGGTTCGAGCTCCCGGTCGTGTCAGGGTTTGTCGCCGTCGGCGTCGACGACGGCGGCCTCGACCCGGGCTTCGCTCAGCGTGATCTGACCGGCCTTGAACTTCTCCGGCGGTAGTTTCGTCTTGCCGGAGGAGAGCTGGAGCGTGTAGTCCTCGGTGACCACGAACCGCTGTCCGGCGTAGCCGAAGGTGGTCGGGTCGATGAGGATCTCGCGCTGCTGGTGCGTGCCGTCCTCCTTCCGGGTGATGGCGATGACCTCGCGCCCGGCCGCGTCCTTCACCAGGTGGTCGGTGACGTGCACCCCGGGGACGGTGGCCAGCGCCCGGTAGATCCGGGCGAGGGCGGCCGGTGCGATCGGGTACGCCTCGACCATCAGACTCATCGCGCGGAAGCTGTGCACGGCCTCGGGCTCGGGCGGGCTTTCGGCGGTGTGGCCCGTCGGATAGAACGAGCGGACCTCCGCCAGCAGCCGCGCCGGATCGGCGGGTAGCTCATTGGCGGCCCGATAGACCTGGCGGGCCGTGCGGTAGTCGTCGTCCTTCCCGTCTTTGGCCGCGGCGGAGTTGTCGTACGGGACCCAGTTGTCGGGGGCGTAGGAGAAGCGGCCGAATCCTGAGCCCTCCGGCTGGGCCATCACCGTCTTCGTGTAGATCCACTGGTCGTCGCGCGGCTCCGGCGCGGCCTGCTGCTTCTCCAGTGCGTCGGCGGCCCGGTTCAGCACCTCGGCGGGGCTGTCCAGCCGCAGGGTGCCGGTCGTCGAGGCGGGTCCGGAGCGGTCGGGGGCGGCGGCGTCGACGAGCTGGGTGCCGAGCACGGCCGCCACGGTGATGGCGGCTGCGGCGCCGAACGAGGCGAGGCGCCAGTCGGCCCGCAGCCGGCGGGCACGGCGGCCCGCGGCGGCGGCCTCGGTGAGCCGCTGCCGACCGGGCGCGAGTGCGAAATGGTCCGGAACGGGTGCGTCGGCGCGCAGTTCGCGCAGCCGGGTCATTTCGTCCATGACGGGGTCAGCTCCAGGGCGTCGGGCGTGAACGAGGGATCCAGGCTGAGCGCTTCACGCACCTTGCGGCGGGCGCGGTTGAGCCGCGACCGTACGGTGCCGAGCGGGATGCCGAGCGCCTCGGCGACCTCCTGGTATCCGAGGTCGGCCCAGGCAACGAGCAGCAGCACATGGCGGTCGCCGGGAGACAGCGAGGCGAGCGCCCCGGCCAGCGGCCCCTGCGCGGAGAGCCGGTCGTCGCAGCGGTCGCTCCAGGAGGCGGCCACCGGGTCCTGCCCGGTACGGGCCAGGGCTCGCAGCGCCCTCTCCTCGCCACGCCGTTGCTTGCCGATGAGGTTCGCGGCGATGCCGTACAGCCAGGGGCGGGCGCTGCGGCGTGTGCTGTCGTAACGGCGCCGCGAGCGGAACGCGATGAGGAAGGTCTCCGCCGTGATGTCGTCCGCCGCGCCCTCGCCGAGGCGGCGGACGGCATAGCGGTGGATGTCGGGCGCGTGGCGGTCGTAGAGCCCGGCGAAGATCTCGGGCTGCTCCAGCGACTGCGCGACGAGCTCGGCGTCGTCGTCGGGGCTGGCCGGCGGTCCGGTCACATCGGCTCCTGTGGACTCGGTGGGTGAGCGTGTCACCCCTTGTTCCCCGCAGGGCGCGGAAAGGTTCGCACGGGTCGCGGCGCCCGGGTACGGCACGGCGGGGGAGGAGGGGCGCCGCCGCCGCTGCGGCCCGCCCCGGCCCACGTCGTCGCCGGCCACGCCAACCGGCTCGTGGTCACCGGTTTTTACGTGGCGGTGCCGACAGGGGTGAGGCACAGTCCGGACATGCCCGCGCCTTCCGGATTCAGCCCGCCGGGTGTGACGTCCGCCCGGACGGTCCTGCCGACCCGCGGCCGGCTCTGGCCGTGCGGGCTTTGTATCCGGTGGGTATCAGGGAGCGCTCGGTTGCCCATCGAATCGGTGCGCCGGCCCATGGCGAAGGGGCCCGCAGGGAGCCGGAATGCCGTGGCTTCGCCAGGTGTCCTGGCCGGTGTCACCCGGTCCGACCTGGGGATTCACGGATGGGAGAGGCTGCGGGGAGGGTGCTGCGTGTCCCGCTGCGCGACGCGGTCGCCGCGTCCGATGTCTGCCGTATCGTTCCTTTCAGGTCGCCGACTGCGCGTGCAGCCGGCTGATGTCCGGACCAACCGAACAGGAGTCATCCGCCCGTGCCCTCGTCCGCCCCGACCGGGGCCTCCTCGCGCCCTGTTCGCGTGTTGCTGGTGGAGGACGACGACCTGATGCGCCGGTCCTTCACCGTCGCCCTGGAGCGCTACGGCTACGAGATGACGGCCGTGGCCGACGGTCTTGCGGGTCTGGAGCTCTTCCGGGACGAGGACTTCGACCTGCTGATTCTGGATGTGATGCTGCCCGGTCTGGACGGGATCGGCCTGTGCAGCAGAGTCCGGGAGACCAGCCTGGTGCCCGTTCTGATGATGTCCGCGCGCGGCGACGGGCTCGATGTCGTCGCCGGTCTGGAGGCCGGAGCGGACGACTACGTGGTCAAGCCCGTGGACACGTTCGTGCTGGTGGCACGTATCCGCTCGCTGCTGAGGCGGGCGACCTACGCGCCCACTCCAGGGCCCGAGCGGGCTGCGGGCGAGGGGGCGCCGTCCGAGAGAGAGGTGCTGGTCTTCGGGGACCTGACCATCGACACCGCCGGTATGGAGGTGTTCGTCTCCGGAAGCCCGGTGGCGCTGACCCCGACCGAGCTGAAGCTGCTCCTCGCGTTCGCCGCCAGCCCGGGCGTCGTGCTGGAGCGGCACACCCTGTTGCGTGACGTCTGGGACTACGGCTGGGACGGCGACAGCCGGGTCGTGGATCTGTGCGTGCAGCGGCTGCGCAGGAAGCTGGGCCGGGACCGGATCGAGACGGTCCGCGGCTTCGGCTACAAGCTCAGGCGCTGAGCCCGGTGCGTTCGTTCCACCGGCTGTGGCCGGCCCGCGCGTCCTTGCGCTGGAAGATCGCCGCGCTGGCGGCGGCCACAGCCTGTCTGGTCGTAGCGGCGGTCGGGGTGCTGGTGCACGTGTGGACGGCGCAGGACATCCGCGACCGGTCCCAGGGGCAGGCCCTCAACTCCGTGTACTCGGCCATGGACGTCTACCGGCGTACCGGCACCCTGGCGGACGGTGCCGAGCTCGATCCGGCCGAGCTGCCCGCCGCACTGCGGCACCCGGCCGACAGCAGGCGGCATGCGGCCTACGACGGACGCGTCGAGGGAAATCTGGGGCCGAGCGTCTGGGCCGCCCAGCGGACCGGCGGACCAGGCAGCCCGGTCCTCGCCGTCCGGGTCAACATGAGCCCGGAGCTCTACCGGCTCCACCGGCTGGACGTGACCATGACGCTGGCGTCGCTGGTCGCGCTCGCGGTGGCCGCGCCCCTGGCGGTCTACGGGGCCGGGCTGCTGGCCCGCAGGCTGCGGCGGGTCTCCGAGACCGCGAGCCGGATCTCCGCCGGGGACCTCGACGCCCGGACCGGGCCCACCAACGGCCGCGACGAGGTGGCCGACATCGCCGCCACCGTCGACCTCATGGCCGACAGTCTCGGCCAACGGCTGCGCACCGAGCGCCAGTTCACCGCAGACGTGGCCCACGAGCTGCGCACCCCCGTCGGTGGTCTGCTGGTCGCTGCCGACCTGCTGCCGTCCGGTGAGACGGAGGACCTGCTCCGTGCCCGGGTACGCGATCTGCGTGCCCTGGTCGAGGACCTCCTTGAGATCTCCCGCCTGGACGCCGGCGCCGAACAGCCCAGCCGCGCCCGGGTGCCGCTCGGCGCAGTCGTCTTCGAGGCCGTGGCACGCACCGGCCTCGACACCGAGGTCATCGTCGCCGAGGCCGCCGAGGGCCCCGGGGTCGCCCGGAGCGTGGAGACCGACCCTCGCCGCCTGGAGCGGATCGTCAGCAATCTCGTCGTCAACGCCCACCGGCACGGGGGCACCCCGGTGCGGGTCACCGTCGAGGGCCGTGCGGTCGTCGTGCGCGACCACGGCCCCGGCTTCCCCGCGGACCTGCTGCTCCACGGCCCGCGCCGCTTCCACACGGGCGCCGCCGAGCGCGGCTCGGGCCACGGCCTGGGCCTGACCATCGCCCTGGGACAGGCCCGGCTTCTCGGCGCCGAGCTCCGCCTGGACAACGCCCCGGACGGCGGCGCCGTCGCCACCCTGCGCCTGCCGGACTGACCGCCCGGCGCCCGCCCCGTACAGAACTGCTACGAAGCGGCGCGGCCGCCGATACACAGCGGCTCAGGCCCCGATACGTTCCCCGGACACCCTTCGAAGTGCACCCTTGCGCACTGAAGAGGAGTCCCCCGTGACCACCGCCCCCCGTTCCCCGCACCCGCTGCACACGACGCCCGGGACCGCGGCCGCCACCACCGACCTGACGAAGGTCTACGGCAGCGGCGACACCCGGGTCGTAGCCCTGGACCGGGTCAGTATCGGCTTCCGTGAGGGCGAGTTCACCGCGATCATGGGCCCCTCCGGCTGCGGCAAGTCCACCCTGATGCACTGCGTCGCCGGGCTCGACTCGCCCAGCTCCGGCTCCGTACGCATCGGCACCACCGAACTGAGCACGCTCGACGACCGGCAGCTCACCCAGCTGCGCCGTGACCGGATCGGCTTCATCTTCCAGGCGTTCAACCTGCTGCCGACGCTGACCGCGCTGGAGAACATCACCCTGCCGCTGTCCCTCGCCGGACGCCGGCCCGACCCGCAGTGGCTGGATCGCGTGGTCTCCATGGTCGGCCTCTCCCAGCGCCTCGACCACCGGCCCGCACAGCTGTCCGGCGGGCAGCAGCAGCGCGTCGCGGTCGCCCGCGCCCTGGCCTCGCAGCCCGCAATCGTCTTCGGTGACGAGCCCACCGGCAACCTCGACTCCCGCGCCGGAGCCGAGGTCCTCGGCTTCCTGCGCGACTCGGTACGCGAACTGGGCCAGACCGTGGTCATGGTCACCCACGACCCCGTCGCCGCCGGATACGCCGACCGCGTGGTCTTCCTCGCCGACGGCCGCCTGGCCGGCGAGATGACAGACCCCACCCCCGACCGGGTCCTCGATGTCATGAAGACCTTCACCGGCTGACCGCGCCGAACATCCCCCGTCCCTCCCTTCCCGAAAGCTGCCCATGCTGACCACAGCCCTGCGCAACGTCCTGGCGCACAAGGCCCGTCTGCTCATGACCGTCCTCGCCGTCTGTCTGGGTGTCGCGTTCGTCTCCGGCACCCTTGTCTTCGCCGACTCGACCGCCGCGGCCCACCGGGCCGCCGCGTCGAGGAACTTCGCCGACATCGCGGTGAGCGTCACCGCGAAGGAGCCCCCGCCGGGGGCCGCCGCGGACCAGCGCAACGGCGTGCTCGACGACGCGCTCGCGCGGAAACTCGCGACCGTGCCCGGCGTCGCCGCCGTGCGCCCCTCCGTCGACGGCTCGGCCACCCTGAACGCGGCAGACGGCACCCCGCTGCGCGTCAAACTGGGGGCGAACCTGGCCGCCGCCTACGTACCCGGCACGGACGGCAAGGACAGCCACCACCCCCTGATCGAGGGGCACGCCCCGACCGGAAGTGACGAGATCGCCGTGGACAGCGGCACCGCCGCCGCAGGCCACCACCGCATCGGCGACACGATCACGCTGGCCACCGACGGCCCGGCCATGACCAAGCGGCTCGTCGGCGTCGTCACCACCAAAGACACCCGGGTGACCGCCGGCGGCACCCTCACCCTGTTCGACAAGGCCACCGCCCAGAAGCTGTTCGCCACCCCGGGCCACTACACCGGCATCGAACTGTCCGCCGCGCCCGGCACCGACGAGTTCGAGCTCGCCCGCCGGGTCACCGACGTGCTCCCGGCCGACCGCGCCGAGGCCACCACCGGCACCGCCCAGGCCGATCAGCAGGCCATCTACGTCGGCGTCCTGACCCGCGGCTACGAAAAGATGCCGATGGTCTTCGCCGGGGTCTCTCTGTTCATCGGCTCGTTCCTCGTCATCAACACCTTCACCATGCTCGTCTCCCGGCGCACCCGGGAGATCGCGCTGCTGCGTGCCATCGGCGCCTCACGCCGTCAAGTGGTCCGCTCTGTCCTCGCCGAAGCCGTCCTGGTAGGCCTCGCCGCGTCAGCAGCCGGTTTCCTGCTCGGTCTCGGCATCGCCTCGGTGCTGCCCGACGTCCTGAGCACCGGTGGGAACGCACTGCCCCGCGGCCCTCTGGTGATCGGCCCGCGCCCCGTCCTGGCGGCGCTCGGCGTAGGCGTGGGGATCACCGTGCTCGCCGCGTGGCTGCCCGCCCGCAAGGCGGCGCGGGTCGCGCCCATCGAGGCGTTGCGCACGGCCCAGCAGCCGCCCACCGGCCGATCCCGCGTCCGCGCCATGGTGGGGTCGGCCCTGCTCGTGCTCGGCATCGGCATGCTGATCTCGCTCGCGGGGGCGAAGGACGCCTCGGAGGAGAACCTGCGAAGCGCGATGCTCGGCTGCGGCGTCCTCGTCGTCGCCCTGATCGTGCTGGCGCCGCTGCTCGCCGTCCCGGTGATCCGGCTGACCGGACGACTGACCGACCGCTTCGGGATCACCGGCCGTCTCGCACAGCGGAACACGCTGCGCGACCCGAGGCGCACCGCGGCCACCGCCGCCACCCTGCTGATCAGCACCGCACTGGTCAGCGGCCTCGCCGTCATCGGCAACTCCACCGGGCAGGCCCTCGACCGCCAGGCCGCGGCCGGCCTCGGCGCCGACTACGTGATCAGCACCGGCAACCACATGACCGGCATCGACCCGACCGCCGTACAGCGGGTGGCCGACACCCCCGGGACGCGGACCGTGAGCGCCGTCGCGGACTCCACCCTGTTCATGGGCGGCAGCGTCCGCGACATCTCCGGCGTCGACCCCGGCAGCGCTGACGACGTCTTGAAGCTCGACTTCGTCAGCGGCTCCGTCAAGGATCTCGGGCCGGGCCGGATCGCCGTATCCAGCACCGTCGCGCGGGAAACCGGCTTGAGCACGGGCAGCCGGGTCGACGCCCGCATCGGCCGAAGCCAGGACTTCCGGAAGTACACCGTCGTGGGCGTCTACAAGGACAACCCCACCGCCCATGACGCGCTCGGCGCCCGCACGGAGGTACAGCAGGACAGCTTCCTGCCCCACTCCGTCCAGCGGATCCTCGTCCGCACCGACAGCAGTGCGGTCTCCAGGACCACCGAGGACCGGCTGCGCACGGCCGTCGGCAACAACCCGCTGCTGAAGGTGCAGGACCGGCAGGAACTCGTCCGTGAGGCCGCGGGCACCATGAGCGACCTGCTGACCCTGATGTACGGGCTGCTCGCCATCGGTGTCGTGATCGCCGCGCTCGGCATCGTGAACACCCTCGCCATGTCGGTCGCCGAACGCACCCGCGAGATCGGCGTGCTGCGCGCCATCGGCATGGATCGCGCGGGCATCCGGCGGATGATCCGCCTGGAAGCGATGACTGTCGCCGCGTTCGGCACACTGCTGGGCCTGGCAGCAGGACTGTTCAGCGCCTGGGCGGTCGGCGCGCTGGCCAACGGCGCGATGGAGCAGTACTCCCTGGCACTGCCCTGGGGGACGTTGCTCCTCGTGTGCCCGTTGTCCCTCGCGATCGGCGCGGTCGCGGCCGCCGTACCGGCCCGCCGGGCAGCCGCCCTGAGCCCGCTGGAAGCCGTCGCGGAGGTGTGACGCGCGGGTCGAACTCCGTGCAGTCCGTACTGACAGCGAGACAGCGGCTTCCGTGGGCCGGGACCGGACCGCCCATGGGCTACTCCGTGAGCGACAGCCCGCTCTCGCAGTCGCGGCAGTTGCCGGGGGTGGGGGAGCGGAAGGCGCGGTCGCAGTGGTCGCAGTTCTGGAGCGGGGTGGGCTGGTGAGTGGGGGTGGTGGGGGGTGGGAGGAGGTGGCTGAGGCGGTGTCGGAGGGGCGGGCTGTTCACCCGGGGCCGGACGACGTGGTTGCGGCGTGGTGACCTGGGTTCTGTTGCAGGCCGGAAAACGACCGCCGGTTCACCCGTAACTGCCCCTCGTGCACATCGGATTGCTAAGTTTGCAGTGCAAAATTGCCAAGTTCGCCGTGCACACGAGGAGGGCCCGGAAGTGGCTTGGGACGAGTGGGAGCAGCTGAAGGAGGATGCAGCAGACAGGCGTGCTACACGGTTGCAGCTGAACGAAGCCGCACCGCAAGGGGGAGGTGAACAGGGTGACCTGAAAGTCGATCAGCAGGACCTGGCCGCGGTCGGCGACAGCGCCTTCAGACTGTTCGAGGACCTTGCGCAGCACGGCCGGGACGCTTGGTCCAGCAGCCAGACTGCCGCAAAGGACCTTACCTCCCAGGAGTTCGAACTCGGTGGTGGCCTCGACCAGGTGCAGAAGAAGTGGGAGAAGCAACTGCAGTCGCTAGTGGATGCCTGCGCCCACATCTCGAATCACATGGACTACACCAAGAAGGCGCACCGGGGCGACGAATATTTCATCGCGTCCACCGTCAGTAGCATCTCGACGCTGGACAAGGGCTTCGACGAGGGGACCAAGGCCTGATGGACATCGAGGCGCTGCGTCACGGCAACTTCGCATCGCTCGGGACCGCGGTCGAGGACTGGACCGGAATGATCACGCACCTCACGGCGATGGAGAAGACTGCGCGGGACGATCTGATGGCCAAAGCGAACAGGGCTAACTGGGCGGGCGTCAATGCCACGGTCTCGCGGGAGTTCATCAACAGGACGGCAGGAGAGTTCGCCGATGCCGTCACCCAGGCCACCAGCATCCGGAACATTCTCCGCGATACCCGTAGTGAGCTCATCAGTTACCGCGACGAGCTCAATCGGGTGATTGACCGGGGTTGGGACAAGCATCTCTCGGTCGTCGGCACGAAGGGCGGTGGCTTCACCGTCTTCGTGAACGTCCACCCCGAGCCCGCCGGCAGCAAGGAGGCGATGAAGCTACTGCGGGACGATCTCCAGGAGATCCTCAACAAGGCCACCGAGAGTGACAGCACCGCCGCCCAGGTGTTGAAGGCCATCGCCAACCATGCCGAGTACGGCTTCTCCGACACTTCCTACAAGGACCGCGATACCGCCGCCGACGCCCTGCAGGCGGCGAAGGACATGGCGAAGATCGTGAAGAAGGATCCCGAGGACCGCACTGCCGAGGACCTCGCCAGGCTCAACACGTACCTGAAGAAGTACCACGACGACCCACTCTTCTCTGAGCAGTTCGCTCTTTCGGCCGAGCCGAAGAACACGCTGCAGTTCTGGGCGTCGGTCACCGACCGGTATGCAGGAGTCAAGGGAGCCGAACTGGAGGGGCTCAAGGATCTTCAGAAGAACCTGAGCCTGACGCTGGCCTCGGCCACGTACTCCGATTCCGCTCAGATGAAGGAGTGGAAGCATGACCTGATCAACGAAGGCAACACCGATTTCAGGGCCGACCCGACAAATCCGATGAAGGGTCCGGTCGGGGCCATGGGGTTCCAGGTCATCAGCAGTTTGATGGGCCACGGCAAGTACGACAGTGAATTCCTCGACGAGTACGGCAAGAAGCTGCTCAAGTCGGACATGGCTCCGGCGGGTGGTGTCGGAATGAACACCAAGGACGCCTGGACGGTTCCGGACCAGTCGGCCGACCTCATATTCGGGGACGGTAATGGGCACGATCCGGTGACCGGCTTCATGGACGCCCTTTCTCACAACGCCGAAGCGGCCACGAACACCTTCGACGACAAGGCAGTCCTTGACCATGTACTCCAGAGCACCAGGTACACGGACAGAGGGGAGTCGGTGGGGCACGCGCTCGAAGCGGCCGTGACGAGTGTGTCATTCGGCGAGGTGCCGACCGAGCCGGCGCCGCACACCAAGACGCAGGTCGAGATCATGAAAAACGTTATGAACGCTGTTGCGCAGCCCGGCAATGGGGCTGATCTCGTGGACTCTGCCATTGGTGCAAGCTTTGGACATATGGCCTCTGCCTACATGCCTGAGATCAGCCAAGCCCTGACCGGGGAACGGTCCGACTCGATCTTCCTTTCCGACAGTGCCGACCCGTCCGGGTTGGAAAGGGTGGATAGCGAGAGATTTTTGTACGAGGTTGCCCGCGATAAGGATGGGAGAGCTGCGATTCGATTGGGCGAGTCGATCTATACCAGTAGCCTCCTTGAGGCTCATGTCTCGGATCCTTCTCTTTTTGATGGTGATCCGAACGTTGCGATCAAGGCGGTCGCTACCAACGCCGGACTGGTTGAGGGGATCGTGGGCCACTCGGTTGCCGATGCCGCGATTGCGGGAAAGCTGGAATCTGAAAAGAGTGAGAACGAGGCTCTCAAGAGCCAGGGTGACTTCTACAAGGCCGTCACGTCTGCAGGTGTTGGAGTGGGGGCTGTGGCGCTGGCACCTCAGAACCTGTCGGGTGCAATGGTGGGAGCGGCAGGCGGTGGATTTTTCGGTGGAATCGTCGGCATGGCGGTCGATCGCCTGATGGACGGACGCGAGGAGGAGAGCGCACTCGATGCTTCCCTGTACGCATCAGGGAAGGGGCTTGCTCACGCGCAGGATTCAGCAGTAGTGCAAACGCAGGATTCAGCACGTGATGCAATTTCCGTGCATGAGTCAAAGCTGCCTGGCGATTCTACAGATATGTTGATTCTGGAAGGAGTCAATGAAGGATGGACACGGAGTGACCAAGTTTTGGAGGACAGTCATGCCCGCCCCAGTTCGTGAGAGTGAAGATGGGGTTGCCGCAATGAGTATCGAGAAAAGAGTGGCCATTCAAGCCGTTCTGGGTCTGGCTGTTCTGGGTGTGGGCGTTTTCGGCTATGTGGAGATTTTTACCAAGGGAATTGACCGATTGCCTGCCAAGGTGTGTTCGGGAGCAATTGATCGGGGGATAGTGGCAAAAATTCTTCCGAGTACGATGACGGCTCACGAACGCGCAAGAACAGTTTCCCCCTTCAAGGAGAGCTTCGTCTTCTCCTGCAACGTCAAGACTCGCAGCCAGGACTCAATCATTTCCGGCGATGGATCGGTGCACGACGCCTCCTTTGACGACTGGCGAGAAGGTTACGGCCACGGTCGGGAGGAAGGGAAGGTCGAGGCGCGAGCGGGAGGTGTCAGCGTGATTGCATCCCCGGATGATGTTTCTATGTACGTCCCTTGTACGCCGCCCGGAAAGAAGCCTGAAGAGGCGCGAAATGCCTATGCGCTGATCGTGGAGTCCAGGGCAATCGGTGAAACCCGGGCAACCGGAATAGAGCTGCGGCAGGCGGTCACTGACTTTTCCTATCAGCTACTGAAGTACAACTATAAAATTCAACAGTGTCGGGAAGCCCAAGAGCTTCCCGACAAGCTGCCCCGCTTCAAGTGATCCATGGCCGGGAGGGTCGCAGGGAGTGTTGCGTTCGGAGTGGGCCAGTGGCGTTCGGCAGCACGGGCGCCCTGAAGGCCACCGTCAGGGCATCCATCGACGCCCGCAGACGGTGGTTTCATCGACGTACGCTGAGCAGTGCCGTGTCGGCGTCTACTGGCCGCGGGTCGTCGGCACAGCAGTCGGTTCGCCCTGCGTGCCCCACCACTGGAGCGAGTGCTTGCCCGGCGGGATGGTCGCGTTGACCGTCTTGGCGGGGAAAACCGACTCCGGCCCGTTGTCCCTCTCCCCCGATGCGCCGGCGCGGTTCCCGGAACGTGACAGATGGGGGTGTGATTGTCACGATCCGGTGAGGGCGACCTCCGCCCAGACGGTCTTGCGGGGGAAGGGCCCCACCTGCACCCCCCACCGGATGGCGATCGCCTCGACGAGCAACAGCCCGCGACCCGCTTCGGAATCGTCGTTCCGCTCCGGGAGGCGGGGCAGTACGTCCCCGCGGGCGTCGGTGACCTCGATACGGAGCGTGTCCCCGGTGACGGTCAGCATGATGCGGAAGTCCCGCCCCGGGACGTACCCGTGCAGCGCGGCGTTGGACGCCAGCTCGGCGATGACATGCCCGGCGTCCTCCAGCGGCAGCCCCCAGGAACGGAGTTGCTCGGTCGCGAGGAGCCGGGCGAGTCGGGCACCTCGACGGGTGGCGGAGAGCTGCACGGCGAACTGGCCGCTGCGGGCACGCGGTTGGGTGATTTCTCGGTTCACGTCACTCAGCGTGGCCGGAGATGCCTACTCTGAACAGCAATGACGTGCGTACGGACAGTGACTGTCCAGCGGTTGTACGGGTCTGTCCATCCGGTACGGCGTCCAACGCGAGACGGTGCGGGCACGGGTGGAGGCGGGTGTCGTATGGCGAGCGAGGACAACCGGGGCAATGGAGACAACACGGCGGACGGCCCTGACTGGGAGTTCGACGTCGAGGACGACTCGGGCGCGGTGATCGCGGCGGTCGGCCGCCAGATCCGGCTCTGGCGCGAGACGGCCGGACTGCGCGCGGCGGAGCTGGGTGCAGCGATCGGCTACGGGGAGAACCAGGTCTACAAGGTGGAGGCCGGGAAGCGTATCCCCAAGCCGGAGTTCCTGGACAAGGCGGACAAGGCTCTGGGCGCGGGCGGCAAGATCGCCGCGATGAAGCAGGACGTGGCGGAGGCGCGGTATCCGAAGAAGGTCCGTGACCTGGCCAAGCTGGAGGCGGGCGTGGTGGAGATGGGCGCGTACGCCGGTGATGTCGTCGAAGGCCTTTTGCAGACCGAGGAGTACGCCCGTGCTCTGTACAAAGAGCGGCGTCCCGCGTACACCGAGGACCAGGTGGACCGTCTGGTGGCTGCGCGCATGGCTCGCCAATCGCTCTTCAAGCGATGTCCTGCCCCGCTGCTGACATTCGTCCAGGAAGAGGCGACGCTGAGGCGGCCGACCGGTGGGAAAATGGTATTGCGTCGGCAGCTCGAACACCTGCTAGAACTGAGCACGTTGAGGCATGTCGAGATCCAGGTCATGCCGACGGACACCGAGGAGCATGCGGGGCTGGCCGGCTCGCACCGGGTGCTTAAGCTGAGTGATGGCACGGCTGTGGGGCACAACGAGGTTCAGCTCACCAGCCGACTGATCACTGATCCCAAGGAGGTCCAGATCCTTGAGATGCGGTACGGCCTGGTCCGAGCCCAGGCGTTCACACCTCGGTTCTCGCGGGCCTTCATCACGAAATTGCTGGGAGAGACATGAGTGCCAAGCCCTCCGCCGGAGACACTTCCGGGCTGACGTGGTTCAAGAGCAGCTACAGCACCAATGACGGCCCGGCGTGCGTCGAGGTCGCGGAGACCGCAAGCGCGATCCACGTACGCGACTCCAAAAACCTGCCGGGCGGCCCCCAGCTCGGATTCACGCCCTCGGCGTGGGAAGACTTTGTGACGTACGCGTCGGGAAGCTGACTCACCAGGGAGACGTATGGACACCGAACTGACGTGGTTCAAGAGCAGCTACAGCACCAACGACGGCCCCCAGTGCGTCGAGGTCGCGGAGACCGCGAGCGCGATCCACGTACGCGACTCCAAGAACCTGCCAGGCGGCCCTCACCTCGGCTTCGCGCCGTGCGCGTGGGCGGAGTTCGTCACGTACGCCTCCGGCAACTGACCACCGCGCCCGTCGGCGCCCGCCTCGTTCCCGGTCGTCCTGGGGGCGGGGCGGCCACCGTGCTGACAGCGCCTCCGACTTGACTGCCGCCGCCGTCACCGCCACGCCGTGAGCACGTCTTCGGGCCCCCAGTGCGCGGCCAGCCCCTCCGCTGCCGCACCCGTCGGCGGCCGACGGCTGACCGCGATCAGGGCGGCGCCTTCCGCGCCCGGCACCTGCTGTGCCGCTGACGCGAGCTCCGTCAGATCCCTTACCCCGAAGGGTGTCTCGTCGCGCCACTTCACCGATCCGACGAAGAAGACACGACGTGCCACAGGCTGCGCGTCCGCGCCGATGAGGTCGATCTCCGGGTTGTTCTGGCGGTTCCACCAGCCGCCCACCTCGGTCGCCTCGGGGAACATGCCGTCCGGCACTCTGCGGGCCAGTGCCTCCCTGATCACCGGCTCCACCGCACGGCCTCGCCAGGACGGCCACGACCGCTGAATTCGCGCAGCTGATACGTCCCCTCTGCCTCTCTCCGCCTGCGCAACGGCGTTCTCCAGATGCGCCAGCCAGAACCGCAGGTAGGTGTCGGCGATCCGATAGCGCTTGAGTTTCGGGGCGGGCCGGGTGGCCAACGGAAGCTCTGCGGCCACGATCTTCTTCGCCTCGATGAGTTCGGTCAGTATCGGGGCGAGCGTGCCGTGCGCCAGCGGACGTCCATCGGCTCCTCCCGTACTTGCGGCGATGCCGGAGAAGGTCCGTTCGCCGGAACCGATCGCACGCAGCACCCTGCCGGCCTGCAACCTTGCGGGAAACTCCGCCGCGAGGGAACGCTCGCCCGTCGTCAGCAGCACTGATGAAGGGTCCTCCACCTGGCGTTCGAGATAGCCGGCCACCGACTCACCGGTCCGCCAGTCGGTCACGACCTCCGGGAAACCCCCGGTGACCAGGTACGCGTCCAGCGCGTCCGCGGCATCGAGCGCGGTGGAATCCTGTACGTCCGCAGGGTTGAGCGGACCCACGGTGTACTGGCCCGCTCGCCCGTAGAAGGGATGCTCGTACGACGTCAGCCGGTCCATCATCGCGAGATCGGAGCCGAGGATCAGCAGGAGCACGGGCTTCGCGGACAGGTGCATGTCCCAGGCGGTTTTGAGTGCCGCATCGAATCCCGCATCGGCCTCGGCCAGCCAGGGGACCTCGTCCAGCACGAGAACGACCGCCTCGTCCGCGGGTAGCGCCGCGGCCACTGCGGCCAGCGTTCGGACCCAGTCCTCGGGAGCGGCGGCCTGCCCCAGGGCGGCGCCGTGTTCCCTCATGCCGTGCCCTCCGGCGACCGCGTCGAACAGGGCCCGCCGGGCCAGTGGCGCGGGCTGTCCGCGGGTCGCCTGGAAGAACACGTACGGTAGTCCCGACCGTGCACAGAACTCCTGCACCAGCCGGGTCTTGCCGATTCGTCGCCGACCCTTGATCACCAGCGCCTGCCCGGCGCTGCCGCCCGAAGCGGCCCTGACCTTGTCCAGCCAGGATCCGAGGATGCGCAACTCGCGACTGCGTCCGGTGAAGGCCATCAGCATCCCTGAAGTAGGAGTGGTTCAAAGTATGTGTCACTCCTACTTTACGGCTCGTGGTCAGGCCCCGCCCGAGCTCGCTGTCCCAGGCCCCTGAAGGTGCGGTGCGGATGCCGTGGCCGCTGAGCGAGCCCGGCCCTAGCCGAGGCGGCGTGGTGGCGTGCCCGGAACGACGGGCGCGGCCGGCGGGTCCCCCCGATTCCGATTTGCGGCCCGCGCGTCCGGCCGCACTCTGGACTGGGGGCCCGGCAGTAGATCCGAGAGGACAACACGCATGCCCACGGTGATCACACGCGACGGTGTCGACATCTTCTACAAGGACTGGGGCCGCGGCCGCCCTGTCGTCTTCATCCACGGTTGGCCCCTGAGCGGGGACGCCTGGCAGGACCAGCTCAAGGCGGTCGCGGACAACGGGTTCCGCGGCATCGCCCACGACCGTCGCGGTCACGGCGGCTCCACCCCGGTCTGGGACGGCTACGACTTCGACACCTTCGCGGACGACCTCCACGACCTGATCACCCAACTGGACCTGCGGGACGTCACGCTGGTCGCGCACTCGATGGGCGGCGGCGAACTCGCCCGTTACATCGGCCGTCACGGAACGGACCGGATCAGGTCCGCGGTGCTGCTCTCGGCGATCTGTCCGCTGATGCTCCAGGGCCCCGACAACCCCGAGGGCGTACCGCAGTCGGTTTTCGACGGCATCAAGAACGGCATCCTCGCCGAGCGTTCGCAGTTCTGGAAGGACACCGCGGTCGCCTTCTTCGGCGCCAACCGCGACGGCAACAAGGTCACACAGGGCAACCAGGACGCCTTCTGGTCCATGGCCATGGCCGAGACCATCGAGGGCGGCGTCGCCTGCGTCGACGCCTTCGCGGCCACGGACTTCCACGAGGACCTGAAGAAGTTCGACATCCCCACGCTCGTCGTGCACGGTGACGACGACCAGATCGTCCCCATCGACGCCACGGGCCGCAAGACCGCCCAACTCATCCAGGACGCGACCCTCAAGGTCTACGAAGGCGGCCCCCACGGCATCGCCGTTGTGCCGGGCTACAAGGAGAGGTTCAACAAGGACCTCCTGGACTTCCTCAAGCACTGAAACGCCGGATGTCCCGGTGCGCGGCAGGGTTCGCCGAATCCATCGGCTGCCACGCCGTGATCTCGGGCGCCGAAGTCCGCCCAGGGCGGTGATCGCGTGGTGCGGCCGCCTTCGGACCTGCCGGCGGAGCCGGATCCGCCGGAGCCGGACCCGCCGGCAGGGGAGACTCCATCTGCCTCCCTCCTCCGCCTCGCGATCCACGGCACCGGACCCCGCTCGCTGATCCGGCCTGATCCAAATGAAAGGCCCTGGTTCCCCACCGGGCCGGTTCGAGGCCGCCGGACGATCTCTGTTTTCGTCGTTCTGTCTCGATTTCTGCCGCTCCGTTCGCCTTCTGCGACGATGCGGAGAAGAGGGGCGGGCGACCAGGAAGGGAACGGTATGTGCGGAATCGTCGGATATGTCGGTGGGCAGTCGGCGCAGGACGTCGTCGTCGCGGGCCTGAAGCGCCTCGAATACCGGGGCTACGACTCGGCGGGCATCTCCGTCCTCGCGGACGGCGGTCTGGCCGCCGCGAAGAAGGCGGGCAAGCTCGTCAATCTGGAGAAGGCACTGGCCGAGGCGCCGCTGCCGGCCGGGACCACCGGCATCGGCCACACCCGCTGGGCCACCCACGGCGCCCCCACCGACGCCAACGCCCACCCGCACCTCGACAACGCCGGCCGCGTCGCCGTCGTGCACAACGGGATCATCGAGAACTTCGCCGTGCTGCGCGCCGAACTCGCCGAGCGCGGCCACGATCTGGCCTCCGAGACCGACACCGAGGTCGTCGCGCATCTCCTCGCCGAGGCGTTCTCGTCCTGCGCGGACCTGGCGGAGGCGATGCGCCAGGTGTGCCGGCGCCTTGAGGGCGCCTTCACTCTGGTGGCCGTGCACGCGGACGCGCCCGACGCGGTGGTCGGGGCCCGGCGCAACTCGCCGCTCGTGGTCGGGGTGGGGGAGGGCGAGTCGTTCCTGGCCTCCGACGTGGCCGCGTTCATCGCGCACACCCGTTCCGCGATCGAGCTGGGGCAGGACCAGGTGGTGGAGCTGCGGCGGGAGGGCGTCACCGTCACCGACTTCGACGGGCGGCCCGCCGACGTCCGTGAGTACCACGTGGACTGGGACGTCTCCGCCGCCGAGAAGGGCGGCCACGACTATTTCATGCTCAAGGAGATCGCCGAACAGCCCAAGGCCGTCGCCGACACCCTCCTCGGGCGGATCGACGGCGCGGGCACGCTCCACCTCGACGAGGTGCGGATCACCCCCCGCGAGCTCCGCGAGGTCGACAAGGTCGTGATCGTGGCCTGCGGCACCGCGTTCCACGCCGGGATGATCGCCAAGTACGCCATCGAGCACTGGACCCGTGTTCCCTGCGAGACCGAGCTGGCCAGCGAGTTCCGCTACCGCGACCCGATCCTCGACCACCGCACCCTCGTCGTCGCGATCTCCCAGTCCGGCGAGACCATGGACACTCTGATGGCCCTGCGGCACGCCCGCGAACAGGGCGCGAAGGTCCTGGCCATCTGCAACACGAACGGCTCCACCATCCCCAGGGAGTCCGACGCCGTGCTCTACACGCACGCCGGGCCCGAGGTCGCCGTCGCCTCCACCAAGGCCTTCCTCACCCAGCTCGTCGCCTGCTATCTCGTCGCCCTGTATCTCGGGCAGCTCCGCGGCACGAAGTGGGGCGACGAGATCCGGACCGTCATCCGCCAGCTCTCCGAGATCTCCGGGGCGGTCGAACAGGTCCTGGGGACCATGGAGCCCGTTCGCGCGCTGGCCCGCTCCCTCGCCGACCACGACACCGTGCTCTTCCTGGGCCGCCACGTCGGCTACCCCGTGGCCCTGGAAGGCGCGTTGAAGCTCAAGGAACTGGCGTACATGCACGCCGAGGGGTTCGCCGCGGGCGAGCTCAAGCACGGGCCGATCGCGCTCATCGAGGACGATCTGCCCGTGGTCGTGGTCGTGCCCTCGCCGCGCGGCCGGTCGGTGCTGCACGACAAGATCGTGTCGAACATCCAGGAGATCCGGGCCCGCGGCGCCCGCACCATCGTCATCGCCGAGGAGGGCGACGAAGCGGTCGTGCCGTACGCCGACCACCTCATCAGGATTCCCGTTACGCCTACGCTGCTTCAGCCGCTGGTGTCCACCGTGCCGCTGCAGGTCTTCGCCTGTGAGCTGGCGACGGCCCGCGGCAACGATGTGGACCAGCCGCGCAATCTGGCGAAGTCCGTGACCGTGGAGTAGCGAGCAGTGAAGGAACACGCGTGATCATCGGGGTCGGGATCGATGTGGCCGAGATCGAACGGTTCGACGCGGCGATGGAGCGTACACCGCACCTGGCCGACCGGCTCTTCGTGGAAAGTGAGCTGCTGCTGCCCAGCGGCGAGCGGCGCGGTATCGCCTCGCTCGCCGTGCGGTTCGCCGCCAAGGAGGCCCTCGCGAAGGCACTCGGCGCGCCGGCCGGTCTGCTCTGGACGGACGCCGAGGTGTACGTCGAGGACAGCGGACAGCCCCGGCTGCGGGTCAGTGGCACCGTCGCCGCGCGCGCGGCCGAACTGGGCGTACGGAACTGGCATGTGTCGCTCAGCCATGACGCGGGGGTGGCGTCGGCCGTGGTGATCGCGGAGGGTTGAGCACATGCGTACCGCGTACAGCGTTCAGACCGTACGGGCCGCCGAGCGCGCCCTGATGGACCGGCTCCCCGCGGGCGCCCTGATGCAGCGCGCCGCGGCGGGACTCGCGGCGGCCTGCGCCGATGTGCTGCGCCGGCGCGGACGGGTGTACGGGGCGCGGGTCGTCCTGCTCGTCGGCAGCGGCGACAACGGGGGCGACGCGCTGTACGCGGGCGCCCGGCTGGCCCGCCGCGGCGCGGGCGTGCGCGCCGTGCTCACCTCGCCCGGCCGCGCCCACGAGGGAGGGCTCGCGGCGCTGCTGGCGGCGGGCGGGCGCGTGGCGGAGGGCGACGGGGCGACGAGCGCCTGGGGCGGGCACATCGATCTCGTCGTGGACGGGATCACCGGCATCGGCGGGCGGGGCGGACTGCGGCCGGACGCCGCCGCGCTGGTGCGGGACTTCGAGGCGACCGGCGCGGCCGTCGTCGCCGTCGACCTGCCCAGCGGGGTCGAGGCCGACTCCGGCGAGGTGCTCGGCGGGGCGGTGCGGGCCGACGCCACCGTCACCTTCGGCACGTACAAGCCGGGGCTGCTCATCGACCCGGCCGCCGGCCTGGCGGGCGCGCTGCACCTGGTCGACATCGGGCTCGGGCCGGAGCTGCCCGACGTACCCGACCTGGAGGCACTGCAGTACGCGGACGTCGCCGCGCTCCTGCCGGTGCCCGCGAGCGAGAGCGACAAGTACCGGCGGGGTGTCGTCGGCATCGTCGCCGGGTCGGCGCGGTATCCGGGGGCGGCGGTGCTGGCCGTCTCCGGGGCGCTGCGGGGCGGCGCGGGGGCGGTGCGGTACGTCGGTCCGGGCGCGGACGCGGTGATCGCCCGCCATCCGGAGACGCTGGTCCACGAGGGCCCGCCGTCGAAGGCGGGACGGGTGCAGGCATGGGTCGTCGGGCCGGGGCTCGGTGACGGCGCGGAGGCCGTCGAGGCGGTCCGAGACGTGCTGGACACGGACGTCCCGGTGCTCGTCGACGCGGACGGGCTTCGGCTGCTCGACGCCGCCGTCGTACGCGCGCGCACCGCGCCGACCGTCCTCACCCCGCACGCCGGTGAGGCGGCGGCCCTGCTCGGCGTCCCGCGCGGGGAGGTCGAGGCGGGGCGGCTCGCCGCCGTACGGGAACTGGCCGCCCGTCACCGCGCCACGGTCCTGCTCAAGGGGTCGACGACCCTGGTCGCCACCGACACCGCGCACACCCCCGTACGGGTCAACGCGACCGGCACCTCCTGGCTGGCCACGGCCGGCAGCGGCGACGTCCTCTCCGGCCTGACGGGCTCCCTGCTGGCGGCGGGCCTCGCCCCGCGCGACGCCGCGTCGGTCGGCGCGTATCTGCACGGCCTGGCCGCCCGCCACGCCGCGGACGGCGCTCCCGTCGCCGCGCAGGACGTCGCGGAGGCGATTCCCGCGGCGTGGCGGGACGTACGGGCCTGAGTGATCCTGGGCCGGAGAGCGCCGGGCAGCAGGGGGCACGGCGGGCGGACGCCGACAGGAGGCCGATCGTGGGCACCAGCAAGGGCAGCGGCAGCGACGTGCGCGTACGCCGGGTGTACGACCCGCAGGAGGACGGCGACGGCACCCGCGTCCTCATCGACCGGCTCTGGCCGCGCGGCGTGGCCAAGGACCGGGCCCGGATCGACAAGTGGCTCAAGGACGTCACCCCGTCGAACGAGCTCCGTGCCTGGTACCACGAGGACCGCACCGGCACCCGCTTCGACGAGTTCACCGACCGTTACCGCGCCGAACTGGCCGACCCCGCCCACACGGCGGCCGTCGACGAGCTGGTGGAACTGGTCCGCGAGGGCGGCCCGGTGACGCTCGTCACGGCGGTCAAGGACGTACCGCACAGCCATGTCCCGGTCCTCGTCGACCATCTGGAACACGAGCTGCGCCGGCACTGAGATGGACCCCCGCGGCACAGCGGACGCCCCGGGTGACGGCCCCGGCCCGACCCGTCGCCCGCAGGGCCTGTCGTACGCCTCTGAGAGACTGGGCGCGATGAACGAGACAGCGTCCTTGAGAGCCCGTGCCGAGATCGACCTCGACGCATTGCGCGCCAATGTGCGTGAACTGCGCGCGCGGGCGGCCTGTGCGCAACTCATGGCCGTCGTCAAATCCGACGCGTACGGGCACGGGGCGGTGCCCTGCGCCCGCGCCGCGCTGGAGGCCGGGGCGACCTGGCTGGGCACCGCGACGCCGCAGGAGGCGCTCGCGCTGCGGGCCGCCGGGCTCGGCGGCCGGGTGATGTGCTGGCTGTGGACGCCGGGCGGTCCCTGGCGCGAGGCGATCGAGGCCGACATCGATGTGTCGGTGAGCGGGATGTGGGCCCTGCGCGAGGTCGTCGCCGCGGCCACGGAGGCCGGCGTCCCGGCCCGTGTCCAGCTCAAGGCCGACACCGGCCTCGGACGCAACGGCTGCCAGCCCGCCGACTGGCCCGAGCTGGTCGCCGCCGCCCGCGCCGCCGAGGACGCGGGCACGGTCAGGATCACCGGCCTCTGGTCCCACTTCGCCTGCGCCGACGAACCGGGCCACCCCTCCATCGCCGCCCAGCTGAACGTGTTCCGGGACATGGTCGCGTACGCGGAGAAGGAGGGCGTCGATCCCGAGGTGCGCCACATGGCCAACTCCCCGGCGACCCTGACGATCCCCGAGGCGCACTTCGATCTCGTACGGACCGGGATCGCGATGTACGGCATCTCGCCCAGCCCCGAGCTCGGCACCCCGGCCGACTTCGGACTGCGTCCCGTCATGACGCTCGTCGCGTCGATCGCCCTGGTCAAGCAGGTGCCGGCCGGTCACGGGATCAGTTACGGACACCACTACACGACCTCCGCCGAGACGACCCTGGGCCTGGTGCCGGTCGGCTACGCGGACGGCATCCCGCGCCATGCCTCCGGCCGCGCGCCCGTCCTGGTCGGTGGCGTGTGGCGGCGGATCGCGGGCCGGGTGGCCATGGACCAGTTCGTCGTCGACCTCGACGGGGACGAGATCGAGGTGGGCAGCGAAGCGGTCCTCTTCGGCCCCGGCGACCGGGGCGAGCCGAGCGCCGAGGACTGGGCGCAGGCCGCCGACACGATCGCCTACGAGATCGTCACCCGGATCGGCACCCGTGTGCCGCGCGTCCATCTGCATGGCACCCCGGCCGAGTCCTGACCGATCAAGCGCCCCTGACCAGGCACGATCTGAGCACGACTGGAACAGACCAGCCCTGACCTGACGGATACGACCGACGAGGAGCGCGGCACGGTGAGCGAGATCAGCGCGGGGGACGCGGTGACGGACGCCGCTACGGCGGTCGGCTGGCGCCGGGCGGGGTTCGCCGGCGCCGCCATAGGTGTGATCGCGGCCGGAGCCGCCGCGGGCGTCGCGGTCGAGCGGCTGACCGTGGGCCGGGGCATGCGCAGGAGGGCCAGGCTGGCGCTGGACGCCTCGGGGCCGTACGGCTCGCTGCGCGGACTGCCCGGCCGGGCCGCGGCCGACGACGGCACCGAGCTGTACTACGAGGTCGACGAGGTCGAACCGGACGGCGGTACGGGGACCGGTCCGGACGGCGAGAGCACCACCGCCACCGGGGCCGGCACCCGCCGCCGCCGGCTCTTCGGCCGCAAGGCGCCCGCACCCGTCACCGTGGTCTTCAGTCACGGCTACTGCCTCAACCAGGACTCCTGGCACTTCCAGCGGGCGGCGCTGCGCGGTCTGGTCCGTACCGTCCACTGGGACCAGCGCAGCCATGGCCGCTCCGAGCGGGGCCGGGCCCAGGCGGACGGGGTGACGGTCGGCATCGACCAGCTCGGCCGGGATCTGAAGGCGGTCATCGACGCGGCCGCCCCGGAAGGGCGGCTGGTGCTGGTCGGGCACTCGATGGGCGGCATGACGATGATGGCGCTCGCCGAGCAGTACCCCCAGCTCATCCGGGACCGGGTCGCCGCCGTGGCCTTCGTCGGCACATCGAGCGGGAAGCTCGGCGAGGTCAGTTTCGGGCTGCCGATCGCGGGCGTGAACGCGGTGCGACGGGTGCTGCCCGGGGTGCTCAGGGCGCTCGGCTCCCAGGCCGAACTGGTGGAACGGGGCCGGCGGGCGACCGCCGATCTCTTCGCCGGTCTGATCAAGCGGTACTCGTTCGGCTCGCGGGACGTGGACCCGGCGGTCGAACGGTTCGCCGAGCGGCTCATCGAATCCACCCCGATCGATGTGGTCGCCGAGTTCTACCCGGCCTTCACCGAACACGACAAGAGCCACGTGCTGCCCGCCTTCCGCGACCTCCCGGTGCTGATCCTGGCGGGCGACAAGGACCTGGTGACGCCCAGCTCGCACAGCGAGGCCATCGCGGACCAGCTCCCGGAGGCGGAGCTGGTCATCGTCCCGGACGCCGGTCATCTGGTGATGCTGGAACACCCGGAGACGGTGACGGACCGGCTGGCGGACCTGCTGGTACGCGTCGGAGCGGTGCCGGCAGCGGCTAACGTTGGCGGGCATGGAAGCACCGCACAACAGCCTGACGGCTGAGCCAGACGAAGGCGCCGCGCCGGGCACCGTCACCGTGCGCCTGGCCGTCGAATCCCCCGAACAGATGCAGGCCCTCGGCCGCCGGATCGCCGCTGTCCTGCGCCCCGGCGACCTCGTGATGCTCAGCGGTGAGCTCGGCGCCGGGAAGACGACGCTGACCCGGGGGCTCGGCGAGGGCCTCGGGGTGCGTGGCGCCGTGACCTCGCCCACCTTCGTGATCGCCCGTGTCCACCCGTCGCTGACCGGCGGTCCCGCGCTGGTCCATGTCGACGCGTATCGCCTGGGCGGCGGGCTCGACGAGATGGAGGACCTGGACCTCGACGTGTCGCTGCCGGAGTCGGTGGTGGTCGTGGAGTGGGGCGACGGCAAGGTCGAGGAGCTCTCGGACGACCGGCTGCAGGTGGTGATCCACCGCGCGGTCGGTGACACGGACGACGAACGGCGCACGGTGACGCTGGTCGGCATCGGCGCGCGCTGGGCGGGGCTGGGCGAGGTCTGAGCGCGGGACGCGCTTTCCGACAGTGTGTCGGCACATTGTTGCGCCGAGCGGGGCGGGCGTGGTCACATGGATGGTGAGAGCGGGTTAGGTCTGCCTAACCACGCCTTCCGCCGGAGCCTCAGGAGGCATCCATGACGACGTCCGCCGACCGTGAAGTGCCGCCGCCGCCATCGATGAGAGACCTGCTGTCGGCCTGCGCCGCGGCCACGGCGGTCTCGACCCCGCCCGCGCCGTCCGCTGACCAGGACCGGGCCACCGCCGTTCCCGCGGACGACACGGAAACGGACGCGGACGCGGAAACGGAATCGGAACCTGCCGCATCCGTCCCGGGACGCCGGGCCGGCTGAACCCGCGGGTTACGGGACGACGACCACCGGCGTGCGTACGGTCGCGAACTCCCACACCGCGTCCCCGTCGGCCCGGGCCATCCGTACGCCGCCCGTCTTCAGTGCCGGATTCGGGCTCTCCATCGAGCCGTCCACCGCCGCGCTGAATCCGACGGACACGCCGTCCACCATCGTGAACCGCACCACGTGCTCGATCATCACGCCGTCCGAGCCCTTGGTGGGCGGCCCCTGGCGCGGCGTACCCACCTGGTACGTCCCGGGCTTCGGGCTCAGCGCGCTCGGCATGACCTCGAAGGTCCGGGTCACCTTCCCGGCCTCGTCGACGAGCCACACCTGACGGTCCTTGAGGGCGTACACCACGCGCTTGCCGGTACCGGAGCCGGCCGGGAGCGCGGGCGGAGACTTCTTCTTGTCCTTCGGCTTGTCATGGCCGGCGGCAGGGGCGGTGCTGGAGACCTTCGGCTTGGGCGCGGCCACGGAATCGGGGGCGTTCGCCGATGCCTGGTAGGCCAGGAAACCGACCACGGCGAGAGCCGCCGCGGTGAGCCCGGCCACGATTCCCGAGCTGCCCCTAGCCACCGTGCGCGCCCCTTTCGCTTCCGTATGTAGTACAAGCGTTTACGTCGTACCCGCGTGTACACGGTGACGGTAGCAGCCGGTGCCGGTCGTACCGGGACGCCGTACGGGACGCCGTGCCCCCGTCGGAGGAGCCGTAGGCTGTTTGCGTGCTCTTGCTCGCCGTGGATACCGCCACCCCCGCCGTCACCGTCGCCCTTCACGACGGAAGCTCCGTCGTCGCCGAGTACGGCCAGGTCGACGCCCGAAGGCACGGGGAGCTGCTGCTGCCCGCCGTCGACCGGGTCCTCGCCGAGGCCGGGATGAAACTCAACGCCGTGACCGACGTGGTCGTGGGTGTCGGCCCCGGCCCGTACACCGGGCTGCGGGTCGGCCTCGTCACGGCCGCGACCTTCGGCTCCGCCCTCTCCGTGCCCGTGCACGGGCTGTGCACCCTGGACGCTCTCGCGTACGCCGCCGGGCAAGGCGGCCTGGAGGGCCCGTTCGCCGTCGCGACGGACGCCCGCCGCAAGGAGGTGTACTGGGCGCGATACGAGGACTTCCGTACGCGTGCCACGGAGCCCGCCGTCGACCGGCCCGCCGACATCGCCGAGCGGCTCGCCGGACTTCCCGTCGTCGGCGCGGGCGCCGTGCTCTACCCGGAGGCATTCCCGGACGCCCGGGGCCCCGAGCACGTCGGCGCCGGTGCGCTGGCCGCCCTCGCCGCCGAGCGCCTGGCCGCGGGCGCGGAACTGCTGCCGCCGCAGCCGCTCTACCTCCGCAGGCCCGACGCCCAGGTCCCGAAGAACTACAAGGTGGTCACCCCCAAGTGACGAGCACGACTGCCGTACTGCGCGAGATGCGCTGGTGGGACATCGATCCGGTGCTGGAGCTCGAACACGAGCTGTTTCCGGACGACGCCTGGTCGGCCGGCATGTTCTGGTCCGAGCTGGCGCACTCCCGCGGTGCGCGGGCCACCCGCCGCTACGTCGTCGCCGAGGACCCCGTCACCGGCCGGATCGTCGGCTACGCCGGGCTCGCCGCGGCCGGTGACCTCGCCGACGTACAGACCATCGGTGTCACCCGTGACCACTGGGGCGGCGGCCTCGGCTCCGAACTCCTCGGCGATCTGCTGAAGCACGCCACGGCCTTCGAGTGCGCCGAGGTGCTCCTCGAAGTCCGCGTCGACAACACCCGGGCGCAGAAGCTGTACGAACGCTTCGGCTTCGAACCGATCGGCTTCCGCCGCGGCTACTACCAGCCGGGCAACATCGACGCACTCGTCATGCGCCTGACGGTGCAAGAGCCCGTACAAGAGACAGAGACTGACTGATGGCTGACGAACCGCTCGTACTCGGCATCGAGACCTCCTGCGACGAGACCGGCGTCGGCATCGTCCGCGGTACGACGCTGCTGGCGGACGCCGTGGCGTCCAGCGTCGACACGCACGCCCGCTTCGGCGGCGTCGTCCCGGAGATCGCCTCCCGGGCGCATCTGGAGGCGATGGTCCCCACCATCGAGCGCGCCCTGAAGCAGGCCGGGATCAGCGCCCGCGACCTCGACGGCATCTCCGTCACCGCGGGCCCCGGACTCGCGGGCGCGCTGCTCGTCGGCGTCTCGGCGGCGAAGGCGTACGCGTACGCGCTGAACAAGCCGCTCTACGGGGTGAACCACCTCGCCTCGCACATCTGCGTCGACCAGCTGGAGCACGGCCCGCTGCCCGAGCCGACGATGGCGCTGCTGGTCAGCGGCGGCCACTCCTCGCTGCTCCTCGCACCGGACATCACCAACGACGTACGGCCGCTGGGCGCGACCATCGACGACGCGGCGGGCGAGGCCTTCGACAAGATCGCCCGGGTGCTGGATCTCGGCTTTCCCGGCGGTCCGGTCATCGACCGGCTGGCGAGGGAGGGCGATCCGAAGGCGATCGCGTTCCCGCGCGGTCTGAGCGGTTCGCGCGATCCCGCGTACGACTTCTCCTTCTCCGGTCTGAAGACCTCGGTGGCCCGCTGGATCGAGGCCAAGCGGGCGGCGGGCGAGGAGGTACCGGTGAGGGACGTGGCGGCGTCCTTCCAGGAGGCCGTCGTGGACGTGCTCACCCGCAAGGCCGTCCGGGCCTGCAAGGACGAGGGCGTCGACCACCTGATGATCGGCGGCGGCGTCGCGGCCAACTCGCGGCTGCGGGCGCTGGCCCAGGAGCGGTGCGAGCGGGCCGGCATCCGGCTGCGGGTGCCGCGGCCGGGGCTGTGCACGGACAACGGCGCGATGGTCGCGGCGCTGGGCGCGGAGATGGTGGCCCGGGGCAGGCCGGCGTCGGACCTGGAGCTGTCCGCGGACTCGTCGCTGCCGGTGACCGACCCGCACGTCCCGGGTGCCCACGCGCACGATCACGACCACGTGCACGAGATCAGCAAGGACAACCTGTACTCATGAGCGGCACGGGCGGTACGACCGTCGCGCTGATGTGGGAGGCCCGCGCCGTCGACGGCAGGGGCCCCGAACTCCTGGAGTGGGCGCGCGCCCGCGCGGCCGAGCTGGCCCGCGAGCCGCTGCGCCGCGAGCTGCTGCGCGCCCCGAAGGACCGGGTCCTGGTCATCACCTGGTGGGCGGCGGCCTACGGCGACGAGCTGCCCGAACTCCCCGAACCGGCCGCCGAGTTGATCACCCGTCCGGTGCACCGCTGGCGCTTCGAGTCCCTGGGGTCGTAGAGGCTCGCGGACGGGGGAGTACTCGGGGCGGGGCGAGCCCCTCGGCGGGAGGGGCCCTTCGGCCGGGGGCGTCGCCGTGGACATGGCTCCGGACCACCCGGTACGCGCGCACCGACCCGGGCGGGCTCCCCGGTCTGCAGCATCGGCATCGGGATGTGCTTCGTACCGCTCGGCACCGCGGCCACGACCGGTGTCGCGCCCGACGAGGCGGGGATGGCCTCCGGGCTGCTGAACAGCTCCCGCCGGGTGGGCGGCTCGCCGGGACGCGCGGTGCTGGTCACCGTCGCCGCACAGGTCACCGGTGGCGGGGACCGGCCGGCCGATCCGGCGGCGGGGTACGCGGCGGCGTTCCGGTCTGCGCGGGGCTGCTCGCGGCTGCGGCGCTGGTGGCCCTGGTGCTGCTCCCGGCACCGGAACGGACCGCTGCGGTGGCCGCTCCGGTGGCCGCTCTGGAAGATTCTCAGAAGAATTCCATGGGAGCTGTCGATCCGGGTGTCTCCCGTTCGACGCAAGGGTGAGAGGCGGGGAAGGACCCCGCCCCTTCCGACCGAGGAGTCACCATGCCCCGCTTCATGTCGCTGATCCGCATCGACGAGCAGAACATCCCCTCCGAGAACCCGGGCCCCGATTTCGAGAAGCGCATGGGCGCCCTGTTCGAGGAGATCACCAAGGCCGGGGTCATGCTGGAGACGGCCGGACTCACCCCGACCTCCCAGGGCACCAGGGTCACCTGGTCCGGCGGCAGGCTCAGCCTGACCGACGGCCCCTTCACCGAGACCAAGGAGGTCGTCGGCGGCTACGCCATCCTCCAGGTCAAGGACAAGGCCGAAGCCCTGGAATGGACCAAGCGGTTCCTGCAGATCCACCCGGAGAGCTGGACCGTCACCTCCGAGGTCCGGCAGATCGACGAGGCCCCGGGCATCTGACCGGCCCCGTTTGCCGCGCCCCCGTACCGCTGCTCTGATGGGTGACCGTGACGGCAGCAAGTGCGAGGACGACGGTCGAAGCGGTCTTCAGGATCGAGTCCGCGCGGATCATCGCAGGTGTCACCCGCATCGTGCGGGACGTGGGCATCGCCGAGGAACTCGCGCAGGACGCCCTGGTGGCCGCGCTGGAACAGTGGCCGGAGTCGGGTGTCCCGGACCGGCCGGGCGCCTGGCTCATGGCCACCGCCAGACACCGCGCGATCGATCTCGTACGCCGCAAGGAGACGTACGCGCGCAAGCTCGCCGAGGTGGGGCGGACCCTGGAGGACGTGCCACCGCCCGAGCCCGCGGAAGCGGACGACATCGACGACGATCTGCTCCGGCTGATCTTCACCGCCTGTCATCCGGTGCTGTCCACCGAGGCCCGGATCGCCCTCACCCTGCGGCTGCTCGGCGGACTCACCACCGAAGAGATCGCCCGCGCGTTCCTGGCCCCCGAACCGACCGTCGCCCAGCGCATCGTCCGGGCGAAACGGACCCTGGGCCGGGAGGGCGTCCCCTTCGAGGTGCCGTACGGACCCGAGCGCGCCGCCCGCCTCGCCTCCGTGCTCGACGTCATCTATCTGATCTTCAACGAGGGGTACGCCGCGACCGCGGGCGACGACTGGCTGCGGCCGACGCTGTGCGAGGACGCGCTGCGGCTGGCCCGGGTGCTGGCCGCCCTGATGGAACGGGAGGCGGAGGTCCACGGCCTGGCGGCGCTGCTGGAACTCCAGGCCTCACGCACCGCCGCCAGGACCGGGCCGGACGGAGCGCCGGTGCTGCTCGCCGACCAGAACCGGGCCCGCTGGGACCACCTGCTGATCCGGCGCGGCGTCGCGGCCCTGGAACGGGCCGTGGCGGCGACGGAGGAGGGTGCCGGGCTCGGCCCGTACACCGTGCAGGCGGCGATCGCCGCGTGCCACGCGCGGGCGGTGACGTACGAGGACACGGACTGGAGCACCATCGCCGCGCTCTACGGCCGCCTCGCTGCGATCGCGCCGTCCCCGGTCGTCGAGCTCAACCGGGCTGTCGCGGTCGCGATGGCCGAGGGCCCCGCGGCCGGCCTCGCCCTGGCCGACGCCCTGGCCGACGATCCGGCGCTCAGGAACTACCACCTGCTGCCCAGCGTCCGCGGGGACCTGCTGGCCAGGACGGGCCGTACGGACGAGGCACGGGCGGAGTTCGTACGGGCGGCCGGACTGACCCGCAACGCACGGGAACGCGCGCTGCTCCTGGACCGCGCCGCCCATCCGGACCGCGCCGGGCGATGAGTTCCGGGCGCCGGGCCGGGCCACGCGGGTCAGGGGGCGGCGATCCCCATCGAGTCGGCCGCCATCGGCTTCGGGGCGCCCTTCGCGTAGAACACGTCGAGATCGACGATCGTGAACCCCGCGGCCGCCAGCATCTCGGGGATCGGCCGGGTCAGATGGCACCCGCCGAAGAGCCGCCGCTCCAGTGGATCGAGGCGGCGCTGCCAGCGGCGTACGTCCTCGTCCTCCTCCGGCGCCAGCCCGTGCTCCAGGAAGTGCAGGGTCGCACCGGGTTTGAGGACCCGCCGCACCTCGCGCAGCGCCGCGTCGGCGTCGGGGATGGTGCACAGCGCCCACGTCGAGAGGGCGCCGTCGAAGGTGTTGTCCTCGAACGGCAGGTACTGACTGTCCAGGCAGGCGCGCCGCACCAGGGCGTGCCCCGCGTCGATGCGGTCCCGGGCCAGCTTCCAGCCGAGATCGGACGGCTCGACCGCGGCCACGTCGGTGACGGCCTCCGGGTAGAACGGGACGTTGTGCCCGGAGCCGAACCCGATCTCGATGATCTCGCCGTACAGGCCTTCGCAGACCCGGCGCCGCAGCGGCTCGAACGCCTTCGAGCGGCCGGCGGCATCGGCGATCCGGGGCACGATCCGTTCGGCATAGAACCCCATCGTGAACCTCCGTGTGTTCCTTCCCAGCATGGCACCCCGGCGGCCCCGACGCACCGTGCCGTCCACAGGTGCGCACGGTCGATAGGGTCTGGCCCATGTTCAGCCGCGCACAACTGCCGCCGCCCCCACCATCCGTGGAGATACGTTCCTGGCCCGACCGCGAGGCGCTGCTCGCCGACCGGGCCGTGGTGCTGGGGGAGTTGGTGAAGAGGCATGTCTCCCCGGCGCGGCTGGTGACGCTGTGGCTGTGGGGGCGCTCTGCGCGGTCGGCTGGTCGTTGGTGGGCGCGGCGCTCATCACGTTCGAGGAGACCTACGACATCTTCAGCGCCGTGCTCGCCTTGATCCTCGCCGGAATGGGGGCCTGCTGCGCGGTGCCCGCGGTCGTCTTCGTCGTCGTCGGGCTGTGCCGCGACAGTGAGATCCGCCGACTGCTCGTGGCCTGGGGCGGGTTGGACCGCGATCCGGTGCGCGACGCGCGGCTGAGGATGCCGGGCGTCAGTCTCGTCTGGCTGCTGCTGTCCTTCGCGCTGTGCGCACTCGGGCTGTACACCTGCATCGCGGTCCCGGCGACCGACGAGGCGGCCCGGGGCAGTCTCGGCCTCGGCGCCCTCGTCATGGGACTCGGGATGACCTGCTGGATCGTCGGACTGATCGGCGTCACCAAGGCTTTCGCCCACCGTCGTTGGGTGCTGCGGGTACTGGTCGGGGCGCCCGCCCCGGAGCCGCTGTTCTCCGCCGGGGGCGGCGCGCACCGCTGACGGCCTCGCCCACGATGGTCAGGGGCGTCGCGGCGTCGTGAGCCCGGACCTATCCTGGCCGGATACATGAGTCACGCAGGGGGAGGAGTGTCGCATGGAGTGGTACTGGTGGGTGCTCATCATCTTCTGGACGGGCGGCTTCGGATGGGCCGTCGACAACGTCCGTACCGCACTGCGCAACCGGCACAGCCGCAAGCTGGAGCTGCTGGAGGCGGCCAGGCAGGAGCGGCTGGCCGTCGAAGCGGCCCACAAGCCGCCGGAGCCGGTCTGCGGCTGCACGCACCATCTCGCCAAGCACGACAAGCGGGGCAGGTGCCATGAGCGGGTCGAGGTGCCGACGGCCTGGGACGAGGCCAAGAAGCCGGTCCGCTTCGAGGCGGGCCAGTGCAACTGCCAGCAGTACGTGGGTCCTCAGCCACTCTCCCAGGTGTATGCCGAGGACCTGACGGACCTGGCCTGACGGCCGCCCCCGCCGGTCAGGCGGGACCGGTCAGCGGGTGGCCGATCAGCATCGTCGGGGCTCCGGCCACCCGGGTGAGGAAGACCGTCGCGGCGTTCGGCCCCTGGAGCTTCATCCTGCGGCGCAGCTCCTCCGGCTCGACGGCCGAGCCGCGCTTCTTCACGGTCAGGACGCCGACCTTCCGCTCCCGCAGCAGCGCCTTCAGCTTCTTCATGTTGAACGGCAGCCGGTCGGTGATCTCGTACCCGGTGGTGTACGGGGAGTCGTACAGCTCGTCGCTGGTGACGTACGCGATGGTCTCGTCGATCAGCCGGCCGTCGCACCGCGCCACGATGTCGGCGACCAGATGGGCGCGGATGACGGCGCCGTCCGGCTCGTACAGATAGCGGCCGACCGGGCCGACGGGCGGGGCGGGCAGTGGGGCCGCGGACCACAGCGAGGCGCCGGCCGGCAGCACGGTGGCGCGGTAGGAACCGGCCGTGAAGCCCTCGCCGAACCAGAGCACCGCCTCCTTCACATCGCCGCCGTCCGAGATCCACTCGGCCTCGGCCCGCGCCGGGATCGCCTCGTGCGGGATGCCGGGGGCGATCTTCAGCGCGGCGCGCGGGGCCCCGAGTGCCGCGCCGGTCGCCCAGGAGAGCGGTGGCGAGTACGCCTCGGGGTCGAAGATCCTGCCCCGGCCGCCGCGCCGCGCCGGATCGACGAAGACCGCGTCGTACGGCGAGGTGTCGATCCCGGTGACATCGGCGCGGCGCACCTCGATCAGACCGTCCAGACCGAGCGCGGCGGCGTTGGCACGCGCCACCTCGGCGGTCAGCGGATCGCGGTCCACGGCCAGGACCGGGATGCCCGCCCGCGCGAGCGCGATCGCGTCGCCGCCGATCCCGCAGCAGAGGTCGGCGACGCTCCGCACCCCCGCCGCCACGAACCGCTGCGCGCGATGGGTGGCCACCGAGGTACGGGTCGCCTGCTCGACGCCGTTCGGCGTGAAGAACATCCGGTACGCGTCCTCGGCGCCGAATTTCGCCACCGCCCGCTGCCGCAGCCGCGCCTGCCCCAGCGCGGCCGACACCAGGGAGGCCGGGTGGGTGCGGCGCAGCCGGGTGGCGGTGGCGAGCTCCTGGGCGGGGTCGTACGAGCGCAGCCCCTCCAGCAGCGCCGCGCCCTCCGGGGTGCGCAGGGCCATGAAGGCGGCGAGCGGGTCGGCGTCGGACGGGGCGTCGGCGCCGGGCCGGCCGTCGGCGTCGGACGGGTCGGGGGCGTCGGACGGGTCGTTCGGGGCGAGAGCGTTCACCCGTCCCATTGTGAGCCAGGCGGGTTGACCGGCGGACCCGGCGGCGGTGTCGCACCCCGGGGTCCCTCACGGGCTGGCAGGATGCGACGCCATGTGACTTATGCGACAAAAGGAAGAATTAAGCATGGAAAGGCGACAATCGGGCACACTCGATGCCGGTGCGCGCCGGGCTCCCGGCGCGCACCGGCCGGCCCGCGTGGTCCTGGCCGTACTCCTGCTCGCCGCCGTCGGCTCGGGCTGTGCGTCCGCAGCCGGCGGCCGGGGCGACGCGGACACCGAGCACCGGGCCCGACCCTCCGCCGGACACCCGGGCGGTCCCGGGCAGAAGGCGGGCCCCGGGCAACCGGCCGAACAGGGCCGCGCGCCCGCCGGATCCCACGAGAACGCGAAGTTCGCCCCGGCCGTACGGGCGGCCCTCGCGAAGAAATGGGGACTGGGCGGGCCGCCGTTGGTCGCACCCCCGCCGCCCGCGGTGAAGCCGCACCTCACCACCCGGGAGGGGTTCGAGGTCAAGGGCGGCGACGACTCGCTGCCGCCGGTGTTCACCACCGTCCCGACCAAGGACCGGGTCGTCTTCCTGACGATGGACGACGGTGCCGAGAAGGACCCCGAACTGCTGCGGATGATGGACGAGCTGGACATCCCGTACAGCGCGTTCCTCAGCGACTACGAGGTGAGAGACAACTACGGCTACTTCGGCGAGGCGCAGCGGCTGGGCGTATCGCTCAACAATCACACGCTCAGCCACCCCTACCTGCCCGGCCTCTCCTACAGCGGGCAGAAGCGCGAGATCTGCGGCCAGCAGGACATCATCGAGAAGCAGTTCGGCAAGCGTCCGACCCTCTTCCGCCCGCCGTACGGCAACTACAACGGGGACACGCTCCGCATCGCGAAGTCCTGCGGCATCAAGGCCGTGCCGCTCTGGAACGAGGAGGCGTTCCCGGACCACATGGAATGGCGCGAGGGGGACCAGGACCTGCGCCCCGGCGACATCATCCTCACGCACTTCCGCGGCCGGAAGGAGTGGAGCGGCAGCATGACCGACCTGGTCCGCGCGGTCATGAAGACCATCACGGACAAGGGGTACGCCGTGGCCCGGCTGGAGGACTACGTATGAGGAGGGCGCACCGGCTGCTCGCCGGACTGCTGACAGCCGGTGCGCTGCTGACCGCCACCACCGCGTGCGCGCAGTCGGTGGATCCGATCGAACGGCTGGGCCGCAAGGCCGCGCAGAAGATGACCCGGCCGCGGCCGGCGCCCGAGGCCGGCCCGCGGGCGCGTCCGCGCGGCGATCACGGGGCGCTGGGGTCGCTGGTCGTCGTCGCCTGCCCTCAGCCGCCGGAGTCCAGGCACTCGTGGTTGTCGCCGCCGCTGAGGCACTGGTGGCCGGACCGGCCTGGATCGTACGAGGGTGCGGGGGCCGGTGCCGGGTGCGAGCGGCGGTAGTCCTCGTGCCCGGTCAGTACCGTGACCAGGCACAGCAGCAGCGCGGCCAGGACCTGGATGCCGCCCGCCCAGGGCCAGTTCGAGCGGATCAGGACCACGGCGAACAAGGAGACCACCGCGGTGATCCCGCCGAAGACGAGGACGGGCCTCCAGTCCATCGGCGGCGGACCGGGCGTCTCCCGGCCGTCGAGGTCCAGTCGCGAGACCGTCAGGGAGTAGGCGGCGACCGCGCAGATCAGCCCTTCCAGGGCCACCAACAGCAGACCCAGCAGCACGTCGAGGCAGCCGTTCACGGTGCGCGAGGGGTGCTGCGCGGCCCAGGGGCGGGGCGGCAGCGGGTTCGACGGTCCGTGCGGAGGTTCGAGCATGAACCCACGGTCGTACGGAACGGTTCGGTCCGTCCCCGCGTTGTCCTCATGGTGCCCGGACTGTTGCCCGGACTGTTGCCCGGACTGCTGTGCGGACTGCTGTGCGGGGGTGGGGAGCGGCGGGGATGGGCAGGGTCACCGGCACGCCACGACTGGCTGAATTGGCACTCCGCTTGACCGAGTGCTAATCCCGGTCATAGTCTCGGTGCTGGCACTCACCACTGGAGAGTGCCAGCAGTACTGTGCGACTGGCAGGTCCGGCACCCGCGACGACGGATCCACCTGATCGCCACCCAAAGACTCTTAACCCCGTGAGATCTCCGAAGGGGGAGACCGGATCGTGTCGACCGCCAGCTCCAAGGTTGCGATCAAGCCGCTCGAGGACCGCATTGTGGTCCAGCCGCTCGACGCCGAGCAGACCACGGCCTCCGGCCTGGTCATTCCGGACACCGCCAAGGAGAAGCCCCAGGAGGGCGTCGTCCTGGCCGTGGGACCGGGCCGCTTCGAGAACGGCGAGCGCCTGCCGCTCGACGTCAAGACCGGCGACGTCGTGCTGTACAGCAAGTACGGCGGCACCGAGGTGAAGTACAACGGCGAGGAGTACCTCGTCCTCTCGGCTCGCGACGTTCTCGCGATCATCGAGAAGTAATTCACCCACGTTTGCTTCTGTTCTGCGCCCCTGGCCCCCTGCGAACTAACCAGCCGGGCGGTCGGGGGCGCAGTTCATTTGAGAGGAAAGCTCAGCTCCCATGGCGAAGATTCTGAAGTTCGACGAGGACGCCCGTCGCGCCCTTGAGCGCGGCGTCAACAAGCTTGCCGACACGGTCAAGGTGACGATCGGCCCCAAGGGCCGCAACGTCGTCATCGACAAGAAGTTCGGCGCTCCCACCATCACCAACGACGGTGTCACCATCGCGCGCGAGGTCGAGCTCGACGACCCGTACGAGAACCTCGGCGCCCAGCTGGTGAAGGAAGTGGCGACCAAGACCAACGACGTCGCGGGTGACGGTACGACCACCGCCACCGTGCTGGCCCAGGCGCTCGTCCGCGAGGGTCTGCGCAACGTTGCCGCGGGTGCTTCCCCGGCCGCCCTGAAGAAGGGCATCGACGCCGCGGTCAAGGCCGTGTCCGAGGAGCTCCTCGCGACCGCCCGTCCGATCGACGACAAGAGCGACATCGCCGCCGTCGCCGCGCTCTCCGCGCAGGACCCGCAGGTCGGCGAGCTCATCGCGGACGCGATGGACAAGGTCGGCAAGGACGGTGTCATCACCGTCGAGGAGTCCAACACCTTCGGTCTGGACCTCGACTTCACCGAGGGCATGGCCTTCGACAAGGGCTACCTGTCCCCGTACATGGTGACCGACCAGGAGCGTATGGAGGCCGTCCTCGACGACCCGTACATCCTGATCCACCAGGGCAAGATCGGCTCGATCCAGGAGCTGCTCCCGCTGCTGGAGAAGGTCATCCAGGCCGGTGGCTCCAAGCCGCTGCTGATCATCGCCGAGGATGTCGAGGGCGAGGCGCTGTCGACCCTCGTCGTCAACAAGATCCGTGGCACCTTCAACGCCGTCGCGGTGAAGGCCCCGGGCTTCGGTGACCGCCGCAAGGCCATGCTCGGCGACATCGCCACCCTCACCGGTGCGACCGTCATCGCCGAGGAGGTCGGCCTCAAGCTCGACCAGGCCGGTCTGGACGTACTGGGCACCGCCCGCCGCGTCACCGTCTCCAAGGACGACACGACGATCGTGGACGGCGGCGGCGAGCCCGGCGACGTCAAGGGCCGGGTCAACCAGATCAAGGCCGAGATCGAGGCCACGGACTCCGACTGGGACCGCGAGAAGCTCCAGGAGCGCCTCGCGAAGCTGGCCGGCGGCGTGTGCGTGATCCGTGTCGGTGCCGCCACCGAGGTGGAGCTGAAGGAGAAGAAGCACCGTCTGGAGGACGCCATCTCCGCGACCCGCGCCGCGGTCGAGGAGGGCATCGTCTCCGGTGGTGGCTCCGCCATCGTCCACGCCGTCAAGGTCCTCGACGGCAACCTCGGCAAGACCGGCGACGAGGCCACCGGTGTCGCGGTCGTGCGCCGCGCCGCGGTCGAGCCGCTGCGCTGGATCGCCGAGAACGCGGGCCTGGAGGGTTACGTCATCACCTCGAAGGTCTCCGAGCTCGACAAGGGCCAGGGCTTCAACGCCGCGACCGGCGAGTACGGCGACCTGGTGAAGGCCGGCGTCATCGACCCGGTCAAGGTCACCCGCTCCGCGCTGGAGAACGCCGCGTCCATCGCGTCGCTGCTGCTCACGACCGAGACGCTGGTCGTCGAGAAGCCGGCCGAGGAAGAGGCCGAGGCCGGCCACGGCCACGGCCACTCGCACTAGCGTGTAGCTCCACCTGCCACTGAGGCCCGGTACCCCGTCGCGGGGTACCGGGCCTCGGCATGTGCGGCGCCCTTGGGCCGGGGACGCCGGCGGGGTGGTGCGGGCAGGGTACGGAGCCCGCGTCAGGCCGAGTGCGGCAGCACCTCCGGCAGCACCGGGTCCGCGAAGGGCAGACCCCGTACGTACCGTTCCGTCTCGTCCAGCGCCTGGTCGGCCATCCGGTGCAGCTCATCGCCCAGCGAACCCGCGACATGCGGCGTGAGCAGTACATTCGGCAGGTCGTACAACGGCGAGTGTGCGGGCGGGAGTTCGGGTTCCGTCACATCCAGCACCGCGTGCAGCCGACCGGCCGTCAGCTCCGGCAGCAGCGCCTCCTCGTCGACCAGCGAACCCCGCGCCGTGTTGATCAGCGTCGTCCCGGTCGCCATGGCCGACAGCTGAGCCGCGCCGATCAGATGGCGCGTCTGAGGAAGCTGCGGCGCGTGCACCGAGACGACCGAGCTGCGCGCGCACAGCTCGTCGAGCGAGCTGAGCCGTACGCCCAGCCGCGCCGCCTGCGGCTCGTCCACGTACGGGTCGTACAGCAGGACCTCCAGATCGAAGGGGCGCAGCAGCTCGATCACGCGCCGGCCGATGCGGGAGGCCCCGATGATGCCGACCGTACGGCGGTAGTTGCCGGAGCCGTCGAGTTCCGCGAGCCAGTCGTGGTCGGCGCGCAGGGTGCGGTAGCGGTCCGCGGAGCTCAGGACCCGCTTGCCCGCGAAGAGGATCGCGGCGAGGGTGAATTCGGCGACGGGCAGCGCGTTGGCGCCGGCCGCCGAGGTGACGGCGAGCCCGCGCTCCCAGCAGGCGTCGGTGATGTGGTGCTTCACGGAACCCGCCGCGTGCACCACGGCGCGCAGCCGGGGCGCGGCCGACAGCACCTCGGCGGTGAGCGGAGTCGCGCCCCAGCAGGTGAACAGCACCTCGGCATCGGCGAGCGCGGCGGCCACCTCGGGCGTCGGGTCGGCCAGGTCGTGGGCGACGAGGTACGGGTCGGTGCGGGTGAGGGCGGCCAGCCGGGTGCGATGGCGGTCGGCGAGCAGGCGGTCGGCGACGTCGGGGCCCATCGCGAGCAGGGCCGTCGGCCGGTTGTCAGTGGCGTGGGACATGGTGGGACTCGTACTCCTCAGGGCTCGCGCGGTGGTCACTTGACGCTGCCGGCGGTCAGACCGGCCTTCCAGTGCCGTTGCAGCGAGACGAAGGCGACGATCAGGGGGATGACGGCGAGGAGCGAGCCGGTGACGACGAGCGGATAGAAGCTCGGCTCGCCATGGGTGTTGGTGTTCCAGGAGTACAGACCGAGGCTCAGCGGGAAGAGCTTGCGGTCCGAGAGCATCACGAGGGGGAGGAAGAAGTTGTTCCAGATCGCGGTGAACTGGAAGAGGAAGACGGTCACGAAGCCCGGCATGACCATGCGCAGGCCGATGGACCAGAAGACGCGCAGCTCGCCGGCCCCGTCGATACGGGCGGCCTCCAGGGCCTCGTTCGGTATGTAGCCGGTGCTGAACACCCGGGCGAGATACACGCCGAACGGGTTGACCAGCACCGGGATCAGCACGGACCAGTAGGTGTTGACCAGGCCGGTCTTGGAGGCCAGGAGATACATCGGCAGGGCGAGCGCCGTGGTGGGGACGAGCACGCCCATCAGCACGAGGCCGAACAGCTTCTCCTTGCCCCGGAACTCGTACTTGTCGAAGGCGTAGCCCGCGGCGACACAGATCAGCGAGCAGACGATCGCCCCGCCGCCCGCGTAGAGGAGGCTGTTGAGGTACCAGCGGAAGTAGATCCCGTCGCCGTAGGAGGCCAGGTTCGACAGGTTCTCGCCGAGGTTGAAGCCCTCGAAGGAGAACGCGTTGCCCGCGAGCAGACCGCCGGTGTCCTTCGTGGCGGCGGTGACCAGCCAGACGAGGGGGAAGAGCATGTAGACGACGGCGAGCAGCAGGAAGCCGTTGACCGCGGTCTTCGACATCCAGCGGCCGCGGGAGGCGGGGGAGTTCATGCTTTCTTGCCCTTCCGGCCGGTGAAGCGGGTGACGACGAAGGACAGCAGCGCGGCCGTGAGCGCCAGCAGGATGGAGGCGGCCGCGGCGAGACCGTAGTCGTTGCGTTCGAAGGCCGCGGTGTAGGCGTACATGTTCGGCGTCCAGGTGGAGGAGACGGCGGAGCCGGTTCCCTTGTTGAGGATCAGCGGCTCGGTGAACAGCTGGAGCGAGCCGATGACCGTGAACAGCGCGACCATCACGACCGAGGCGCGGATCAACGGCACCTTGATGCTGAGCGCGACGCGCCAGGCACCGGCCCCGTCGACCGTGGCCGCTTCGAGCACGGAGCGGTCGATGGCCTGCAACGCGGCGTAGAAGATCACCATGTTGTAGCCGAGCCACTCCCACAGGGCGATGTTGACGACGGAGGGGAGGGCACCCTCGGGCGAGAAGAAGTCGAAGCCGATTCCGCCGGATTCCATGGCGCTGACCACCGGGCTGAGCTGGGGTGTGTAGAGGTAGACCCAGATCAGCGCGGCGATGATGCCGGGCACGGCGTGCGGCAGGAAGAGCGCGAGCTGGAAGAACCTGCGGGCGCGGGCCAGCGCGGAGTCCAGCAGCAGGGCAAGGGCGAGGGCCCCGACGAGCAGCAGCGGAATGTAGAAGAGGCAGTATCCGAGGAGTACGCCGAAGCCCTCGCGGAACGCCGGGTCGCCCAGGGCCGCCGTGTAGTTGTCGAGTCCGCTGAAGACGGTCTCGGTGCCGCCGAAGCCCAGGCCGGACTGCTTCTCGGTGAACAGGCTGAGCCAGACCGCGTATCCGATCGGCAGCACCATGACCACGGTGAACAGTACGAAGAAGGGCCCCAGCAGGATGGCGGCGGCTCTGGTCGTCCGGGCGCGCTTCATCAGCCTGCGTCCTCGACCTTCAGACCGCGCTTCTTCAGCTCGGCGACCGTGGCGTCGTGCCCGGCCCGCACCGCGTCCTTGATGGTGGTGCCGCCACTGGCGACCTTGCCGAACTGGTCCTTCATGGTGGTGTTCGTGGTGCCGGTCGTCGGGCCCCAGTTCCAGTTCGGGCCGATGGACGTCGCGGCGCCCTCGAACACCTGGTAGATGTCCTCGCCGCCGTAGAAGGCCGCGTCGAAGGCCTTCTTCGCCACCGGGCGCAGCGCCGACGCGGCCGGGAAGGCGCTCGAAGTGCCGGACTCGATGCGGGCCTTGATGCCTTCCTCGGTGGTCGACATCCAGGTGGCGAACTCGACCGCGGCCTCGGCCTTCTTGCTGGTCTTCGTCACCGCGAAGGTGGAGCCGCCGAGCATGCCGCTGGCGGGCTTTCCGTCCCAGCTGGGCATCGGGGCGACGGCCCACTTGCCGCTCTGCTCGGGCAGCGTGCCCTTGAGGACGCCCGCGCCCCAGGCGGCGCCGAGGTAGCCGACGGTGCCGCCGTTCTTGAGCGAGTTGGTCCATTCGGGACTGAACGAGGCGTTGGCGCGGATCAGGTCGTCGTCGAGCAGGCCCTGCCAGTAGTCGGCGACCTTGTTGGTGGCCGCGTCTGCCGTGCTCACCTTCCAGGTGTCGCCCTCGGGCTTGTACCACTGGGCGCCCGCCTGCCAGGCCATCGCCTGGAACGTGGTCGGGTCGTCGGGGAAGAAGGTGCCGATGCGGGCGTTCTTGTCGGCCTTCTTCACCTTCTCGGCGGCCTTGCGGAAGTCGGCCCAGGTCGTGGGGACCTCGACGCCGTACTTCTCGAACAGGTCCTTGCGGTAGTAGAAGGACTGCGGGGAGGCGTCGAACGGGACGGCCCAGTTCTTGCCGCCGAGCGTGGTCAGTTCGACCGCCTGCGGCAGCAGCTTCTTGCGGATGTCGTCGGTGAAGTACTGGCCGATGTCCTGGAGCGCGCCCTGGCTGACGTACTCCGGAAGCTGCGGGTACTCGATGGAGACCAGGTCGGGGGCGTTGCCCGCCTTGACCGCGTTGGAGATCTTGGCGTAGCCGCCCGCGTTGCCGGACGGGATCTCCTCGTACACCACCTTGATGTCCTTGTGCGAGGCGTTGAACGCGTCGACGACCTCCTTGGACCCCTTGGCCCAGCCCCAGAAGGTGATGCTGACGGGCTTGCCGTCGCTTCCGGCGGCGGCATGGTCGTCGCCGCTGCCGCCACAGGCCGTGAGAACGGCGAGGGCGGTGGCGGCGCCGACTACGGCGAGGGACGTTCTGCTCGAACTGCGGCTCACAGCGAAGCTCCTGAACAGGCGGCGACATTGGCGTTGGCCGTGATCCTTGGACCAGCCGTGACCGAAGTCAAGAGCGAAAGAGCGATTGATCGAAAAAAGATCAGATAAGTTGCGTACGGAAGTGGGTGGAATGCCCTGCGTGAGGGGTTCGCGAGTACCGAGGGAACACCGGCTCCGGAGCTCGTTCCGAAGTCGCCGTCGCGGTCGCCGTCGCCTGCGCCTGGGCCCGACGGGCGCAGGCCCACCGCCCGTCCGCGGCCTACGGGAGGGGTGCCCCGCACGAGTCCCTGACCCGCAGCTGCGGCAACAGTGTCAGATGGCGCCGGGGCGCGCCCGCACCCTGGCCGAGCCGCTCGACCAGCAGTTCCGTGGCATGGCGGCCCACGTCGCGCTTGGGCGGCGCCACCGCCGTGAGCGGGGTGTCCGCGAGCGCGGCCACCTCGTCGTCGTAGGCGATCAGCGCCAGGTCGTCCGGCACCCGTACGCCCAGTTCGGCCAGGCGCTGCACGACCTGGATCGCGTCCACGTCGTTGTGGATCAGCGCCGCCGTCGCCACGCCCGAGCGGACCGCCTCGCGCAGTGCCCGCACGGCCTGTTCGAAGGCGTCCGGGGCGAGTTCCGCCGGTACGGACTCGATCACGTCCTGCGGTGCGCCCAGTCCGAGCAGGGCCAGGGCCTCCGCGTACCCGGACCGCACCGCGACGGCCGTCGGGGAGTCCGCGCGGGCCATGAGCAGCGGCGCCCCGTGCCCGAGGTCCACCAGGTGGCGTACGGCGAGCAGCACCCCGTGCGCGTGGTCCGAGCAGACCCGGTCCAGGCCGTCCAGCGGGGAGCCCGCGGTGGGTCTGCGCTCCAGCAGGACGGTCGGCACCGGCAGCGAGGCGATCCAGTCGCCGAACGCGGCGGGATCGCCGGGGTGCTGCCAGCCCGGGGCGACCAGCAGGCCCTCCGCTCCGGCGGAGAGCAGGCCCTCGGTGCGGGCCTGGTCCTCCTGCGGCCGGTAGTCGGAGATCCGCAGGATCAGCCGGGCCCCGGCTCGGGCGGCCGCCTCGTGGGCCCCGCGGATGACCTCCGCGAAGTAGTACGTCGACGAGGGTGCGAGCATGCCGAGGACCATGCCGCTGCCGGGCCCAGCGGCGGACGCGGGGGCGGCGTCCTGCGGCCAGGAGACCGAGCCGTGGACCCGGTCGAGCAGGCCCCGGCCGGCCAGCTCCTCCACGTCCCGGCGCACGGTGACGGGCGAGACGCCCAGCTGCGAGGCCAGGTCCGAGACCCGGGCCGAGCCCCGCTCCCGTACCAGTCCCAGCAGGCGGTCATGACGTTCAGCAGCACTTTCGCGCACGGCGGCAGTCCCCTCGCAGTGTGTGGCCCGGCCCCCGGTCCGGCCGGTGCCGGGGACGTTCTCCGACCCTAGAGCAACGTGATCGAACGATGGGAGTTTCGATCATTCAAAGGCAATCCATTGACGTTCGATCAATCCGAGTCCAGGATTCCGGCGATGCCGACTCGTCCCGTCCCTGACTGTTCGTACGGAGGAATTGTGAGACATCGCGTCACCGCCGCGGCGCTCGTGGCCCTGACGGCCGCCGCCGGGCTGACCGTCGCCGGTCAGAGCGCCGCACAGGCCGCACCCGCCGGCCGCACCTTCCATGTCGACTGCGCCGCCGCGCCGGCCGGTGCCACCGGAAGCAAGCAGCACCCCTGGACCACGCTCGCCGAGGCCAACACGCACACCTACGGACCCGGCGACCGGCTGCTCTTCAAGCGCGGCGCCACCTGCACCGGCACCCTCGCCCCGCAGGGCTCCGGCTCCGCCCGCGCCCCGTTCACCATCGCCGACTACGGGAACGGCCCGGCCCGCGCCAGGCTCGACGGAGCGGGCGCCCACGATGTCGTCCTGCTCTCCAACACGCAGTACGTGCACCTGAAGGCCCTGGAGATCACCAACGCCGACAACCCCGGCAGTGAGCGCAACGGCGTCCGCATCCGCCTCACCGACTACGGCGTCGCCCGCGGCTTCGGCCTCTCCGGCCTCTACATCCACGATGTGCGCGGCGGCGACTACAAGACGGTGTCCGGTTCCAGCGCGATCCATGTCGCGGTCGAGGGCACGGCGAAGGCCAGCTGGTACGACGGCCTGGACATCGGGCACAACCGCATCGAGGACGTGGACCGCGAGGGCATCTACTTCAAGTCGACCTTCTCCAAGCGCGATCTGGTCGGACAGCAGCAGGACCCGAACGTCTACCCGGGGGAGTGGACGCCCAGCACCGGAGTCCGCATCCACCACAACACGCTGAAGTCCCTGGCCGGCGATGGCATGAAGCTCGACACCACCAGCGGCGCCCGCGTCGACCACAACCGGGTCGACGGCTTCCAGCTCCGATCGCCCTCCGCCAACGCGGGCATCTGGACCTTCAACACCGACGACACGACCGTCGAGTACAACGAGGTCTCGGGCGGCGGAAACACCCACGACGGGATGTCCTTCGACGCCGACGGTGCCTCGCAGAACACGGTCTTCCAGTACAACTACAGCCACGACAACAAGGGCGGCTTCCTGCTGATCTGCCCGTACAGCGGCGCCAGGACCATCGGCACGGTCGCCCGCTACAACGTGAGCCGTGACGACGGCGCCCGCCTGATCCAGAACTGCTGGGGCCCGATCCTCGGCACGGAGATCTACAACAACAGTTTCCACAACAAGGACCAGATCCCCGGATACCTCGTCCAGGACGACGCCGGCAGCCCGGCCACCACCCAGCACGAACTGGCCATCCGCAACAACGTCTTCGTGAGCGAGGGCGTCGGCGGCTACGCCTTCAAGAACCCGACGGCCGGGCTCTCCTTCGACCACAACGCCTTCTACGGCATCGACATGACTCGCCCGAACCCCGGCGGCATCACGGCCGACCCGAAGCTCCGGGCCGACTTCCGGCTCGGCGCGGGTTCGCCCGCCCTCGCCGCCGGAGCCGTCATCGAGAACAACGGCGGCAAGGACTACTTCGGCAACGTGCTGAAGCCCGGCGCCCCCGACATCGGCGCCTACGCGGGCCGGGGAGTGCGGTAACCGACCGCTCACTGAGGACCGTACTTGCGGCCTGTCTTGGAGGTGACCCCTCCGAGCAGGCCGCGCGGCGTCAGCTTCACGAGCCCCATCAACGCCTTGTACCGCGGGTCCGGCACCGAGACCGACTTGCCGCGTGCCAGGTCCACCAGGGCCGCCGCCACGAGCTTGTCCGCGTCGAGCCACATCCAGCCGGGGATGTTGCCGGTCCCCATCCCGGCCCGCTGGTGGAACTCCGTCCGTACGAAACCGGGGCACAGCGCCATCAGCCGCACCCCCGAACCCGCCAGGTCCTTCGCCGCGCCCTGGGTGAACTGCACGACCCACGCCTTGGAGGCGCCATACGTCCCGCGCGGCACGAACGCCGCCACCGAGGCCACGTTGACGACCCCGCCGCGCCCGCGCTCCCGCATCCCGGCCGCAGCCGCCGAGGTCAGCCGCAGCACCGCCTCGCAGTGCACCTTCAGCATGGTCAGCTCGTCGGCCATGGGCACGTCCAGATAACGGCCCTTGTTGCCGAACCCGGCGTTGTTGACCAGCAGATCGACCGGTTGGTGAAGGTCCGTCAAGCGGTCCTCGACCGCGGCGATCCCCTTGTCCTCGGACAGGTCGGCCCGGAGCACCTCGGCCTCGATGCCGTGCCGGTCGTGCAGCTCGGTCGCCTGCTCGCGCAGCCGCTCGGTGTCGCGTGCCACCAGCACCAGGTTGTGCCCGTCGGCCGCCAGCCGCCGCGCGAAGGCGGCTCCGATCCCCGCGGTCGCGCCCGTAATCAGTGCAGTCGTCATACGCGGCACGTTAGTGCCTGTCCGGCGGATCACGGCCGGTCGGGCACCGGCGCCCCGCGCACCCCCGCGATCAGCCGCCCGCCGCCTCCTTCTCCACGTACTTCAGCGCGGCACTCAGCGTCTCGGGATGCAGAGCGTCGCGCGCCGCGAGCAGCTCCGGGAGCAGATCGCGCCGCGTCGTCGTGGCCCGGAACTCCAGGTCCACGGTGACGTCGTGGGCGGGCCGGTGCACGATCTCGACCGGGTCCCCGGCACGGATCGCGCCCGGCTCGATCACTCGCAGATACGCGCCGGGGGCGGCCGCCCGCGTGAACCGCCTGACCCAGCCGCGCTCGTCGAGATGAGCGGCGAACGTGCGGCACGGAATCCGGCTCGACGCGACCTCCAGCACCAGTTCCGGGCCGATCCGCCAGCGCTCGCCGATCCTCGCGCTGCTCACGTCCAGCCCGCTGGTCGTCAGATTCTCGCCGAACGCGCCATTGGGCAGTGGCCGGCCGAGCTCCCGCTCCCAGGCGTCGAGCTCCTCACGGGCGAAGGCGTACACGGCCTGGTCGGAGCCGCCGTGATGACGCAGATCGCACACCGCGTCCCCGGCCAGTCCGCTGCCGCCGGTGCCCTTGGGGCCTGGGTCGGTGACCCGTACCGGGCCGTCGACCGGCTGCTTGTCGATCCCGGTCGCGCCGCCGGGGGCGTCGGTGTAGTCGACGGTCCTGGGCCGTCCCACGTTCACGGTGAGCAACTTCATCGGCTTCATGCGGGAAACGCTAACCAATCGAGTCCCAAAGATGCATGCCAATAATTCGCATGTGATCCAAGAGTGTCTTATGGTTGAAGGGTGATCGAAGCCCGTCATCTCCGTGTCCTGCGCGCCGTGGCCGCCACCGGCTCGTTCTCCGCCGCCGCCCGCGAACTGGGCTGCACCCAGCCCGCGGTGAGCCAGCAGATGAAGGCGCTGGAGGCCTCCGCGGGGACCACCCTGCTGATTCGTACGGGACGCGAGATGCGGCTCACCCAGGCGGGCGAGGCCCTCGTCCGGCACGCCTCCGGCATCCTCGCCGGGCTCACCGCCGCCGAGGAGGAGGTCGCCGCGATCGCCGGACTACGGGCCGGCCGGGTCCGGCTGGTCTCCTTTCCCAGCGGCAGTTCCACTCTGGTCCCCTGCGCCCTCGCCGCGCTGCGCGCGGCCCACCCCGGCACCCGGGTCTCCCTGGTCGAGGCCGAGCCGCCGCGCTCGGTCGAGATGCTGCGCGAGGGCGACTGCGACATCGCGCTGGCGTTCCGCTACGGCGTCCCCGGCGCCGAGTGGGACGACCTGGTCGTGCGCCCGCTGCTCACCGACCGGCTGATCGGCCTGGTCCCCGAGGGGCACCGGCTGTCCGGTTCGGCGGTGGTCGGCATCGCCGAACTGGCCGAGGAGCCGTGGATCGCGGGCTGCCCGCGCTGCCGCCGCCAGCTGGTGGAAGTCTGCGAGGAGTCCGGCTTCACGCCCCGGATCGACTTCGCCACCGACGACTACCCGGCGGTCGTCGGTCTCGTCGGCGCCGGGCTGGGGGTGGCCGTACTGCCGGAGCTGGCGATCGAGTCGGTGCGTCCCAAGGGGGCCCGCACGGTGACGGTGGAACCGGCCATCGAGCGCGAGATCGTCGCCCTGACCCTGCCCGACCTGGCCCAGGTGCCGGCGGTGGCGGCCACCCTGGACCGGCTGTCCCTGGCCGCCGCCCGTTGAGGGGCCTGCCTGTGGCCCGGCCCCCCTCGGTGGCCGGGTGAAGTGCGGAAACGATTTTCTAGTTGGTGGGCGGGGCGGGCGGTGTCAGCCGTGCCCCGACGGGGACGGAACGCCCGACGGCGCCGCCGCGATCAGGCGATTGCGGGCCCGCCCCATGAGCTCCTCGCGCTCGTCCTCGGTCAGTCCGCCCCATACTCCGTAGGGTTCTCGTACCGCGAGTGCGTGGGCCGCGCACTCGGCACGTACCGGGCATCGCATACAGACCTCTTTTGCCGAGTTCTCGCGGGCGCTCCGTGCCGCCCCGCGTTCACCCTCCGGGTGGAAGAACAGCGAGCTGTCGACCCCGCGGCAGGCCGCCAGCAGTTGCCAGTCCCACAGATCGGCGTTGGGTCCGGGAAGGCGGGAGAAATCTGCCATTGCTTGTCCCCTCGAAACCATGCTGCGTCGGAATCGTCGTTGTCGTCCATTGGTGACCGTGTTCATGACATTCACATCTACGGTGTAAGTAGATGTAAATATGACTGATTGCGAATCTAGCCACAGACACCAGCAAAAGGGAAGAAAACCCGCTAAATGGGGCATATCTTGATGTGAAGTTTCGGTTGACTGTTGGACGATCCGCGCCGCTCTCCTCTGTGCACGCGTCCTCACGTAGAGTGCCGATCCCGGCCGTCCGACCCGTAACTCTTTCGAGTGACCATCGTTGAGAGGGCGGAGGCGGTTGACAGAAAAAGCGATCGGGCAGGTGTCCGAGAGCGTCAACCGCTCAGGTGACGACTTGTAACAGCCTGGAGGCTCAAGGTGACGCGCATCAGCTGCGGAGGACGGTCATGACATCCGTCCTCGTCTGCGACGACTCCCCGCTTGCCCGAGAAGCGCTTCGTCGCGCGGTCGCGACCGTGCCCGGCGTCGAGCGTGTGACGACGGCGGCCAACGGCGAGGAAGTCCTCCGCCGCTGGGGCGCCGACCGTTCGGATCTGATTCTGATGGACGTACGCATGCCCGGTCTGGGGGGTGTGGAGACGGTCCGGCGGCTGCTCTCCGCCGATCCCGGCGCCAGGATCATCATGCTGACCGTCGCCGAGGACCTGGACGGTGTCGCGCTCGCGGTCGCCGCCGGGGCCCGCGGCTATCTGCACAAGGACGCCTCCCGTGCGGAGTTGCGGGCCACCGTCACCCAGGCGCTGGCCGATCCGACGTGGCGGCTCGCCCCGCGTCGGCTGCGGTCGGCCGAGATGGGTGCGGCGCCGACGCTCACCGCGCGTGAGATCCAGGTGCTCGAAGGAATGAGCCACGGCCGCTCGAACGCCGAGATCGGCCGTGAGCTGTTCCTCTCCGAGGACACGGTGAAGACGCACGCCAGGCGTCTGTTCAAGAAACTCGGTGCCTCGGACCGGGCGCACGCCGTCGCGCTCGGCTTCCGCTGGGGCCTGGTCCGCTGAGGTCCTGCCATGGCCGGCAGTCGTGCGGTTCCCCGTCCGCCCACCGGCGGACGGGGTGATGTGACCGACGTGCGCGGGGCGGGCTCCGCCCCGCCGGTGGTGCCCCCCGCGCCGACGGTATGTGACGCTTCCCGGCCGATGCCGCATCCTTGAGACGTGGAGTTCCTCGGGAACGATTCGGTCAAGGGGAAGGGGAGGGCGCAGGACATGACTTCCGGCGCACCCGCTCATAACGCTTCGGTGCACAACTACGGACGTGGCGGAGCGGAAGACGCGGCTCCGAGGCACCATGGTCCGATGCGCGACGACGAGACGACGGTGATCGGTGCACTGGTGCACCGTGCTGTCGAGGGGGACGCGCAGGCCACCCATGATCTGCTGGCCCATGTCCACCCCCTCGCGCTGCGCTACTGCAGGTCCCGGCTGAACCGGCTGCCCGGTGATGCCCGTCACTTCGTGGAGGACCTGGCGCAGGAGGTCTGTGTCGCGGTGCTGATGGCGCTGCCGCGCTACAAGGACACCGGCAGGCCCTTCGAAGCCTTCGTCTTCGCCATCGCGGGCCACAAGGTCGCCGATCTCCAACGGGCCGCCATGCGCCACCCGGGATCGACGGCCGTGCCCTCCGACGAGATGCCCGAGCGCCCCGACGATTCACTCGGTCCCGAGGAGCGCGCCCTGCTCAGCAGCGATGCCGCCTGGGCCAAGAAGCTTCTCGCCAACCTCCCGGACAACCAGCGCGAGCTGCTCGTTCTGCGGGTCGCGGTCGGCCTGACCGCGGAGGAGACCGGACAGATGCTCGGCATGTCACCGGGTGCGGTCCGGGTCGCCCAGCACCGGGCGCTGAGCAGGCTGCGGGCCCTCGCGGAGCAGTGAGCCGGCTCCCGCCGCGGTCCGTACGAAGCTACAGAACCTCTAGGTGATCTTGCTCGTGGAATGAGACACCCCCGAAGGCCGTTAGCATGGACATCCGCACCGATCAAGGCCATTTGGGGAAGGTGTCATGACTGCAAACGTCGACGGAGTGCCCGAGAAATTCGCGACGCTCGGGCTGACATACGACGACGTGCTGCTGCTGCCCGGCGCGTCCGACATGGCGCCCGACCAGATCGACACCTCCTCGTACATCTCCAGGAACGTGCGGGTGAACATCCCGCTGCTCTCCGCCGCGATGGACAAGGTCACCGAGGCCCGCATGGCGATCGCCATGGCCCGGCAGGGCGGCGCCGGTGTGCTGCACCGCAACCTCTCCATCGCCGACCAGGCCAACCAGGTCGACCTGGTCAAGCGCTCCGAGTCCGGCATGGTGACCGACCCGATCACGGTGCACCCGGACGCGACGCTGCGCGACGCCGACGAACTGTGCGCCAAGTTCCGCATCAGCGGCGTCCCGGTCACGGACGTCGCGGGCAAGCTGCTCGGCATCGTCACCAACCGTGACATGGCCTTCGAGTCGGACCGTACGCGCCAGGTGCGCGAGGTCATGACGCCGATGCCGCTGGTCACCGGCAAGGTCGGCATCTCCGGCGTGGACGCCATGGAACTGCTGCGCCGCCACAAGATCGAGAAGCTTCCGCTGGTCGACGAGGCGGGGGTCCTCAAGGGCCTCATCACCGTCAAGGACTTCGTCAAGGCCGAGAAGTACCCGAACGCCGCCAAGGACAAGGAAGGCCGGCTGCTGGTCGGCGCGGCCGTCGGTGTCGCGGGCGACGCCTTCGAGCGGGCCCAGGCGCTCATCGAGGCGGGCGTCGACTTCATCGTCGTCGACACCGCCCACGGACACTCCCGGCTGGTCGGCGACATGGTCGCCAAGATCAAGTCGAACACCTCCGGTGTCGACGTCATCGGCGGCAACATCGCCACCCGTGACGGCGCCCAGTCGCTGATCGACGCCGGCGTCGACGGCATCAAGGTCGGCGTCGGCCCCGGCTCCATCTGCACCACCCGAGTCGTCGCCGGCATCGGCGTCCCGCAGGTCACCGCCATCTACGAGGCGTCGCTCGCCGCCAAGGCGGCCGGTGTCCCGGTCATCGGCGACGGCGGCCTGCAGTACTCCGGCGACATCGCCAAGGCCCTGGTGGCCGGCGCGGACACCGTGATGCTCGGCTCGCTGCTGGCGGGCTGCGAGGAGTCCCCGGGCGAGCTGCTCTTCATCAACGGCAAGCAGTTCAAGTCGTACCGCGGCATGGGTTCGCTCGCCGCGATGCAGACCCGTGGCGACCGCAAGTCCTTCTCCAAGGACCGCTACTTCCAGGAGGGCGTCGCCTCCGACGAGAAGCTGGTCCCCGAGGGCATCGAGGGCCAGGTCCCCTACCGCGGCCCGCTCTCGGCGGTCGTCCACCAGCTCACCGGCGGCCTGCGCCAGTCGATGTTCTACGTCGGCGGGCGTACCGTCCCGGAGCTCCAGGCCAACGGCAGGTTCGTCCGGATCACCTCGGCGGGGCTCAAGGAGAGCCACCCGCACGACATCCAGATGACGGTCGAAGCGCCGAACTACAGCAGGAAGTAACGCGTCAGCGCAGCTGAGGGGCGGCCCGGGGTTCCCGGGACCGCCCCTCAGTCGTGTGTCGGGGATACTGGACAGCGCAGACATAGAGGGAAAGGCCACACCATCGTGACTGAGATCGAGATCGGGCGCGGCAAGCGCGGCCGCCGGGCGTACGCATTCGACGACATCGCCGTCGTTCCGAGCCGCCGTACCCGCGACCCGAAGGAGGTCTCGATCGCCTGGCAGATCGACGCCTACCGTTTCGAGCTGCCGTTCCTGGCGGCTCCCATGGACTCCGTGGTCTCCCCGCAGACCGCGATCCGCATCGGTGAGCTGGGCGGCCTCGGTGTCCTCAACCTTGAGGGCCTGTGGACCCGGCACGCCGACCCGCAGCCGCTGCTCGACGAGATCGCCGAGATGCCCGTCGAGTCGGCGACCCGCCGCCTGCAGGAGATCTACTCCGCCCCCATCCAGGAGGAGCTGATCGGCCGGCGCATCAAGGAGGTGCGCGACTCCGGCGTCGTCACCGCCGCCGCGCTCTCCCCGCAGCGCACCGCGCAGTTCTCCAAGGCCGTGGTCGACGCGGGCGTGGACATCTTCGTCATCCGCGGTACGACGGTCTCCGCCGAGCACGTCTCCGGTGCGGCCGAGCCGCTCAACCTCAAGCAGTTCATCTACGAGCTGGACGTCCCGGTGATCGTCGGCGGCTGCGCCACGTACACCGCCGCCCTGCACCTGATGCGGACCGGTGCGGCCGGTGTCCTCGTCGGCTTCGGCGGCGGCGCCGCGCACACCACGCGCAACGTCTTCGGCATCCAGGTCCCGATGGCGACCGCGGTCGCCGATGTGGCCGGAGCCCGCCGCGACTACATGGACGAGTCCGGCGGCCGGTACGTGCACGTGATCGCGGACGGCGGCGTCGGCTGGTCCGGCGACCTGCCCAAGGCCATCGCCTGCGGCGCGGACGCCGTGATGATGGGCTCCCCGCTGGCCCGCGCGACGGACGCGCCGGGCCGCGGCCGGCACTGGGGCATGGAGGCCGTCCACGAGGACGTGCCGCGCGGCAAGCTGGTGGACCTGGGCTCCGTCGGCACGACCGAGGAGGTCCTCACCGGTCCTTCGCACACCCCCGACGGCTCGATGAACATCTTCGGTGCGCTGCGCCGGGCGATGGCGACGACGGGGTACAGCGACCTCAAGGAGTTCCAGCGCGTCGAGGTGACGGTGGCGGACTCGCAGCACCGCCGCTGAGTACGCCCGGCAGCACGGCAGGAGGCCCGGACCGCAGACGCGGTCCGGGCCTCCTGCCGTGTCCGTACAGGCGCTACGCGGCCTTCTTGGCGCCACCGAACGCGGCCACGGCACCGAGCAGCAGGAAGAGGTAGGTCTTGAAGTTCGCCGCCTCGCTCCACGCCTTCGTCAGCACGTCGAAGTGGTCGAAGAAGAGGCTGGAGGCGGACTGGTGGGCCAGGTCGGAGAAGGTGATCGAGATGCCCACGAGCTGGCCGAGGTAGACGGCGCCCACCGACAGAACGGCGCTGACCACGGGCAGCACCGGGTTCTGTCCGCCGACCTTGCTCGCCGCGAAGCCGACGAGGAATCCGACGCCGACGGCGATGTAGCCGACCTCGCGCTCGATCGCACCCGCGATGACGCCGTACAGGAAGGCCGCGACGAGCGCCGTGACCACCGCCGTGAGCAGGCCGAGGCCCAGGTTGTCGCGGGCGGGGGCCGGCGGGGAGAACGGCGCTCCGCCGAACGCGGCGCCGGGCTGACCGGGCTGGCCGTACGGGCCGGGCTGCTGACCCGCGAACGGGTTGCCGGTGGGGGCACCGGGCCGGCCGGGCTGCTGGCCGGCGAACGGGTTGCCGCCACCGGGCTGGGCGTCGTACGGCTGCTGCGGCTGGTTCGGCGGTGGCACGGGCTGGCTCATGGTGGTATCCCCCTGGGACGGAAGCGCACGGCTGTGCGAGAAGTGACGCCGCAGGCTAGCAGCCGCCTGTGACACAGCCCACCGAAATCCCCGGGGAGGTCGTTCCTACAGCCGGTGTGCGGCCCCCGCCGGGGTCGCGCCCCGGGTGTCCAGGAGGAGCTGGGCCTTCACCGCGAGGCCCTGGAGATCGTACGTACGGTGGTGCTGGAGCAGCACCGTGAGATCGGCGCTCGATGCCGCCTCGTACAGCGAGTCGGCGCGCGGAACGGGGAGTTCACGTACCCGCCAGTCCAGGACGTGCGGGTCGTGGTAGCCGATCTGGGCGCCCATGTCCATCAGCCGGGTCGCGACCTCCCGGGCGGGGGAGGCCTCCTGGTCCGCGAGGTCCGGCTTGTAGGTGACACCGAGGAGCAGCACCCGGGCACCGCGTACCGACTTGCCGTGCTCGTTCAGCAGGGTGGCGCAGCGCTGGATCACGTACTGCGGCATCCGGTCGTTGATCTCCTGGGCGAGCGAGACCATCCGCAGGGGGTGGCCGGGGGTGCGGCTGTGGTACGGGAGGTAGCCCGGGTCGACGGGGACGCCGTGACCGCCGACGCCGGGGCCCGGACGGAACGGCTGGAAGCCGAAGGGCTTGGTCTCGGCGCACCTGATGACGTCCCACAGATCGACGCCGAGGTCGTGGCAGAGCACCGCCATCTCGTTGACCAGGGCGATGTTGACGTGCCGGAAGTTGGTCTCCAGGACCTTTGTCATCTCGGCCTCGCGCGGCCCGCGGGCCCGGACGACCTTGTCGGTGAGGCGGCCGTAGAAGGCGGCGGCGGACTCGGTGCAGGCGGGGGTGAGGCCGCCGATGACCTTGGGGGTGTTGGCGTAGACGTGTGTCCTGTTGCCGGGGTCGAGGCGGTTGGGGGAGCAGGCGAGGTGGAAGTCGCGGCCGGCGCGCAGCCCCGAGCCCTCTTCGAGCAGGGGCAGCACGTAGCCCTCGGTGGTGCCGGGCTGGACGGACGATTCCAGCAGGACGGTGGTGTGCGGGCGCAGCCGGGCGGCGAGCGCGCGGGTCGCCTCGCCGACGGCGGTGAGGTCGAGGGCGCGGTCGGCGCCGAGCGGGGTGGGCGCGCAGATCACCGCGGTACGGACCCGGCCCAGTTCGGCCGGGTCGGTGGTGGGCCGGAAACCCCCCGAGAGCATCCGGCGGACGTCCGAGGCGGTGAGCGATCCCTCGACGGGGGTGTGGCCCGCGGAGAGCTCCGCGTAGGCGCGTGGGTCGGTGTCGTAGCCGACGGTCTGGACACCGGCGGCGACAGCGGCTTGGGCGAGGGGCAGGCCGAGGTGGCCGAGTCCGATGACAGCGAGGTCTGCGGGCATGTGGATGGGCCGTCCTTCCCTTGGACCGAGAGAGCGGAAAGCGCAACCGCTGGGGACAGCGCAATGTCAGACTAGGCGTAAATATGACCTATATGTCGCATTGTCGGGCTCCCGTCGTCCTGGTGTTGTCCACAGGCGGTGGCCGAAGTCGTGGACGGCGGACAGAATCGAGAGGTGGGCGCGGGGCGTCCGACCGCTCGGTCGGGTCGCGTCCCGTGCCGGACCACCCCGATCTACCCCGGGAGGCAGCGGTGAGGACAGCGACACTGGGACCCGCGGAGCGCGCCGAGGCGCTCGCCGCGATGGCCGAGCGCGAATTGGACGTGCTGGTCGTGGGGGCGGGCGTGGTCGGCGCCGGTACGGCGCTGGACGCGGCGACGAGAGGGCTCTCGACCGGTCTGGTCGAGGCGCGCGACTGGGCCTCGGGCACATCGAGCAGATCGAGCAAGCTGATCCACGGCGGGCTGCGGTATCTGGAGATGCTCGACTTCGCGCTCGTCCGGGAGGCTCTGAAGGAGCGCGGGCTGCTCCTGGAGCGGCTGGCCCCGCACCTGGTGAAGCCCGTGCCGTTCCTCTATCCGCTGCAGCACAAGGGCTGGGAGCGGCTCTACGCCGGCTCCGGTGTGGCGCTCTACGACGCGATGTCGGTGTCGTCGGGGCACGGCCGCGGCCTGCCCCTCCACCGGCATCTCTCCCGCCGCCGCGCCCTGCGGGTCGCCCCGGCGCTCAGGAAGGACGCCCTGGTCGGGGCGTTGCAGTACTACGACGCGCAGATGGACGACGCCCGCTATGTGGCGACCCTGGTGCGCACCGCCGCCGGATACGGCGCCCAGGTGGCGAACCGGGCGCGGGTCATCGGCTTCCTCCGGGAGGGCGAGCGGGTCGTCGGTGTCCGGGTGGAGGACGTCGAGGCGGGCGGGGAGTACGAGGTCAGGGCCAAGCAGGTGGTCAACGCGACCGGGGTCTGGACGGATGACACCCAGGCGCTGATCGGGGAGCGCGGACTGTTCCACGTCCGGGCGTCCAAGGGTATCCACCTCGTCGTCCCGAAGGACCGCATCCACTCCTCGACCGGCCTGATCCTGCGCACCGAGAAGTCCGTCCTCTTCGTCATCCCGTGGGGACGGCACTGGATCGTCGGGACAACGGACACCGACTGGGACCTGGACAAGGCGCATCCGGCGGCGTCCAGCGCCGATATCGACTATCTGCTCGAACACGTCAACTCGGTCCTGGCCACGCCGCTGACCAGGGACGACGTCCAAGGCGTCTACGCGGGCCTGCGGCCGCTGCTGGCCGGCGAGTCGGATGCGACCAGCAAGCTCTCGCGCGAGCACACGGTGGCGCATCCGCTGCCGGGCCTCGTGGTCGTGGCGGGCGGCAAGTACACGACGTACCGGGTGATGGCGAAGGACGCCGTGGACGAGGCGGTGCACGGTCTCGACCAGCGGGTGGCGGAGTGCGTCACGGAGGACATTCCGTTGCTGGGGGCGGAGGGATACCGGGCGCTGTGGAACGCCCGCGCGAGGATCGCGGTCCGGACGGGGCTCCATGTCGCCCGGGTGGAGCATCTGCTCAACCGCTACGGCTCCATGACCGAGGAACTCCTCGATCTGATCGTCGACGACCCGACGCTGGGCGAGCCGCTGCCGTCGGCGGACGACTACCTGAAGGCCGAGATCGTCTACGCCGCCTCGCACGAGGGGGCCCGCCACCTCGACGACGTACTGACCCGCCGGACCCGGATCTCCATCGAGACCTTCGACCGGGGCACGCTCAGCGCCCGGCTCTGCGCGAAGCTGATGGCGCCGGTGCTGGGCTGGGACGACGGGCAGATGGACCGGGAGGTCGAGCGCTACGAGAAGCGGGTGCAGGCGGAGCGGGAGTCGCAGCGCCAGCCGGACGACCTCACGGCGGACGCGGCGCGGCTCGGTGCTCCGGACATCGTGCCGTTGTAGGGGCGCCCACTCGGATCGGGCTCGTACGGGCCGCCCACTCGGATCGGGCTCGTACGGGCCGCTCGTCCGGATCGGGCTCGGGCGGGGCGCCCGCTCGGGTCCTGCTGGGCCGGGCCTCCCGTCCGGGTCCTGCCGGGCTCGCGGGGGCCGGGGCTCAGGCGCGGGGGACGCGAGTGCAGAACTCCGCTTTGAGCAGCGCCGGTTCGAGTGTCGCCGCGTCGTTCAGGGTGTCCGTGTCGACGCGGAATGTGAGGGTGTGCCGGCCGTCGCGCGTGGTGGCGGTACGGACGTAACTGCCCGCTATGCGACCGTTGTGGCCCCAGACGGTGGTGCCGCAGGAGAGCTTCTGCGGATAGATGCCCAGACCGTAGACGCCGTGCGTGGCAACGGTGTTCAGCAGCGTCGCCAGCTGGACGGGCGGGAGGAGGCGTCCGCTCAGCAGGGCCGCGTAGAAGCGGTTCAGGTCGGTGAGCGTGGAGATCAGCTCCCCGGCCGCGCCCGCCGTGCGTGGGTCGAGGGCGGTGACGTCGTGGAGGCTGCCGTCGGCCGGGTCCCGGGTGAAGCCGCGGCCGTGCGGGGCGGGCAGCGCGGTACGGGCGCCGGGGAGGGAAGTGCCGGTGAGGCGGAGGGGGGTGATGATGCGGCGGCGGATCTCGGTGGCGTAGTCGTGTCCGGTGACGCGCCGGACGACGAGTCCGAGCACGACGTAATTGGTGTTGGAGTAGGCATAGCGGCCCGGCGCGTTCGTCGGTCGGTGGGTCAGGGCGAGACGGACCGCCGCGGTGGCGGAGACGGGGCGGGCGGAGGCGTCGGCGGTGTAGTCGTAGAGGCCGCTGGTGTGGCTGAGCAGGGCGCGCAGGGTGATGCGGCGGCCGTCGTTGCCGTTGCCGTGGATCAGCCCCGGCAGCAGCCGCTCGACGGGGTCCGACAGCCGAAGCCTTCCTTCCCGGGCGAGTTGGAGCACGACGGTGGCGACGAAGGTCTTGGTGATGCTGCCGGCCCGGAACCTGTCCGCCCTGCGGATACCGGGGCCCGTCGAGCGGTAGGTGCCGTACGGTGCGGAGGAGGCGCGGTCGGCCAGCAGCGCAGCCGTGGGGGCGCCGCCCACGCCGACGAGCCGGGGAAGGTAGGAGGCCGCGGGCGTGAGATGTGGTTCGCTGGGCAGGGTCGCTGTTCCGAGGCCGAACAGCGCCAGCAGCAACGGGGCGGCGCGCAGCGCCCTGAGCATCGGCATGGCAGGGAATCCCTTTCTCCGGCCCCATCATGACGGGCCCGCGGACCCGGCACCATGGCCGGTCCCGGGGTGAGGGACAATGAACGCTCTGCCAGGGCGGGTTGATCGCAGAGGGGACGCATGTCGGAGGCGGAGCAGGCACGGGAGCCCCAACGGGACAAGGACGGACGTCTCCTTGCGGGGCGCTACCGGCTCGGGGAGGTGCTCGGCCGGGGCGGTATGGGCACGGTCTGGCGTGCCGTCGACGAGACGCTGGGCCGCACGGTCGCGGTCAAGGAGCTGCGGTTCCCCTCGGCCATCGACGAGGACGAGAAGCGCCGCCTCATCACGCGTACGCTGCGCGAGGCGAAGGCGATCGCCCGGATCCGCAACAACGGCGCCGTGACGGTCTTCGACGTGGTCGACGAGGACGACCGGCCGTGGATCGTGATGGAACTCATCGAGGGCAAGTCCCTCGCCGAGGCCATCCGCGAGGACGGGGTGCTGACGCCCCGGCGCGCCGCCGAGGTCGGTCTCGCCATCCTCGACGTGCTGCGCTCGGCGCACCGCGAGGGCATCCTGCACCGCGATGTGAAGCCGTCCAACGTACTGATCGCCGAGGACGGCCGGGTCGTGCTGACCGACTTCGGCATCGCCCAGGTCGAGGGCGACCCGTCGGTCACCTCGACGGGCATGCTCGTCGGCGCACCGTCGTACATCTCGCCGGAGCGCGCCCGGGGGCACAAGCCGGGACCGCCCGCCGACCTGTGGTCGCTCGGCGGACTGCTCTACGCCAGCGTCGAAGGCACCCCGCCGTACGACAAGGGATCGGCCATCGCCACCCTGACGGCGGTGATGACCGAACCGCTCGATCCGCCGAAGAACGCCGGTCCACTCAAAGAGGTCATCTACGGCCTGCTCGCCAAGGACCCCGATCAGCGGCTCGACGAAGCGGGCGCGCGCGCCCTGCTCGACGAGGTGATCCACGCCCCCGAGAAGCCGGACCCGGTGGTGCCCGCGCCCGCCGACGCCACCCAGATCATGGCGCTGCCCGGCCAGGCATCGGCGTCCGGCGCCAGGACGGCCCCGAACTCCGGCGAGCAGGTCGAGGGCACACGGGACCGGCTACGCGGCGCGCTGCGCTCCGTGCGCAACGCGAAGACGACGCCGGCCGCCGCCGCGGCCCCGGCCACCGCGCCGCCCCCGCCCTCGACGCCCCCGAAGGCCGCCTCGGCGAGTGGCGCCGCGGCCCCGGCGAAGCCTGCCCGGCCCCCGGCCACGGCGACCGGGGGCGCGGCCTCCGCCGCCGTACCGCCGCCGCGCCAGGCCACGTCGTCGGCCACCCCGCCCCGCGCGTCCCTCACGGACGTGGTGCCGCGCCGCACCCTGGCGATCATCGCGGCCGTCATCGTGCTCGCCGTGATCGGCACGGTCCTCGCGCTCACGCTCGGCGGCGACGACAAGAACAAGGCGAGCGACGGCAGCGGCAAGGGCGACAAGTCGGCCTCGGCCGGGCCCTCCGCGACCAGCAGCGCCACAGACACCGACAGCGGCAACGGCAGCGGCAAGGCCCAGGACCAGGGCAAGGACCAGGGCAAGGGCGACGACTCGGGCAAGGGGTCGGACGGTTCCAAGGCGGACGACCCGGGCGCCAAGGGCGACGCACTGCCCGCCGGATACGGAACCATCACGAACAAGCAGTTCCACTTCACCATTGCGATGCCCGAGGACTTCCGGCTCGACACCACGTCCGGGCGTAACTCCGGCGGCATCTTCAATGCCGACGGGGGCTTCCCGCGCCTCCAGGTCGACTACACCGCTTCGCCCGGCGGCGACGCCGCCGCGGCCTGGAACGCCGCGAAGGCCGGCGTCGCGGCCAGCAGTAACGGCTACCACCACCTCGGTGTGAAGAAGGTCGAGTACAACGGCTACCCGACCGTCGCCGACTGGCAGTTCGAGCGCACCCAGCAGGGGCAGCGGATCCACGTGCTGAACAGGGGCTTCAAGGTCGACGCCACCCATGGCTACGCGATCATGATCAGCTGCAGGTCGAGCGAGTGGGACGGCAAGGAGTGCCGGACGCTGCGCGAGACCGCGTTCGACACGTTCGCGCCCGCCGACTGATCGATGGGTGAAAAGGGCCGGGATGCACCGACCCCGGCGCGCGTCCGGCCCTTGCCACGTATCGTGAGAGCCTGAAGACCGTACGCAGCCGGAACGGCGGATCAATTGCTCGGTGAGTGAGCGCAATTGATGAATTCGTACGGGTTTCGTGACCGGGGGACAGCGCGCTCTGGGGAGGCGTCGTGGACGACTACGCGGGTCGGGTGCTTGCCGACCGCTACCGCCTTCCGCTGCCCCCGTCCGATGAGTACGAACTGGTCGAGACCCGGGCGTTCGACACCTACAGCGGACAGGAAGTCCTGATCCGGCAGGTGCCGTTGCCCGAAGTGGTGGACGCCGAGGTGCTCGACGCCGACGGCCCGGTGCCGACGGCCCAGCGAGTCACGGGACGCGCGGTGCGACGGTCCACGGACCCGGCGGTCCGGCGCGCCATCGAGGCCGCGCAGGCGGCGGCCCAGGTCCCCGACCATCCCCGGCTCGATCAGGTCTTCGACGTGTTCGCCGAGGCCGGCTCGCTCTGGATCGTGAGCGAATTCGTCATGGCCCGCCCGCTCGCCGCGCTGCTCGCGGAGCGTCCCCTCGATCCCTTTCGGGCCGCCGAGATCGGCTCCGACGTGCTGACGGCGCTGCGGGTGCTGCACGCCCATGGCTGGACCCACCGGAACATCACCGTCCGCACGGTGCTGATCTGCGACGACGGCCGTGTCGTGCTGACCGGTCTGGCGAGCGGTGCGGCCCAGGAGGCGCTCTGCGGGTACGTGCCGACGCCGCAGCCCGACGACGGGGACGAGATCGCCTTCGGCCGCCCGGCGGTCGGGACGGGCCCGACCGGGCCGTACGCACCGCCTCCGCTGCCCCCGTCGCCCCCGCCCGTCCCTCCGGCCGAGGTGCCGGCTTCGCGCGGCCCGGCGGCCATCGAGACGGGCCGCACCACGGGCGACCGGTACGGCGACGACGAGGCGCACGCCGATGACGCGTACCCCGGCGACCGGTCCGGCGACGACCTCCACGGCGATGTGCGGGGCAGCGGGCCGGGCGAACTGGAGTCCGTGCGGCGGCCGGTGAATCCCGCTCTTCCCGTGCCCGCCCCCGGAACGGGAAGCGCCGCGCGGTCGCGGGCCGAGCGCGCCGGAGCCATCGCCGCCTACCGCGCGGGCGCCCGCGCCGCCGCCCGGGTCGGCGAGGACCAGCGCCGGGCCGGGGCGGGCGAGGCGGAGGACACCGGCAGCCTCCCGGTGCAGCGCCCCGCGCGGCCGGAGGACACGGGACCGTCCGACCCGGACAGTCGCCCGCGGCCGACCGACCCCTGGAACCGGGCCGAGGACCCGTACGCCAAGGGCCCGTACGCCGAGGACCCGTACGCCAAGGCTCCGCACGAGGACGACCCGTACGACGACGAGGACGACGAGGACGACGGCGGCTACGGGGACGACGACCAGGCGCCCCCCGGCCGGCGGCTGCATCTCACCGGCACCTGGAGCGACGGCCCCGGCTCCGGGCGTCCCGTCCCCGCCGGAGGCTCGGGCGAGGACGCCCTGCGCGCCGACGCCCGGCGCCACGGCAACTCCCCGGCGCTGCCGGCCCACCCCTCCCCCCAGCGGCAGCAGCCGGGCCGCTGGGACGACGTCGTCGCGGGCGAGGGTTCGGGCCCCGCCTATCGCGGCCCCGCCACCACCCTCGCCGCCGAGCGCGCCCGGCAGACCCGGATCGCCCTCGTCGGCGCGGTCACCGAGCGCTGGGCGCCCGAGCAGGCGGGCCCCGTTCACGAGAACTGGCAGCTGGCGCCGCCGATCGGCCCCGCCACCGACCTCTGGGCACTGGGCGCGCTGCTCTACCGCGCCGTCCAGGGCCACGCGCCGTACCCCGAGGAGAACGCGGCGGAACTGGTCCAGATGGTGTGCGGGGAGCCGCCCGCCTTCGCCGAGGAGTGCGGTCCGCTGCGCCCCGTCGTCGAGTCGCTGCTGCGCCAGGACCCCACCGAGCGGCCGGACTTCGAGGAGCTGAGCGGCTGGCTGCGTTCCCTCGTGCGGTCGGCGCCCGAGCCCGAGGCCGGTCTGGACGTCGTACCGCTGCCGTCCGTCGACAGCGCCCGGCTTCCCATCGTGCGCCGCCGGGGCGAGCTGGTCCGCAGGCGCCGCGGCCGCTTCGGCCAGGGCTCGGCCCACGGCCGCCACCGCCACACCAAGGAGACGACCGACCGGCGCGACAGGCCCGGACCGGAGAGAGCGCCCAGAGCACCGCGCGAGCCCAAGGGCCCCAAGGCGCTGCGCACCCCGCCGCCCGGCCCCCGGCAGGGCGAGGGGCGGGCACCGCGACGGCTGGGGCGGCTGCTGCTGGTGCTGGTCCTGCTGGCCCTGGTCGCGGCCGTCGCGTACGCCATGCTGTTCATGCCCAAGGCGGGCAGCGACTCCGGCGCCCGCTCCTCGGGCCCCGCGTCGTCGGCGTCCGGCTCACCGGAGCCCGGCGGCGGCGGGACCGGCGGACAGTCGTCCACACAGCCCCCCGGCGCCCAGCAGCCGCAGACCAGCCGCTCCGCCGTCGCGCTCGCTCCCGGCTACGCCCTGCGCAAGGACCCGGAGGGTTTCGAGGTCGGGGTACCCAAGGGCTGGCAGCGCAGTCCCGCCAACGCGGACCGTCAGATCCGGTACGGCAGCGACGGGTTCAGCCTGCTGATCGTCCCCGGACGCGACACCGTCAAGGCCAATGGCGGCGACCCCCTCGTCTACCAGGCCGAGAAGGAACTGGAGTTGCGGCCCTTCCGTGACTCCAGTTGGTCGGGGTCGAGCGGGCTGCGCCGGATCGACGTCGGCCGACAGGCCATGGCCGAGGGCCAGTTCACCTGGCAGGACGCCTCCGGCCGTGAGGTGTACGCCCGTAACCTCGCGATGATCGTCGACGGCCGCTACCACATTCTCCAGGTCATCGGCCCGGAAAACCGGCGCGACAAGGTTTCGGACATCTACGAACAAGCCATCGCCTCCTACCGCGTGACGCACTGAAACATCCCGGTGACTCGGCCGGACGACGGCGGAGCGACAAGCATCACAGTGCGGTCTCGTGGGGGAGGCGAGGTTCCGTGGCCGTGCACCCCCTCCGTAATCTGGCCTCCGAGGGAACGGGGCGGGGAGACGTGGATCGATCACAAGGCACGGACGCGGGACTGGTGCTGGCCGGAAGGTACCGGCTCGGCGAAGTCCTCGGGCGCGGCGGCATGGGCAAGGTCTGGCGGGCCCACGACGAGGTGCTGGGCCGCACGGTCGCGGTCAAGGAGCTGACAGCCGGGCTGTACGTCGCCGAGGCCGACCGGATCGTGCTGCACGCACGCACGCAGAAGGAGGCCCGCGCGGCGGCCCGGATCACGCACCCGGGCGTGGTCACGGTGCACGACGTGATCGAGTACGACAACCGGCCCTGGATCGTCATGCAGTACGTCGACGGCCCGTCACTCGCCGACGAGGCCAAGGAGTCCGGCGAGATCGAGCCGCGCGAGGCCGCCAGGATCGGACTCCATGTGCTGGGCGCCCTGCGCGCCGCACACGGCGCGGGGGTCCTGCACCGGGACGTGAAGCCCGGCAACGTCCTTCTGGCCAAGGACGGCCAGGTGCTGCTCACCGACTTCGGGATCGCGGCGATAGAGGGCGACTCGACCATCACCAGGACCGGTGAACTGGTCGGCTCCATCGACTATCTGGCGCCCGAACGGGTACGCGGCGGCGATCCCGGCCCCGCGTCCGACCTGTGGTCCCTCGGCGCCACGCTCTACACCGCGGTCGAGGGGCGCTCGCCGTTCCGCCGTACGTCCCCGATCTCCACCATGCAGGCCGTCGTCACCGAGGAACCGCCGCCGCCCCGGAAGGCGGGCCCGCTCGCCCCCGTGATCACCGCGCTGCTCCGCAAGGAGCCCGACGACCGGCCGTCGGCGGCGGAGGCGGAACGGATGCTGCTGGAGGCCATGGAGGGCCGCGAACCGCGAGCCGCGCAGGCGTACGTACCGACGCAGCGCGTCCCCGACGAGGTGCTGCGCACGCTGGACCAGGACGCCGCTTCCGGGGCGGGTGCGGCAGGCGCGGCTCAACTGCCCCAACCGGCGGCCGGTTCCGCATCGGGCCCGGCGTCGCCCCCGGTGACCCGGCGCAGCGGTGGCCGGTGGCGTACGGCGGTCCTGGTCATCGCCGCCGCCGCGCTGGTGGGCGGCGGTGCGGGGCTCGCCGCGATGAAGTACGGCGACCGCGCGGAGAACTCCGCCGGGCGCGGCGGCACGGGCACCCACGCGAGCGGGACCCCCACGGCCCCCAGGACGCTCGGCACTCCGTCGGCGCCGAAGCCCGATCGGCCGGTCAACGGCATACCCAAGGGCTGGCACCGGGTGGACGACCCCGAGGGGTTCAGCCTGACCGTGCCCGTCGGCTGGGAGCGCCGGGCGAACCGCAACCAGATCGACTACACGCCGGACAACGGGGTGCACTACATCCGGATCAGCGTCGACCCGGCGCCGGACTTCGAGAACTCGTACATGCACATGCTGAATCTGGAGAAGCAGCTGGCCAAGCGGCTGCCCGAGTACAAGAGCAGGACCCTGCACTCCAACACGTACCGCGACCGGCCGGGCTCGCTCTGGGAGTTCACCTGGACCGAGACCAAGGACCACCCGGGGCCGCGCCACGCGATCGAGCAGATGTACTTCGGGGAGGACGGGGGTCCGGAGTATGCGATGTACATGACGGGGCCGGCGTCGGACTGGGACACCACGCGGGAACAGTTCGAGACGATACTGCGCGGATGGCGGGCGCCCGACGGCTCCGACTGACGCCCGTCGGATCGTGCCGACGACCACAGGGGTCCTGATCAGGGGCTTTGTTGCCAGTGATCACTGGCTTGTTTGTGGGGAGTGTGAAAACCCGTTACTCACGGGTACCCAAAGCGTGCGGCTGGACGTACTCTCGCCCTCATGACGGACTCGCAGGCCTCCACGTCCACCTCCTCCGCCCCGGTCGGCACCAACCCCGTGGCCGCCGCCCCCGAAGGCGCGCGCACCGCCGCCGACGTGGTCACCCCCGAGGTGGTCGCCCACCTCACGCGCGGGGTCGTCGGCAGCGGCCGCACGGCCAACCACACCCCCTTCACCGGGGAGAAGCTGGCTGACCTGCCCGAGTCCACCCCCGAGGACGTCGCGACGGCCTTCGACCGCGCCCGCAAGGCCCAGCCCGCCTGGGCCGCGACCCCCGTCCGCGCGAGGGCGGCCGTTCTGCTCCGCTTCCACGACCTCGTGCTCGGCCGCCAGGCCGAGGTGCTCGACCTCATCCAGCTGGAGACCGGCAAGGCCCGGCTGCATGCTCACGAGGAGGTGCAGGCCGTCGCCGTCGCGGCCCGCCACTACGGGCGCACGGCCGCCTCGTATCTGAAGCCCAAGCGGCACACCGGAGTCGTGCCGACGCTCACGAAGGTCACCGAGCTGCGTCAGCCGCGCGGCGTGGTCGGCCAGATCGCGCCGTGGAACTACCCCTTGGAGCTGTCCGTCGGTGACGCGCTGCCCGCGTTCGTCTCCGGCAACGCCGTCGTGATGAAGCCCGACACGGAGACCGCGCTGACCGCGCTGTGGGCGCGGGACCTGCTGATCGAGGCCGGGCTGCCCGCCGAGGTCTTCCAGGTGGTCCTCGGTGACGGACCGGTCGTCGGCCCCGAGGTCGTCAAGCACGCCGACTACGTCTCGTTCACGGGTTCCACCCGGACCGGCCGCGAGGTCGCGCAGGGTGCGGCGGCCCGGCTCGTCGGGGTCTCGCTGGAGCTCGGCGGCAAGAACGCCATGCTGGTCCTGGAGGACGCCGACGTGGAGAAGGCCGCCGCGGGCGCCGTCCGCGCCTGCTTCTCCTCCGCGGGTCAGCTCTGCATCTCCATCGAGCGGCTGTACGTCCACGAGTCGGTCGCCGACGACTTCGTGGCCCGCTTCGCCGCCCGTACGAAGACCATGCGGCTCGGCAACTCCCTCGCCTACGGGGCCGACATGGGTTCCCTGGTCGGCGAACGCCAGCTGGAGACGGTCACCCGGCATGTCGCGGAGGCCGTCGAGAAGGGCGCCACGCTCGTCGCGGGCGGCGTCGCTCGCCCCGACATCGGCCCGCTCTTCTACGAGCCGACCATTCTCGACGGCGTCGAGGCGCCGATGGCCGTCTGCAACGAGGAGACCTTCGGCCCGGTCGTCTCCGTCTACCGCTTCACCGACGAGGACGAGGTCGTCGCCCTCGCCAACGCCACCCCGTACGGCCTGAATTCGAGCGTCTGGACCAAGAACTCCAAGCGGGGGCACCAGGTCGCCGCCCGGCTGCGGACCGGCACGGTCAACATCAACGAGGGGTACGCCCCGGCGTACGGCAGCGTGCAGTCCCCGATGGGCGGCATGAAGGACTCCGGTCTCGGCCGGCGGCACGGCTCCGAGGGCATCCTCAAGTACACCGAGGCGCAGACCGTCGCCCAGCAGCGGCTGATTCCGCTCGCCCCGGTCTTCGGCATGGACGACGAGAAGTACGCGGCGTTCATGACCCGCAGCCTGAAGGCGATGAAGGCGTTCCGCCTGCGCTGACTCCATAACACCGCAGCACCTTCTGTCCTTTTCGTACCGAGGAGAGCCATGCCCCAGGACAGCCCTGCCCGGAATCGGCCCGTCTCCCCGGAACCGGCCGACGACGCCGCGTACGACGACGCCGCGTACGACTACGACGTCCTGGTCGTCGGCTCGGGCTTCGGCGGTGCGGTGTCGGCCCTGCGGCTGACCGAGAAGGGCTACCGGGTCGGGGTGCTGGAGGCGGGCCGCCGTTTCACCCCCGGAACCCTGCCCAAGAATTCCTGGGACCTCAAGAACTACCTGTGGGCCCCGGCCCTCGGGCTCTACGGCATCCAACGCGTGCATCTGCTCGGCAAGGTGATGGTGCTGGCCGGCGCGGGGGTCGGCGGCGGTTCGCTCAACTACGCCAACACGCTGTACGTACCCCCCGCGCCGTTCTTCGAGGACCGGCAGTGGGCGTCCATCACCGACTGGCAGGACGAGCTGAAGCCGTACTACGACCAGGCCACGCGGATGCTCGGGGTCCGGCTCAACCCGACGACGACGCCCTCCGACGTCCATCTGAAGGCGGCCGCGCAGGCCATGGGCGTCGGCGACACCTTCCATCTCGCTCCGGTCGGCGTCTTCTTCGGCGACGGCGAGGACGCCGACGGCACGGCGAGGGCGAAGCCCGGCGGCACGGTCGCCGACCCGTACTTCGGCGGCGCGGGCCCCGCCCGCAAGGCGTGCACCGAGTGCGGCGAATGCATGACGGGCTGCCGCCACGGCGCGAAGAACACCCTCAACGAGAACTACCTCCACCTCGCCGAGAAGGCCGGAGCCGTCATCCACCCGATGACCTCCGTCGTCGCGATCACGGACCATCCGGAGGGCGGCTACCGTGTCACCACCGTCCCCACCGATCGCCGGGGGAAGGCGAAGCCGACGCGGCTGCGCGCCCGCGAGGTGGTGGTCGCGGCGGGCACGTACGGAACGCAGACCCTGCTGCACACCATGAAGGACCGGGGACTGCTGCCCCGGCTCTCCGACCGGCTCGGCGAGCTGACCCGTACCAACTCCGAGGCGCTCGTCGGCTCGCAGACCAGCGACCGGCGCTACCGCAAGAAGCACGGTACCGCCAAGGCCGACTTCACCCGGGGCGTCGCGATCACATCCTCGATCCACCCCGACGGGAACACCCACATCGAGCCGGTCCGCTACGGCAAGGGCTCCAACGCCATGGGCGCGCTGTCCATCCTGCAGGTGCCGTACGGCGGGCGCCGGGTACTGGGCTGGCTCGGCAGCATGGCCAAGCACCCGACGCTCGCCGTGCGCTCGCTCTCCAACCGCCGCTGGTCGGAGCGGACCATCATCGGGCTCGTCATGCAGTCGCTGGACAACTCCCTGACGACGTACCGCAAGCCGGGCGGCATAGGGAAGGGTCTGCTCACCGCCCGGCAGGGGCACGGCGCGCCCAACCCCACACAGATCGAGGAGGCGACGCGCAGCGCCACGCTGCTCGCCGACGAGATCAACGGCTTCGCCGGTTCGAACATCGGTGAGCTGATGGGTACCCCGCTCACCGCGCACTTCCTCGGCGGCTGCCCCATCGGTGCGAGCGCTGAGGAGGGGGTCATCGACCCCTACCACCGGCTCTACGGACACCCCGGCATCTCGGTGGTGGACGGTTCGGCGGTCTCCGCGAACCTCGGCGTCAACCCGTCGCTCACCATCACCGCTCAGGCCGAGCGGGCGATGTCCTTCTGGCCCAACAAGGGCGAGGCGGACCCGCGCCCGGCACAGGGCGCGGCCTACGCACGGCTGGCCGCCGTCGAGCCGAAGGCGCCGGCGGTGCCGAAGGAGGCCTTCGGCGCACTGAGGCTGCCGTTCCTCGGGCTGCCGGCCGTCCCGCCGAAGAAGAAGCCGTAGCCGTAGCCGTAGCGCCGACGGCGGTGGCGAACCGGGACAGCGCAAAGGGGCTGCACCCCCCTCCGAGTGCAGCCCCCACGCCGACGGTGACGAAGCGCCTTACACGGCCGCGTCACCGTTCCTGCGGCGCCGCACGATGAACATCGCGCCCGCGCCGAGCACTACGGCCGCACCACCCGCGGTGGCGAACACCGGCACCGCGGAGGACGAACCGGTCTCCGCCAGCGTGCCGGAGACCTTGCCCGTCGGGTTGTCGGCCGGCTTGGTGGACGGCACCGGAGCGCTGCCGCCGGTCTGCGGCTTCGCACCGCTCTCGCCGGAGTTCACGATCTTGAACTTGTACGCGACGTCGCTGACGCCCGCGCAGTTCTTGTCGCCCACGTAGACACCGGCGCCGAGGGTGAAGCCGGCGCCGACGGGGGCGCTCGCCTTCACGTTGATGCGCAGCGGGATGTCGACCTCGTAGCCCGCGCGGATCTTGTCGGACTGGCCGACGTAGCCGACCGTGCGGCCGCCCTCGCTGAGCTCCTCCCACGTGCCGGTGTCCGTGTCGAGGGCCTGGAGACTGACGTGCTTGGACTTGAAGAGGTCGTCGCCGTTCTTGTCGGAGGAGGCGCCCGCGAAGTAGTCGATCTTCTTCACGGTGGACTTCGACGCGTTGTAGACGTTCATCTTGAACGTGTGCCAGCCACTGCCCCGGGCGATCTTGCCGGGCAGGCCGTTGATGGAGATGTCCAGATCGGACTTGGCGCACTCCGTCGGCTCGGGGTCCTCGGACTCGGACGGGGACGCGGACGACGACGTGGACGCGCTCGCCGAAGCGCTCGGGGACGCGCTGGTGACCAGGTCCGGGGCCGGAGAGGTGCTTCCGGTGTCCTCGGCCGCCTTGCTCGGGCCGGGCTCGCCCTCTGCGGGCGCCGAAGGGGACTCGGTGGCCGACGGGGAGGCGTCGGTCTCCGGGGACGCGGAGTCGCTCGGCGCGGGGGTGGTGGAGCTCTCGGCGAGGGTGGTCGCGTCCGTCGTGTCGGCGAACGCGGCCGGGGCGGCCAGGATCGCGGCGGGCGCGATGACGGCCGTGGCGGCGGCGAGCGCCATGGTGCGGCGAAGCTTCATGAAGACCTCAGGAGTCCGGCGTACCGCTGTGAGCAGTACGGATATCGGGACGGGCCAGCCGTGAGGGTCACAGGCGGGGCCGGTGGTTCCGCATGGTTGACCCGCGGTCCGGCGCAATGGTTGTCCGGATACTCACAAAACATTTACGTGACGCCGCTCACGTCTCTCTCCGTGCGCCGGTCGACCACGGTGCGCCACGCACATCGGGTGCACGGTGCGCGAGATGTCCGGGCGGAGGAGACGCACGGTGCGCGAGATGTCCGGGCGGAGGAGACGCACGGTGCGAGAGGTGCGCAGGAGGCGCAGGAGACGGCATGAGCAAGGGCCCCTGCGGACCGGGAATCCGGTCCATGGGGCCCTGCGCGAAGGAGACCGCCCCCATGCGCCGGTCGGTCCGAGTACCGGGGCGCGTCGGCGCCGGGCCGGACGGCTGCCCCACGCGGACCGTTCCGCCCGGATACGGTCGGCTCCGGGCGTCCCCGGAGCCGACCGTTCTTGGGGTGACCGGGCTGCTGTCCCCTGCCGACCGGTCACGCACGCTGGGGCGCGGTCCCACGGCGTACCCTGCAGTACGCCACACGCTCCAGCGGAGCCACGCGTGGTTCCTTCCAAAGCCGCCCCTGGCTGGCACGGACACCGGGACCAACGAAGCCGCGGCTGACCCGGTCACGCGCCGTACGGGTGAGAGTCGGCCCGAACTGGCGAACTGGGATACGCCCGGACACCCGGGCCGCGCGGCGTCAGGCCCGGCCGCGGCAGAGCTCCAGCAGCGTCATGGCGAGAGCGGTGCCGGGCTTCCCGAGCGCGTCCCGGTACTGGCCGAGGATCTCCATCTCGCGGGAGAGGTTGATCCGCCGGCCGCCGGAGGTGATCCGAGCCTCCTGGATGACCGCCGAGACGGCCATCCGCTCCTGGACGAGCCCGATGATCCGGTCGTCGAGGGCGTCGATGCGGGACCTCGCGCCGTCGATCAGCGCGGCGGCCTCCTCGGTGTGCGCGCCGGTCTTCTCGGCGGCGGTCTTCGCGGGGGCGGTGCCGGACTTCGTGGGGGCGGTGCTGGTCATGTCGGTGACTCCTCGGGGGACGCGGCTCCCCGAAGCCGACCGGTCCGGAACGACAGAACGCCCCGGGCCTTTCGGCCCGGGGCGCCTGGAACGTTGCTTGTCAGTGGATCAAGCAGCACGACCATGGCAGCCGGCGGGCCGGATGCCATAGGTAAAGACGAAGGTCGTGTGCTCACGCATGTCCTCAGTATGGCCCCGCCGCGCATCCGGACCAACACGGGGCCCGGATGCTGAGACACCCGCGGGCCCCGGGCCCGCGGCCCGCGCTTCCCGCACCCCCGTCCGGGCGTGACGACGCCCGCCTTCGCAACCCCGGTAGAATCGACAAAACCGACCCCCCCCTTCACCGCCGGAAGGCCGCCCCGTGCCAGCAGCACCCCTCGCCGCCCCCGACATCGCCACCGACGTGGTCCTCGTTGTCGACTTCGGGGCGCAGTACGCCCAGCTCATCGCCCGACGCGTCCGTGAGGCGCGGGTCTACAGCGAGATCGTCCCGTCCACGATGCCGGTGGCCGAGATGCTGGCCAAGAACCCCCGGGCGATCATCCTGTCCGGCGGCCCCTCCTCGGTGTACGCGCAGGGCGCGCCCTCCCTGGACCGGGCGATCTTCGAGGCCGGTGTCCCGGTCTTCGGCATGTGCTACGGCTTCCAGCTGATGGCCACCACGCTCGGCGGCACCGTCGACGACAACGGTGCCCGTGAGTACGGCCGCACCCCGCTCACCGTCTCCAAGACCGGCTCCACGCTCTTCGAGGGCACCCCCGCCGAGCAGTCGGTCTGGATGTCGCACGGCGACGCCTGCTCCGCCGCCCCCGAGGGCTTCACCGTCACCGCGTCCACGGACGTCGTACCGGTCGCCGCCTTCGAGAACGACGAGAAGAAGCTCTACGGCGTCCAGTACCACCCCGAGGTCCTGCACTCCACGCACGGCCAGCAGGTCCTGGAGCACTTCCTCTACCGCGGCGCCGGCATCGAGCCGACCTGGACCACGACCAACGTGGTCGAGGAGCAGATCGCGCTGATCCGTGAGCAGGTCGGCACCAAGCGCGCCATCTGCGGGCTGTCCGGCGGTGTCGACTCCGCGGTCGCCGCCGCACTCGTGCAGAAGGCCATCGGCTCGCAGCTGACCTGCGTCTACGTCGACCACGGTCTGATGCGCAAGGGCGAGAGCGAGCAGGTCGAGAAGGACTTCGTGGCCTCCACCGGCGTCCAGCTCAAGGTCGTCGACGCCGAGGAGCGGTTCCTGAACGCGCTGGCCGGGGTCTCCGACCCCGAGCAGAAGCGGAAGATCATCGGCCGGGAGTTCATCCGCGTCTTCGAGCAGGCCCAGGCCGAGCTCGTCGCCGAGGGCGCCGCCGACGGCGAGGAGGTCGCCTTCCTCGTCCAGGGCACGCTCTACCCGGACGTCGTCGAGTCCGGCGGCGGCACCGGCACCGCCAACATCAAGTCCCACCACAATGTCGGCGGTCTCCCCGACGACATCGAGTTCCAGCTCGTCGAGCCGCTGCGCCAGCTGTTCAAGGACGAGGTCCGGATGGTCGGCCAGGAGCTCGGCCTGCCCGATGAGATCGTCCAGCGCCAGCCGTTCCCCGGCCCCGGCCTCGGCATCCGTATCGTCGGCGAGGTCACCAAGGAGCGGCTCGACCTGCTCCGCGAGGCCGACGCCATCGCCCGCGAGGAGCTGACCGCGGCCGGTCTGGACCGCGACATCTGGCAGTGCCCGGTGGTCCTGCTCGCCGATGTCCGCTCGGTCGGCGTCCAGGGCGACGGCCGCACCTACGGCCACCCGATCGTGCTGCGTCCGGTCTCCTCCGAGGACGCCATGACGGCCGACTGGTCGCGCCTGCCGTACGAGACGCTCGCCAAGATCTCCACCCGCATCACCAACGAGGTCGCCGACGTCAACCGCGTCGTGCTCGACGTGACGAGCAAGCCGCCGGGCACCATCGAGTGGGAGTGACCTTTTTTGCAGGGTCAACGCTGATGCCGTCGCTCATTCGTTTGGGCGGCGGCATTGTCGTACCAGCTGGGTAGGCTGATTTATTGGACGAGACTCACTCCCATGGGAGCAATCATGAGTGCTGCACCCGAGTTCGAGTTGGACGAGAAGTACAACTATCCGGTTCCGCCGCCCGGCGGCTGGACGGCTGACGACCTCGACCGGCTGCCGAATCTGCCGAGGCGCACGGAGTTGATCGACGGGAGTCTCGTTTTCATGAGTCCGCAGACAAAGTTTCATATGCGAACCATGCGTCTGCTGGAAAACGCACTTCTCGATCAGGCTCCGGACGATCTCGATGTCTTCCGGGAATTCAGCATCAGGCTGAACAAGCGGAACCGGCCGGAGCCGGACGTGCTCGTGGTTCCGCTCGGAGCGGATACCGGACCGAACGACACGTGGCTGCGGCCGGAGGACGTCATTCTGGCCGTGGAGGTCGTCTCGGAGGAGTCGGAAGACAGGGACCGCGAGGTCAAACCCCGCAAATACGCTGCCGCAGGCGTCCGGCACTTCTGGCGGGTGGAGCAGAACGAGGGCCTCCCGGTGGTGTACGTCTACGAGCTCGATCCCGCGCTCGGGGCTTACGTGGCCACCGGCATCCACCACAGCAGACTGAAGCTGGACGTCCCCTTCCCCATCGATGTCGACCTCGCCGCGATCAACCGTCGCCGCCCCTGAAGGAGCCCGCCTCCGACCCCGCACCGGATCATTCGGCGACACCCCTGGCCACTTGCGGCAACCGGCGGTAACTTCCGATCCCGTACGCCCTGGGAGCCCCGAGGAGTCGCCATGCCCGAGCCCACGCCCATACCTCTGGACCAGCTCCACTTCGCGATGCCGCCCGTCCACGAGTCCGTGGAGGAGGAGCGCGCGTACCGCAAGGAACGGCTGGTCGGGGCGCTCAGGCTGTTCGGGGAGTACGGGTACGAGGACGGCGTCTCCGGTCACATCACCGCGCGGGACCCGGAGTTCACCGACTGCTTCTGGGTCAATCCCTTCGGGGTGCCCTTCGACGGGCTCGTGCCGGACGAACTGATCCTGGTCAACGGGGAGGGGCAGGTCGTCGAGGGGCGGCGCCATGTCAATCAGGCCGCCTTCGCCGTCCACGCGCAGGTGCACCGGGCACGCCCGGACGCCGTCGCGGTCGCGCACACCCACTCCGTGCACGGGCGGGCCCTGTCCGCGCTCGGCGAGCTCATCGAGCCGATCACGCAGGAATCCTGCGCCTTCTACGAGGACCACGTGCTGTACGACGCGTACACCGGGGTCGTCGTCGACGAGGAGGAGGGGCGCCGGATCGCCGCCGCGCTCGGCGGGCACAAGGCGATCGTGCTGCGCAACCACGGACTGCTGACCGTCGGCGACTCGGTGGACGCGGCCGCCTGGTGGTTCATCACGCTGGAGCGCTCCTGCCAGGTGCAGCTGGCCGCGCGGGCGGCCGGAAAGCCGGTGCTGATCGAGCACCGGGACGCGATCGCCACCCGTGAGCAGTTGGGCAGCGATCTGGTGGCCTGGATCAACTACCAGCCTCTGTGGCGCCGGATCAGTCGCACATTCTGACGGTACGCGCCGACGGGCCGCCCCGATGCGGCCCCGAGCCCTCCTGTACGGCACAATTCGCAGCATTAACAGCTGAGTTGGCTGTACCGGTACAGGAAAGGGCGGCGTTCTCCGTGGCGTTGGACGAGGCGAGGGCGAGCAGCACGCACGGCGGCGGCTGCACGTGCGGCGGCTGCCCGCACGGGGCGCGCGAGGGCCACCGGCGCGCGGTGGCCGCCTTCCTGGCCAAGCGGGACGAACTCGCCGCGGGGCAGGGGCTGCCGCCCGGGGTCGCCCAGTCCGCCTCCGCGACCCGCCAGTGGGTCTCCGACGAGCTGACCCAGTCGGCCAGGACCGTCGCCGAACGGGGCCGGGAGGCGGGTGACGCCTGGCTGTACCGGGTGTGGCGGCGCACCCTGATCGCGGTGTGGGGGAGCCTCGTCGTCCTGGTCGTCGCGGAATCCGCCACCGCCATCGGTGCGGGCTGGACCAACGCCCGTACGGCGGGACTGCTCGCCGGACTCGTCACCGCCGGCCTGCTGACCGGTGCCGCCCATGTCCACCGGGCCCGCGGCGGCCTCCTCGCCCCGGTGATCGGCGAGGACAACCGGCTCTCCACCTCCCGGGCGGTCGCCGCGTCCTGGGTGCTGCTCGCGGTCTTCTCCGTACTCGTGCTGGCCCTCCAGCTGGCGGGCGCCTCCGGCCATGCCGAGCGTGACGAACTGATCGAGGGGCTGGATCTGGCCCGGGGCGCCGGGGTGGTGACCGTGTTGGCGCTGGTGTGCGCCGTCGCCGTGGTCGTACGCCGGGTGGTGACCGTACGGGCCCTGTCGGGGCGGCTGCAGAAGCTGCGGGCCGACCGGCCGCGCGCCGCCGATCTGCTCACCGACGACTCCGGGCGGGGCAGCTTCACGGATGTGCAGTACGTGCTGGTGAGCACCGTCGCCGTACTGTTCGCCGCGGTCCGCCTGGCCCGCAGGCCCGAGCAGCTGCCCGACCTGCCGTGGGGGCTCGCGCTGCTGGTCACCGTCTCGGCGGTCGCGTACTTCGCCGGGAAGTACGCGGAGGGCGGGCGCCCGGTGGTGCTCTCGGTGGTCCGGGCCCGGGAGGCCGGGGATCTGGACGCGCCGATCCGTACCGGCGACGACATCGAGATCCGCGGCGCGGGCTTCGTGCCGCCCGGGGCCGGGACGCCGGACCGGCTGGCCCGCATGGTCGTGCGGATCGGCCGGGTCCATGTGCACGTGCCGCTGATCCCGGTCGCCGGCGGCTTCGCCAACCCGACCGACGGAGTGCTCACCGTGCCGGTGCCGGTGGAGGTGGAACCGGGGCTGGTGGAGGTGCAGGTCGTGACCGCCGCCGGAGTGGAGACGAACCGGGTCGAGATCGATGTGACGGACTGACGGCCGGGGACGGCCCGGTCGGGTGGCGCCGACCGGCCGACCGGCCGCCCCACCGGGTGGGCGGCGCGTGCACCGCGTACGTATGGTCTGGTGACGGGTCTACGGGAAGGCGGGGCAGCCACCATGCAGGGTTACGGCACCAACGTACGCGGTCTGGGCGAGCCGAGGGGGCTCGGGGAACTGGCGCGGGAGCACGCCCTGCTGCCCCTGCGGATCTTCCTCGGCGTCACCTTCGTCTACGCCGGGCTCGACAAACTGACGGACAGTTCCTTCTTCCGCGCGAGCGGCGCCGGATCCATCGGCGAGACGATGCACGCGGTACGCGACTCGTCCGCGATCCCGGCCCTCGTCGACCTCGCGCTGAAGAGCCCCAGCGGCTTCGGGCACGCCATCGCCATCGGTGAACTCCTCGTCGGCATCGCCACCCTCCTCGGTCTGTGGGCGCGGCTCGCGGCGCTCGGCGGGGCGCTGATCTCGTTGAGCCTCTGGCTGACGGTGAGCTGGCAGGTCAAGCCGTACTACTACGGCAACGACCTGATCTACCTCATGGCCTGGCTGCCGTTGCTGCTCGGCGGGGCCGCGGCGTTCTCCGTGGACGCCCTGCGCGCGTCACGACGGCGACGGATCCGGTAGTTCACCCAGGTCGCGGTGGCGGCCAGCCAGAGGCCGCCGAAGAACAACGGGAAGAAGAAGACCCACGGGGCGTCCCAGGCCCCCGCCGCGTCCGCCGCGTATCCCGCCGCCAGGACGAGCATGGCCGAGCCCGCCACCGCCCGTCCGGGACGGATCTCATGACGCAGCACGGGTGACCTCCACCTGTCCGATGCCGACTTCGAGGGTGAGCGCGACCGTGCCGGCCGGTTTGCTGCCCGGGGGCGGCGGAAGCGTCCTGTGCTCCTGTCGCGACGGAGTGACGTTCACATCGACCTGCGGGCCCGTCTGCGCGCCGCTCGGCCGGCTGACCGGCAGCGTGATGTCGCCCAGGCCCGCCCGCGCGTCCACCTTCACCGTCACCGCCTTCGGTACGACGACGACCGCGCGGCCCGCCGCGACCCGCACCCGCGTCACGACGGTGTCGCCCCGGGGGACCATGATCTCGGTGAGGTCCAGCCGCGCCACCCCGGAGCCCAGTTCGTAGTGCGGCCGGACCGCCGCCACCGAGGCGGGACGCCAGCCCTCGCGCACCCACTGGGTGGTGATGTCCTTGGGCAGCGCGGACGCGCCCGCCAGCAGGGCCGCCGTGATCATCGACAGCATGACCGTGCCGAACCCGGTCCGGCCGAGGAACGCGCTGACCAGCATCCCCAGCCCGAACACCGCCAGCGCGCCGGCCAGCCCGAACTGCAGACTCGTGCCCAGGGGGTGGGAGTCCCAGCTCAGGCCCGTGCCCAGGCCGCCCGCGATCAGCGCGAACAGGAAGACCAGGCCGCCGATCGAGGTCGGACCCGTGGTGCCGGGCTCCCGCCGCGGCGCGCGGAACGGGTCGTCCGGAGCCGCTCCGCGCGGGCGCGGCGCCCGTTTGTCGAGCGTCGCGTCGGCCGGACCCCACAGATAGCCGACGCCCATCGGCCCCGACGTGCCGTCCTTGATGATCGGATCCCGCCACCACGACGGGCTGCCCGGCGACGGCGGGGCCTTCACCTCGGGCGGTGCGTCCGCCACCGCCTGCGCGGTCGCCGGATGCAGCGGATCCTCGGGCGCCGCCGCCCTGCGGTTCTGCGTCCAGACGGCGAACCCGACGACCGCGAGCGACAGCATCGCGGAGAACGCCAGCGTGCCGCCGTTGCCCAGCATGGAGAGGAACAGTCCGCAGCCGATCAGTGCGAGCAGCACCGCGATCAGCGACGCACCCTCGACGCGGCCGGACAGCAGTCTGCGCGCCTCGTTCTCGTCCTCGCCCTCCAGCGGGATCAGCAGCCAGGCGAAGCCGTAGAAGATCAGTCCGATGCCGCCGGTCACGGACAGCACACCGAGCACGATCCGGAAGATCACCGGATCGACGTCGCAGTACCGGCCGAGCCCGCCGCACACCCCGGCCACGACCTTGTGCCGCGGGCTGCGCCGCAGCTGCGGCCTCGGTTCGGGGGGCGGCGCGACACCGGGGGAGGCGTCCTGGGGAACGGTCATGGCTCCATGGTGACGGGCCGAGCGCCCGTCCGGGACCCGCGCCGACCCTGGCCGATCCCTGATATTGCCCCCACGGGTCCCCGAGGGCCGGGCTCTCAGGGTCACGTCGGGGGCGGACCCTGATGCCGTCACCCGTACGGACATGTGACGATCGGTGCATGCCAGCCGCCACGTCCCGAGCAACGAGCTCCCTCAACGCCGACCCGGAGGAGCCGCAGCTGCGCAAGCTGTACCGCAGCGCCGACGGACGGCTGCTCGGCGGCGTCGCGCGCGGCCTCGCCGGACACCTCGGGCTGCCCGTCGCCTGGGTGCGGTTCGTCTTCCTCGGCCTGTTCTTCGCGGACGGCCTCGGCGCGCTGCTCTACGCCGTGTTCTGGATCGTCGTCCCGCTCGGCGTCGGTGGCGTGGAGGCGCCGCGCTCCGTCTTCGAGACCGCCCCGGACGGCAGACGCCGCCTCCGTAAACCCGACAGAGGCCAGGTCTTCGCCCTCATCGCGCTGTTCATCGGCGCGATGATCTTCGTCGGCAATGTCGACATGGGCAGCGAGGCCGACCGCTACATCTGGCCCACGCTGCTGATCGGCGCGGGTTCCGTACTGGTGTGGCGGCAGGCCGACAACGCCCGGCGCGCCCGCTGGATGGACGTCGGCAGCCGCCGCCGGGTCCTGCATCTGGCCCGGGGTCTCGCCGGGGTCGCCCTGGTCGGCCTGGGGCTCGCCGTCTTCATGGTGGTACGGGGCTCCGCGGCCCAGCTCGGCAACGTCCTGACCGCCGCGATCGCCGTCCTCACCGGTATCGCGCTGCTGGCCGGCCCCTACCTCGTGCGCATGACCCAGGACCTGTCCGAGGAACGCACGATGCGCATCCGGGCCCAGGAACGCGCCGAGGTCGCCGCCCACGTCCATGACTCGGTGCTGCACACCCTCACCCTGATCCAGCGCAACGCCGAGGACGCGGGCGAGGTCCGCAGACTGGCCCGCGCCCAGGAGCGCGAACTGCGCAACTGGCTCTACAACCCCGAGGGCACCGGCAAGGACGAGGACGACGAGCCCGAGACCCTCGCCGAGGCGGTCAAGCGCGCCGCCGCCGAGGTCGAGGACAAGCACGGCGTCCCGCTGGAGGTCGTCGTCGTCGGCGACTGCCCGCTGGACGAGAAGCTGGCCGCGCAGATGCAGGCCGCGCGCGAGGCGATGGTCAACGCCGCCAAGTACGGTGGCGAGGGCGGCGCCGTGCAGGTCTACGCGGAGGTCGAGGGCCGCACGGTCTTCGTCTCGGTGCGCGACCGGGGCCCGGGATTCGATCCGGATTCCGTCCCGGGGGACAGAATGGGCGTACGAGAATCAATCATCGGCCGGATGCAGCGCAACGGCGGTACGGCGCGGCTGCGTTCGGTGCCCGGCGGGGGCACGGAGGTCGAACTGGAGATGGAGAGGGCGAGCGATGACCAAGAGCACTGAGACGACCGGGGGCCCGGAGCGCCGGGTACGGGTCGTGCTCGTCGACGACCACCGGATGTTCCGCACCGGCGTCCAGGCCGAGATCGGCCGCACCGAGGAGACGGGCGTCGAGGTGGTCGGCGAGGCCGCCGACGTCGACCAGGCGGTCACCGTCATCACGGCGACCCGCCCCGAGGTCGTCCTCCTCGACGTCCATCTGCCGGGCGGCGGCGGCGTCGAGGTGCTGCGCCGCTGCGCGCCGCTGATGGGAGCCGTGGAGAACCCGGTCCGTTTCCTGGCGCTGTCCGTCTCGGACGCCGCCGAGGACGTCATCGGCGTCATCCGCGGCGGCGCCCGCGGCTATGTCACCAAGACGATCACCGGCACCGACCTGGTCGACTCGGTCTTCCGGGTCCAGGAGGGCGACGCGGTGTTCTCGCCCCGGCTGGCCGGCTTCGTCCTCGACGCCTTCGCCTCCACGGACGCGCCACCGGTCGACGAGGACCTGGACCGGCTGACGCAGCGAGAGCGCGAGGTGCTGCGGCTGATCGCCCGTGGCTACGCGTACAAGGAGATCGCCAAGCAGCTGTTCATCTCGGTGAAGACGGTCGAGTCGCATGTCTCGGCGGTGCTGCGCAAGCTCCAGCTGTCGAACCGGCACGAGCTGACCCGGTGGGCGACGGCACGCCGGCTGGTCTGAGACCGACCGCCGTACCGAGTCAGCCGGTCGTGCCGTCGGGGTCGAGCGAGATGTTCAGCTTCTCGCCGACCCGGCGGTAGCCGATGCCCGCGTAGATCCGCTCCACGTCGGCGTCGCCGGGCTCCAGCCACACCACCCGGCAGCCCCGCTCGAAGGCGGTCGCGGTCAGGTGGGCGCAGAGGGCGGCGCCGATGCCGCGGCGGCGGAACGCGGCGGCGACGGCGAGGCCGGCCAGCTCGGTGAGACCGTCGACCGGGACCGAGCAGCCGCCCGCGCCCGCCGGGACGCCGTCGACGGTGGCGAGGGCCGCGACCCCGCCGCCCCCGGCCGCCGCCCGCAGCCAGGCCGCCTCGCCGCCCTCGGGCTCGCCGGTACCGCCGTAGCCGTGGTGCTGGACGAGCGCCGCGGCGTCGAACTCCGCGTCGGTGACCGGTTCGGCGATCGCGAGGGGGTCCACCGGCTTCGGCGGCAGCAGATCGCCGGGGGCACAGGCCAGGACCGGTGCCCGGTTCTCGACGGTGAACCCGGCGGCGAGCAGCGCGGGTTCGACGGCGGGCGCCCAGCCCGGCAGATACTCCAGCCGCGGGATCCGGTCGCGCTCGCGGAACGCCGCGATCAGCGCGCCGACGTCCTCGGCCGTGGGCTCGGCGTCCTGGTCGGGTATCGCGTAGTTGGCGTACTTGAGCGACCAGCCGGGGTTGTACCGCACGGTGAAGGGGCCGACCCGGAGGTGGTCGGGGGAGCGCAGGGCGAGCGTACGGGCATGGGTCTGGACCTCGACGTCCATGGGCATGTGGGGTGTCCTCCGGCCGGCTGATCGATGGCGGGCTGCTCCGACGCCGGGCCGTTCCGACGGCGGGTTGCCCCGGCGGCGGGCTGATCCGGATCGGAGTCGGGAGCCTATGCCACCCGGGTCGCCCCGGCGAAGGGCATCTGGTCGATCGGCGCGATGCGGACCGGCGCCCCGGGGCGCGGGGCGTGGATCATCCGGCCGTTGCCGATGTAGAGCCCGACGTGGCTGACGCCGGAGTAGAAGAACACCAGGTCGCCCGGGGCAAGTTCGGAGCGTGAGATGTGCTGTCCGGCGTTGATCTGGGTGTACGTGGTCCGGGGGAGCGAGACACCGGCGGACCGCCAGGCGGCCTGGGTGAGCCCGGAGCAGTCGAACGAGGACGGGCCGGTCGCACCCCAGACGTACGGTTTGCCGAGCGCTCCGTACGCGAACGCGACGGCTTCTGCGGCACGGGCGTTGGGGGCGAGGACGGGGCCGCGCGGGGTGTCCCGGCCGGCATGGCCGGCGGAACGCGCGCCGTCCGAGTCCTCGTAGGCGCCGCGTTCGGCCGGGGACAGGGTGGCGAGGAGCCGCTGCGCGTCGGCCAGTTTGGTCCTGACCGTCGCCTTGTGCTTCTTCAGCTCGGCCTGGCGCGACGCCAGCGCGGCCAGCTCTCCCTTGGCCTGGGAACGGAGCTGGGCGATCCTGGCGACCTGTCGCTCCACCGTGTCGACCTCGGCGGCCTGGCGGTCGCCGATCCGGTCCACGTACGACGCGCGCTCCAGATACTGGTCGGGGTCGGAGGAGAGCGCCAGCTGCAGGGCGGGGTCGAGGCCGCCCGTGCGGTACTGCGCGGCGGCGAGCGAACCCAGCGCGTCGCGCGAGGCGTTGAGGCGCTCGGTCCGGCGGGCGGCCTCGTCGCGCAGGGTGTCGACGGCGTCGGCGGCGGCGGTGGCCTTCTCCTTCGCGCCGTTGTACTGCTCGGTGGCGACCTCCGCGTCGTGGTACAGCCGGTCCACCTCCGATCTGACCTGGGCGGGGGTGCGCTGGGGATCGGCGTGCGCGGAGCCCGGCAGAGCGGCAGCGGTGGCGGCCCCGGCGAAGGCGAGGGTGGCCGCGGTGCGGGCAGCAGAGCCGGTGTACGGGCGCTGCTTGGGTTTCCGATGCGCTGCCACGGGGGCGTGCGTCCTTCCTGGCGACTGCCCGACGGGGACTACCGGCGGGCCCGCCCGGGATCCGGAGGCGGGCCACCCATGGCTGAGCGGCCCGCCGCCGGATCTCCGGCGGGGTGACCGGCGTGCCGTCCGGGGCGGAGCGGCGGTGAAGACGGTCACCTGGTCAGGGACGCTAAACCCGGCGCACGGGGAAGAGTCGTAATGACGCTTATTGCCCGAATTTGGCGTGGCACTGTCTCTGTCTGATCGGAAAAATGACAACAGAGTCAGGCAATTGGTGCAGACACGAGTGAAGCGCCAGGAAGCCGTACCTGCCTGCGGAGTGGTGATATGGGCGGGGCTAGGCTGCGGCCTCATGGACGTACTCATTCATGCCTTCGTCGCACTGCACATCATCGGTATCGCCTCACTGCTGGGCGGCTTCCTGACCCAGATGAAGGCGATGGGCGCGGGCGCGGCCCGGTTCGTCCCGGCGATGCTGCACGGCGCGCTGACGATGCTGGTCACCGGGGTCGCGCTGGTCGGGCTCAACGAGGCCGACGACCACCACGTGAACAACATAAAGATCGGGGTCAAGCTGCTGCTCCTGGTCGTCGTCCTCGCGCTCGTCTACATCAAGCGGGACGAGGAGAAGGTCGACAAGGGCGCCTTCGCGGCGGTGGGCGGGCTGACGCTCGCCAACATCTTCATCGCCACGCTCTGGACCTGAGGGCCCGAAGGCCTGAGGAGGACCGCGGCCCGGCGTCCGGCAGCCGGGGGCCGTCGTCCGGGCCCTGAGCTCTGAGGGCCGCGGTACGAGGTCTGCGGATCGCGGCCGGGACGGTGCCCGGCCAGGACAATGCCCGGCCCGGCCGCCGCGCGGGGCGGGCCCACGCGCCGGCCGCCGGGGAGCGGGCCGCTACGCCGGCCGCACGCTGCCGTAGATCGGCATGTAGTAGATCGACTCCTCGCGCACATTCGCCCCCGGCTTCGGCGCGTGGATCATCATTCCGTCGCCCTTGTAGATGCCGACGTGGCTGATGTCGTCGTAGAAGAAGACGAGGTCACCCGGACGCAGATCCGCCGTGGCGACCTTGGTGCCGATCTTCACCTGGTCCCAGGTGGTGCGCGGGATGTCGACGCCCGCCGCCTTCCACGCGGCCTGGGTGAGTCCGGAGCAGTCGTACGAGGACGGACCCGTCGCGCCCCAGACGTACGGCTTGCCCAGCTGGGCCCTGGCGAAGGAGAGGACCTTCTCCGCCTTGGTGGTGGCGCTGCTGTCCGAGCCGGTCCCGGCGCCCGTCCCCGTACCGCCGCCGGACCCCGACTTCCTCGCGGCCTCCTCGGCCTTGCGGTCCGCCTCCGCCTTGGCGGCGGCCTGCTGCCGCGCCAGTTCCTCCGCCTTGCGCTTGGCCTCCGCCTCCTTCTTCCGCTCCAGCGCCGCGAGCCGCGCCTTCTCCTCGGCGGTCAGTTTCGACAGCGTCGCGCGCGCCTCGCCCAGCTTCCGCTGGACGTTCTGCTTGCTGGTGCGCAGCGTGGTCTGTGTCGTGGTCAGCGTCTCCAGGCTCTGCACCGCCTCGGCGCGCTTCTTCGAGGCCTTGACCTGCTGTGCGCGGAAGTCCGTGACCGCCTTCTGCTGCTGAGCCGTCATGCGGTTCATCAGCTGGCTCTGGTCGAAGTACGACTGCGGGTCGTCGGCCAGGAAGAAGGTGGCGCTCGGCGTGAGCGAGCCGGTGCGGTACTGCGCGGCGGCGTAGGCGCCGAGCGTCCTGCGGGCGTCGTTGAGTTTGTCGGCGCGCCTCGCCACGTCCTCCAGGAGGGCGTCGACCTCGGCGCGCTGGGCGGCGGAGTCCTCCTTCGCCTGGTTGTACCGCTGGGTCGCGGTGCCCGCCTGCCGGTAGAGGTCGTCGACCTTCTTCTGGACGTCCTCGATGCTGGGCTTCGGAGCGGGCGCCGCCGTGGCGCTCTGCGTGGAGAGCAGGGTCACGGACGCCAGCGCGGCCGTCGTGAGACCGACGGCCGGTGTGGTGGTGCGCACCCGGGTACGCGGTTTGCGATGCGACGCCAAGGCCGGCATCTCCTTCCGTGGACCGCCTACCGGGTTAGCTGTCGGGTTCGGGCGGAACGGAAGGCTGCCCTACGGTCCGAGTGGGGGTACGGACCGATTCACCCCGGTGGTGCGTGTGGGTCCCCGGTTCCGAACGTCCGCGAGGACAGCCCGGATTCGGCGCGGGCGCCCGCTCGGCGTGGTTCGCCTCAGGGGGTACGGGCCGCCCGGTCGAGCACGCTAGCCAATCCATGGTGCTGCTGTGAAGGTCGATGTTCGATATGCCCGATACATTTTCGTGACCTTCGCGGGGCGGGGGCGACGGGGCCGGTCGAGGCCCGGAATTCCTTACGGGGCGTGGGTGTCCGGTCTCTTTGTGTGCCCGGTGGTCGGGTGCGGTTCGCCATGCGGCAGCCACGTGTCGGTGCGGCGGCCTAGACTCGACAAGCGATGAGCAGCCTCTTTGACGACAGCTTCCTGGCCGGCCTCCAGCACTCGGAGGAAGAGCCCCCGCCACCCCCCGAGGACTCCGCACCCGAAGCGGTGCCGGAGGACCTCTTCGCGGGCGTCTTCGACGGGCCCGCGCCGCCCAGGGACGCGTACTACCGTGACGGCGCGCACCGCCCCGTCATCGACTCCGCGGCGCTCCTCGACGGGCTGAACACCGAACAGCGCGCCGCGGTGGTCCACGCCGGCTCCCCGCTGCTCATCGTCGCCGGGGCGGGCTCCGGCAAGACCCGGGTGCTGACCCACCGGATCGCCCACCTCCTCGCCGAGCGCGGAGTGCACCCCGGCCAGATCCTGGCGATCACCTTCACCAACAAGGCCGCGGGCGAGATGAAGGAGCGCGTCGAGCAGCTCGTCGGACCGCGTGCCCACGCCATGTGGGTCATGACCTTCCACAGCGCGTGCGTACGCATCCTGCGCCGCGAGTCGAAGAAGCTCGGCTTCACCTCGTCGTTCTCGATCTACGACGCCGCCGACTCCAAGCGGCTGATGGCCCTGGTCTGCCGTGATCTCGACCTCGACCCCAAGCGCTTCCCGCCGAAGTCGTTCACCGCCAAGGTCTCCAACCTGAAGAACGAACTGATCGACGAGGAGACCTTCGCCGGTCAGGCCGCGGACGGTTTCGAGAAGACCCTCGCCCAGGCCTACGCGATGTACCAGTCCCGGCTGCGCGAGGCCAACGCGCTGGACTTCGACGACATCATCATGACGACGGTCCACCTGCTGCAGGCGTTCCCCGATGTCGCCGAGCACTACCGCCGCCGCTTCCGGCACGTCCTGGTCGACGAGTACCAGGACACCAACCACGCCCAGTACACCCTCGTACGCGAACTGGTCGGCCCGGCCGGCGAGGGCGACGCCCCCGCCGAGCTGTGTGTCGTCGGTGACGCGGACCAGTCGATCTACGCGTTCCGCGGCGCGACCATCCGCAACATCCTCCAGTTCGAGGAGGACTACCCGAACGCGACGACGATCCTGCTGGAGCAGAACTACCGCTCCACGCAGACGATCCTGTCCGCCGCCAACGCGGTCATCGAGCGCAACGAGAGCCGCCGCCCCAAGAACCTCTGGACGAACGCCGGTACGGGCGCCCGAATCACCGGCTACGTCGCCGACACCGAGCACGACGAGGCCCAGTTCGTCGCCGAAGAGATCGACCGGCTGACCGACGCGGGCGACGCCAAGGCCGGTGACGTCGCGATCTTCTACCGTACGAACGCGCAGTCCCGGGTCTTCGAAGAGATCTTCATCCGCGTCGGCCTTCCCTACAAGGTCGTCGGCGGCGTGCGCTTCTACGAGCGCAAGGAGGTCCGGGACGTCCTGGCCTACCTCCGGGTCCTCGCCAACCCCGAGGACACCGTCCCGCTGCGCCGCATCCTCAATGTGCCCAAGCGCGGCATCGGCGACCGCGCCGAAGCGATGATCGACGCGCTGTCCCTGCGCGAGAAGATCACCTTCCCGCAGGCGCTGCGCCGGGTCGACGAGGCGTACGGCATGGCGGCCCGGTCGGCCAACGCCGTCAAGCGGTTCAACACGCTGATGGAGGAGCTGCGCACGATCGTCGAGTCCGGCGCGGGCCCGGCGGTGGTCCTGGAGGCCGTCCTGGAACGGACCGGCTACCTCGCCGAGCTCCAGGCGTCCACCGACCCGCAGGACGAGACCCGCATCGAGAACCTCCAGGAACTCGCCGCCGTCGCCCTCGAATTCGAGCAGGAGCGCGGCGAGGCCGGCGAGGAGGGCGCGGGCACGCTCGCCGAATTCCTGGAGCGGGTCGCGCTCGTCGCGGACTCCGACCAGATCCCCGACGAGGACGAGGACGGCTCCGGCGTCATCACACTGATGACACTGCACACCGCCAAGGGCCTGGAATTCCCGGTGGTCTTCCTGACGGGCATGGAGGACGGCGTCTTCCCGCACATGCGCGCGCTCGGCCAGGTCAAGGAGCTGGAGGAGGAGCGGCGGCTCGCGTACGTCGGCATCACCCGGGCCCGCGAGCGGCTCTATCTGACCCGGGCGGCGATGCGCAGTGCCTGGGGGCAGCCCTCGTACAACCCGCCGTCCCGGTTCCTGGAGGAGATCCCGGACCAGCACCTGGAGTGGAAGCGGACCGGTCCGATGGCGGCCCCGGCCGGGCCGACGTCGGGGATCACCTCGTCGCTGTCCTCGTCGCGTTCGCGGTCCGGTCCCTCGGGCTTCGCGACCCGGCGGACCTCGGACAAGCCGACGATCACGCTGGTGGTCGGGGACCGGGTCACGCACGACCAGTTCGGGCTCGGCACGGTGACGGCGGTCGAGGGGATCGGCGACCAGGCGAAGGCGACGGTCGACTTCGGCGACGAGCGGCCGAAGAAGCTGCTGCTGCGGTACGCGCCGGTCGAGAAGCTCTAGGACGACACGGCCCGGGGCCGTTCGTTCGGATCAAGCCGGATCAGCGCGCGATGCCGGGGCGCGCGAGCCCGGCGTGATCCGGACGCGAGGCCCTGGGCCGGTCGGCGGCCGGAACCGTCGCGTCGGCCGCCGACCGTCATCCGCGCGGTGGCGGGGCGGCCGGCGGGTGGCTCAGGTCGGGTCGACGCCGTGGCTGCGGAGCCAGGGGAGCGGGTCTATGGCCGCGCCCCCACCGGGCCGGACCTCGAAGTGCAGGTGCGGGCCGGTCGAGTTCCCGGACTTGCCGGAGTACGCGATGACGTCACCGGCCTTGACCACACCCGAGCGGATCCTGGTGCTGCTCAGGTGGCAGTACCAGGTCTCGGTGCCGTCGGCCATGGTGACGATGGCCATGTTCCCGTAGGCATTGTTCCACTGGGTGCGTACGGTGCCGTCGGTCGCGGCCATCACGGGCGTGCCGTACCAGACGGGGAAGTCGATGCCCGTGTGCACGGACATCCAGTTGACGCCCGCCTGGCCGAAGTAGGCGCTGAGGCCGTGCTCCGCGACCGGCAGGACGAACTTGGGGCGCAACGCCTCCTTGCGGGCGGCCTCTTCCTCGCGCTTCTTCTTCTCGGCGGCCTGCCGTTCGCGCAGATCGATGCGTTCCTGGGTACGGCTGACGCGGGCGCCGAAGTTCTCGGCGTCGGCCCTGAGGTTGGCGAGCTGGGTGTCCAGCTTGTTGTTGGCCGCGACCGGCTTGACGGAACCGGGGTCGGCCGCCGCCATCGTCGTGGTGTTGTCGTCCTTCTTGTCCTCGCCGCCGAGTCCGCCGACGGAGGCCGCGGCGATGCCGGCCACGCTCATCACGCAGGCGGAGGGAACGGCGACGGTGAGGAGTGCGGAACGCTTCGCCGGGGAACGCCGCCGACTGCGGCTGCCGCCGCCGTTGCGGGTGCCGGGGCGGCCGAGGGGGCTGTGGGTGTCGGGCGCGGTGTGGACGGCAGCGGATTCCGTGTCGTCGTCGCTGTCGTCCGCCGCGGCTTCGTGACCGTCGGTGCCATGGCTGTCGATGCCGCGTCCGTCGGTCTCGAAGTCCGCTTCCGGTTCCGGGAGGCTGAACTCGGCGGTGCTGTGGGGTTCGTGCGCGGCGAAGTCGAAGGAGTCCCGATCGGCGTAGGACTCGTACGACTGGTGCGTTCCCCGCGCCTCGTGCGCCGTGTGCGCTGTGTGCGCCTCTTGTGCTTCGTATGCCTCGTGTGCCGGCGGCGCCTCGTGCAACACCTGTGCGGTTTGCGTAGTTTGCACGGTTTGCTGTTCGTGCTCGGGCGTGGCGCCGGTGTTCCAGGCGGTGGCGTCGTACGCGCCGGTGTCGTAGACGGCCGTGCCGGTCGTCGCCCACTGGCCGGTCCCGTACCAGCCGTTGGTGTCCCACTGGCCCGTGGAGTCCGGGGTGCCGCCCTGTGCCGGGATGTCAGCGAAGGCGGTGACGGTGGTGGTGGCCGTGGTCCCCGCCGTGCCGTAGCCGGCGTCGGACGTCCAGGCGGTCGTGGTGTCGTACGCCGGACCCGCGGCGTACTGCGGCTGGGACTGCGTCGCGTACGGGGCGTAGGCGTCGTACCCGGCTGTCGGGTGTGCGCCCGTGTCCCACTGCGTGGAGTCGTACGGGCCGCTGAATCCGGCCTGGGCGGCCTGCGCGGCCGGGTTGGCCTGCCCGGTGTCGTAGCCGCTGCCGTACGTGCCGTCGTAGCTGCCGGGGAGGGAGCCGAAGAGCGGATCGTTGTCGAAGCCGCCGGTGGCCCGGCTGTCGTATCCGGCGAACCCGGCGTGGGGGGGCTGGTCGTCCACCAACTTCTCTCTCGCCTCGGCAGCAGGACCTTTGTCCGGGGTCCGACGGGGGATCCCAGGGGGAGCAGTGGCCGCGACTGTACCCGGCGGTATGCGACGCCGACAATCTTCGGCAGGTTCGGACGGCTCAGGAAACGGGCAATCGACCGTCTTTCGGCGGACTGTCCACAGAGCCTTGGCTCTATGTTCGAAACGTGTTCCATTTGTGACGCCTGCGGCGAGGGTGGCGTGGGGGCAGGCATGCCCGGATTGTCTTCCGCCGGTGAAACCTCTGCCGAGAAACCTCGTGAGGCGTCGGGCGGCCCGTCGATGCCGGAGACCGCACAGGATGGGGACCGCGCCGTCGGCGGCGGTGCGGCGTGGGGCAGAATCCTGCGCTGTGATGATGACTGCTCGCGAGCTCAACCGGGCGACCCTCAGCCGTCAACTGCTGCTGGAGCGTGAGCCGCTGACCGTCTCCGACGGGGTGCGGCGTGTGGTCGCGCTCCAGGCGCAGCACCCGGCCTCGCCGTATCTCGCGCTGTGGAACCGGCTCACCGATTTCGCCCCGGCCGAACTCGACGCCGGCTTCACCGGACGTTCGGTGGTCAAGGCGACCCTGATGCGGATCACCCTGCACGCCGTGCACGCCGAGGACTACCCGGCGTTCCGCGCGGCGATGCAGCCCACGCTGTACGCCTCCCGGCTCGGCCACCGTTTCGCAGCCACGGGGCTGACCCCCGCGGACGCCGATGAACTGGTGCCGGAGCTACTGGCCTTCACCCGTCGCCCGCGCACCTCGGCGCAGACGCAGGCGTGGGTCGAGGAGCGGATCGGCGCCGAGAAGAAGGACGGGGTGTGGTGGGGGCTGAAGGGGTACGCGCCGCTGCACCACGCTCCTACGGACGCGCCGTGGTCGTTCGGCCCCCGGCCGTCCTTCGTCGCGGCCGGGACGGGACCCGTCCTCACGGGGCAGGCGGTGGACCCGCAGGCGCTGCGGACCCTGATCCTGCGCTATCTGGCGGGGTTCGGGCCCGCGTCGGTGGCGGACGTGACGCAGTTCTCCTTGGTGCGGCGGGCCCCCGTCCGTGAGGCCCTGCGCGCGCTGGACGGCGCCGTCGAACAGCTCCAGGGGCCGGACGGCGTCACGTTGTTCGACCTCCCGGGTGCCTCCCGGCCGCCCGCGGACACCCCCGCGCCGCCCCGGCTCATGGCGATGTGGGACAGCATCCTGCTGGCCTACGCCGACCGCAGCCGGGTGATACCCCCGGCCTACCGCCCGCTGGTGATCCGGCGGAACGGCGACGTGCTGCCCACCCTGCTGGTGGACGGCCATGTCGCCGGGGTGTGGCGCCCGGTGGACGGCGGCATCGAGGCCACGGCCTTCCACCCCCTGTCGCCCGCCACCTGGGACGGACTCGCCGCCGAGGCCCGGTCCCTGACCGCGCTTCTCGGCGACCGCGAGGCCGCGGTCTACAGCCGCTACCACCACTGGTGGGCGAAGCTCCCCGAGGCGGAGGTGCGGCTGCTGTGACCACCGGTCCGTTGCTCGGACTTCGGTGGCGCGCACTCGACGTTCGCCGGCACCGGACGAGGCTCACGCGACCGAAGCGGCCCCGGCACCCCCAGCCGTTCCAGTGACTCCTGCCGCTCCGGTGGCTCCAGTGGCGCCGGTGGTTCCGTCGGCTCGTGCTGTTCCTGCTGCTCCGGTGGCTTCGGTGGCTTCGGTCAGTGCCTCGCGGGACTCCAGGGCCTGCCGGACCGCTGAGGCGACGGTCGGGTGGACCGGGAGTGCGAGATGGCCGATCCCGCTGACGCGTACGTTCAGCGCGTCGAGATCCGGATGGTCGATGCAGGCCGCCTCGGCCGGGACGATCACCCGGTCCAGCTCGCTCCAGAAACTCACGAACCGGGTACGGCAGCCGGGTGCCGGCCTGCGCAGTTCCTCGATCGGTGCGGAGCCCGTGCGCATCTGGCGCACGATCGGGTGAGCACTCGCCGGCGGGGCGACGGCCGTGCCCCCGTGCGGTGTGCCGAGGGTGACCAGGGTGCGGACCCGTTGGTCACCGCCCAGCCGCTGTACGTAGTAGCGGGCGATCAGGCCACCGAGGCTGTGCCCGACGATGTCGACCTCGTGGTGACCGGTGCGGGCGCAGATCTCCTCGACGTGCCGCCCGAGCAGCTCGGCCGCCGTACGGATGTCGCAGGTCAGCGGCGAGTAGTTGAGCGACTCCAGGTGGCGTCGGCCGTGCCGGGCGAGGGAGCGGCGGAGCAGGACGAAGACCGAACGGTTGTCGATGAAGCCGTGCAGGAGCACGACGGGCGGCTGCTCGCCGCCCTCGGCCGTGAGGGCGGTCGTCCCGGCGGGTGCGGGTGCGGGTGCGGTGGCGGCGGGCGGCCCGGCCGGACGCGGCGGAGGGCGCCGTTCCGCTGTGATGCCGGTGGGGTAGAGGAGTACGTGCCCGGCGAGGACCACCAGCTCAAGTGCGGTGGCCTTGAGCAGCGCGGATGACAGCCGGGTGCAGCACAGACACGGTCGGCGCAGCGGTAGGGGAAGGAAAGGCAGGACCCTCATGGCCGACCTCCTGCTTCGGCAAGCGGGGAGGCGGCTCCCGTCCCCGTATGCCCTCATGGGGTGCCGTCGCGGAGGTACGGGCGGCACGCGCGGCCGGTCGGCCGGCGCCGACCGCGGTTCGCGGGCCAATCCTCACCGGTGGTGACCGATGAAGGCCCGGCCGACGGTCCCGATGCCGACGCTCCTGACGCTGGTCGATCCGGCGCCGATGGTCCCGATGCCGACGCTCCCGGCACCGATGGTTCCGATGCCGGTGGATCGACGGGCCGTACCGCCGTGCCGCGCGGCTGTCGGCGCGGCGGTACGGTGACCTCGTAGCGGCTCCCCTGGCGGCCGGTCCCGCGCGGCAGGTGTGCCGCGTGAAACGGGAACGGCGCCCGGTGAACATGTCCCACGTGTGATTTCCCCCTCCCCGCCCACCGCGAAACGGCGGGTTGCGGGATGCTGTCGATAACGTTCGTTCACATCCCCGGCCCTTCAGGTACGGGAGACGCATGTGGAGGCAGTGATGGGTGTGACCGGTCCTATCCGTGTGGTGGTGGCCAAGCCGGGCCTGGACGGCCATGATCGCGGAGCCAAGGTGATCGCGCGGGCGTTGCGCGACGCCGGTATGGAGGTCATCTACACCGGGCTCCACCAGACGCCGGAGCAGATCGTGGACACCGCGATCCAGGAGGACGCCGACGCGATCGGCCTCTCGATCCTCTCCGGCGCGCACAACACGCTCTTCGCCAAGGTGATCGAACTGCTGAAGGAGCGCGAGGCGGAGGACATCAAGGTCTTCGGCGGCGGCATCATCCCGGAGGCGGACATCGCCCCGCTGAAGGAACAGGGCGTCGCGGAGATCTTCACCCCGGGTGCGACGACGGCGTCGATCGTCGACTGGGTCAACGCGAACGTCCGGCACCCCGCGGAGGCCTGACCCTTCCCACCACGAGGCAGCGGGCCGCTCGGCCCGCCTGCCCGGGGCGGTGTTCCGGCCTGCCCTGATCTCAGGCAGGGAGACGCCCGGACGCGGGTGATGCCCGGACGCGGGTGACGGACCCGGGTGACGGCTGACTGACCCGCCCTCCCCAGCCGTGCACAGGTCCCGGCCCCTGCCCCGGCCCACGCGCAGACCGCCCGGTGCACCGGCACCCCCGAATCGGGGTCCGTCGGGCGAGCCCGGAGTCCGTCGAGCAGAACCCGGAGTCCGTCGCCCCCCTCAGCCCGGTATGAGCTCCACGTCCATCGTCGCGCGCAGCCGCAATGTGGAGACCAGGCGCTGGAACGCCTCCGACCAGTAGCCGTTCGCGCCCGGTGAGGCGTCTTCCGGTTCGTCCGGGGTGGTGGTGAGGATTTCGAGACGGTCCGCCTCGGCCGGGTTCAGGCAGCGCTCGGCGAGGCCCATCACGCCGCTGAAGCTCCAGGGGTAGCTGCCCGCGTCCCGGGCGATGTCCAGGGCGTCGACGACCGAGCGGCCCAGTGGCCCGGCCCATGGCGTGGGGCAGACCCCGAGCAGCTGGAACGCCTCGGACAGCCCGTGCGCCGCGATGAAGCCGGCCACCCATTCGCTCCGTTCGGGTGCGGGAAGCACCGCGAGAAGCTTCGACCGCTCGGCGAGCGACGCCGTACCGGGGCCGTTCGACGGGGGGACGGAGGGGGAGCCGAGCAGCGCGCGGGCCCACTCCGGATCCCGCTGCCGCACTGCTGCCCGGCACCATGCCGCGTGGAGCTCCTCCGCCCAGCCGTCGGCCACCGGCAGGGCGACCACTTCCGGTGCGGTACGGCCACCGAACCGCTCCGGCCAGGTGGCGAGCGGTGTGGCCTCCACCAACTGGCCCAACCACCACGACCGTTCGCCTCGTCCGGAGGGCGGCACCGCCACCACACCGTCGCGCTCCATCGCCGCGTCGCACTCGTGCGGGGCCTCCACGGCGACGGTGGCGGCGTCACCCGTGAGGTCCGGACCCACACAGGACATCGCGCGGGCCGCCATCCGTCTGGCGAACGCCGACTCCGGCAGCGCGGACAGCAGTTCGGCGGCCGTCGAGCGGACATTGCGGCTGCGGTCGGAGAGGGCCTGTTCCAGGAAGGGCTCATCCACCGCGGACAGTCCGGTGCGCAGAGAATCGAGGAACATCAGCCGGTCCTCGGCGCGCTCGGTCGTCCACGTGGCGGCGAGCAGAGCGAGCGCTTCGGCCGGATCGTGCGAGCGCACGGCTCCTAGCAGGGCGACCCGTTCGGCGAAGAGGCCCTCCTGCCAGAGCCGGGAGACCGCTTCCGGATCGGTGGCGTCGGGCAGCGACGAGCCGCCGGGCGAGCCGCGCAGCGCGAACTTCCACTCGGGGTTCAGTCCGGCCAGCCACAACCCGCGCGGCCCGGCGAAGGCCAGTGCCTGAGGCCGCAGATCGGTGCGGGACCTGGCCGCGTCCAGCAGGGGCGGGAGCAGCGCGGGCGGTGCCCCGTAGCCGTGCCGGTTGGCGGTGGCCAGCCACTGCGGGATCAGCTCCGTGAGATCAGGGGCCGTGCCGCGCCGGCCGCCCGAGCCGCCCGATGCCGAACGGTCCGTGAGGAGTTGGGCCAGCCTGCGCCGGGCGGCCGGGGGCAGCGACGGGCGGGGATCGGCGGGCGCCGGGCGAGGACGGGCGGCCGCGGTGGCGGGCAGCAGCCCCGCTCTGCGCCGCACGGTGTGGAGCGCCGCCGCGTCCAGCAGTCCGTCCGGCCCGCCGCCTCCCTCCGGGGGACGGCGGTCGGTGCCGAGCAGCGCCGAGGTGACGAGCTCCTCCCATGGCACGGCTGTGACGGTCGGTGGCATGGCTGTAGTGGCGCGGGGCGTGGCTGTCATGGTGCGAGGCATTGGTCCCCCTTCGAATCCGATGTTCAGATGAGCGGCACGGTTTCGGACGTCGTTGCGGCGCCGCTGATTTCGGCGCCGTCGGTCTCGACACCGTCGGCATCCGCGTCCGTGGACCAGGCCGTGAGCGGGTCGAAGCCGCGGTGGCCGCATGTGCCGAAGACCGTGACCGGGGAGCCGCCGGAGAGTGCGACGAGCTTCCACAGGCCGGGCCGGGACAGCGCCGCCGGGGTGAGGGGCAGGGCCGCGTCCCCCGTCGCGTCCACCAGTTGCCAGCCGTCCCCGGACGGCACGGGTATGACCTCGCGCAGCGTCACCGGCCAGGAGTCCAGCCAGGGATCGTTCCGAAGCGCGTCCCCGTACGCACCGATCGCGGCCGCCACCGTGCCACCCGTCGGTGGCGCACCGGCCGATGACGGGACACCGAACTGCCGACCCAGCTCCGCCCGCGGCTGGCCGGCGCCCGGATAGGGCGTGACCTCGGCGTCGATCGTGACGCCCACCGGCAGTGCCAGACCCGGGGAGCGCCCGGCCGCCCCGAAGGAGAGCAGCAGCGCCACGCGGCCCGAGTCCTTCCCGTACAGCCAGATCCGGCGCGTGACGAGCTTGCCGTCCGGGGTGTCGTACTGGGCGAGGACCAGCCAGTGGTCGCGGACCGATGGGCCCTCGGCGGGGGCGGTCAGGCCCACCCGCGTGCGGACCGTGGCAGCCAGTGGCTGCGGCAGCCGGTCGATGCGCAGCCATGCGCTGTCCAGCAGATGGAGCAGCGCGCACTCCTCCAACAGCCGCACCGGCCAGCCCGGCCCGGACGCCGGGACGGCGCCCAACTCCCTTACCCGTGAGGCCAGTCCGGGAGCCTGGGCGTCGACCATGCGGGCGGCCGTCTCTTCCCACAGCCCGTACCCCGGCTGATCGGCCGCCGCCAGACCGCCGCGCAACAGATCTCCCAGCCGCTGTTCCAGCTCCTGCGCGCCGCCGGTGATCCGCTCGGCCCGGCGCTCGGCGCGCCGCCGGACGGCCTCCGGATCGGCCGGGCCGGTGGCCGGGGCGCCACCCGCCGCAGCCCCGGCCTTCCCCTCGTTCTTCTCCGCCACGCGCCTGCGACGGCCCGTCAGCCACTCACCGGCCCAGTCCGGGACCTCGCCCGCAGGCAGGGCCGATGCGCCGGACGCCCAGACCAGCAGCAGGCCCAGCGCGTGCTTGCAAGGGAACTTCCGGCTGGGACAACTGCACGTGTACGCAGGGCCGGTGGTGTCGACCACCGTCTGATACGGCTTGCTTCCGCTTCCTCTGCACAGCCCCCACACCGCACCCGAACCGTCACACCCGGCGCCCGACCACGGACCGGCCGAACCGAGCTTGCTCCCCGCCTTGCGTGATGCCTCGTCAGGAGCCAGGGCCAGGACCTGCTCCACCGTCCAGCGCGTCGCCGGGTCGGCCGCGCGCAAGGGTTCTCCCCCGTGAGATAGCAGCATGGGAACGACGGTAGAGCGCGCCACTGACAATCGTTCCGACCTGCTGATTCGTCGTCATGCACGCAACTTGTCTTTACTCTCTCTTTGCGATTTGCTGCGAGCGATGACACTCGGATTCCGGGGGATCAACCGATGAACTGCACCGTCCGCAACATCCGTGACGTCGGCACCGTGCGTACTGCCGTCCGCCCAGCCGTCGTCCTCGGCCTCGGCGCCTGCTCCGAGGCCGTCGATCAGGTGGACAAGGCCGTGGACGAGACCTACGAAGTCACCTACGAGGTCACCGGCACGAGCGTCGACGAGATTCAGTTCCACGAGGGTGGAGGCAAGGCCATGGAGTCGAAGACCGAGACGGTCGAGTCCCCCACCCTGCCGTGGCGGAAGACCGTCACGCTGCGCGGATTCATGCCGCCCGCCGTCATGCCGGTCGCCCTGGACGCGGACGGGGCCGAGGTCGCCTGCTCCATCACGTACAAGGGCAAGGTCATCAAGGAGGCCGAGGGCGAGGGCCTCATCGCCGCGGGCGGCTGCGTGGCGGTCTCGCCGGTGGCGGGCTGAACTCCTCCCCGAAGCGTCCGAATCGGTCCTGACCTGCGGTCGGGGCCGATTGTCAGTGCCATGGTGCACGGTGGAAACCACATCAGGTCGACCGATCTGGAGGGGGATCCATGACCGTGTCCGAAACCACCGCAGCCGTCGCCGCGCAGGCGCTGCGACCGCATGCCGAGGACGCCTTCGCCCATGAGCTGAAGGCCCTTGCCGCAGCCGACGACCGTCCGCGGCCCGCCCGTTGGCAGCTGTCCCCGTGGGCCGTCGCCACGTACCTGCTCGGCGGCACCCTGTCCGACGGCACGGTGATCACACCCAAGTACGTCGGTCCGCGCCGCCTCGTCGAAGTCGCCGTGACCACGCTCGCCACCGACCGCGCCCTGCTGCTCCTCGGCGTTCCGGGCACCGCCAAGACCTGGGTGTCCGAGCATCTCGCGGCCGCCGTCAGCGGTGACTCGACGCTGCTCGTCCAGGGCACGGCCGGCACCCCGGAGGAGGCCGTCCGCTACGGCTGGAACTACGCGCAGCTGCTCGCGCACGGGCCCAGCCGGGACGCCCTGGTGCCCAGCCCGCTCATGCGCGCCATGTCCGGTGGCATGACCGCGCGGATCGAGGAGCTCACCCGAATCCCCGCGGATGTGCAGGACTCGCTCATCACGATCCTGTCGGAGAAGACCCTCCCCGTCCCGGAACTGGGTCAGGAGGTCCAGGCAGTCCGCGGATTCAACGTCATCGCCACCGCCAACGACCGCGACCGCGGGGTCAACGAGCTGTCCAGCGCGTTGCGCCGCCGGTTCAACACCGTCGTGCTTCCCTTGCCGGCCACCCCCGACGCGGAGGTCGACATCGTGTCCCGGCGCGTCGACCAGATCGGGCGGTCGCTCGACCTCCCGGCCGCACCCGACGGCATGGCCGAGATCCGGCGTGTCGTCACGGTCTTCCGCGAACTGCGCGACGGCGTCACCACCGACGGACGTACCAAACTCAAATCCCCCTCGGGGACGCTGTCGACGGCCGAGGCGATCTCCGTCGTCACCAACGGTCTCGCGCTGGCCGCACACTTCGGCGACGGGGTGCTGCGCCCCGGTGACGTGGCGGCGGGCATCCTCGGCGCGGTCGTCCGCGACCCCGCGGCCGACCGAGTGGTCTGGCAGGAGTACCTGGAGACCGTGGTCCGTGAGCGGGACGGGTGGAAGGACTTCTACCGCGCCTGCCGCGAGGTGTCCGCATGACCCGGGCCGCGCGTCCTGCCGGACCGCTGCTGCTGGGGGTGCGGCACCACGGGCCCGGCTCGGCCCGAGCCGTCCGCGCGGCCCTGGAAGCCGCCCGCCCGGGGGCCGTGCTCATCGAGGGGCCCCCGGAGGGTGACGCACTGCTGCCGCTGGCCGCCGACGAGCAGATGCGGCCGCCGGTCGCGCTCCTCGCCCACGCCGTGGACGACCCCGGGCAGGCGGCGTTCTGGCCGCTGGCCGCGTTCTCGCCCGAGTGGGTCGCGATCCGCTGGGCGCTGGCGCACGACGTGCCGGTCCGTTTCATCGACCTGCCCGCCGCCAACTCCCTGGCCCTGACACAGGTGGAGGAGCGCCGAGCGGGCCACGACGGGAACGAGGACGAGGCCGGGAACGGGGCCGGGAAGGGGGCGGCGGACACGGACGTGGACCCGGGGGCGGGCGCGGGCGGCCCTCCCGCACCCGCACCGGTCGACCCCATCGGAGTGCTGGCCGAGGCCGCGGGTTACGACGATCCGGAGCGCTGGTGGGAGGACGTCGTCGAACACCGCACCCGGGACGGCGAGGACACCGATCCGCGGGCACCGTTCGCCGCGCTCGCCGAGGCGATGACCGCCCTGCGCGAGGTGTACGGAGACGGCGGTCATCCCCGTGACACCGTCCGCGAGGCGTACATGCGCCTCCAACTGCGCAAGGCGGTGAAGGAGTTCGGCGAGGACGTCGCGGTCGTCTGCGGCGCCTGGCACGTGCCCGCGCTCGGCGCGAAGACCACGCTCGCCGCCGACCGGGCCCTGCTCAAGGGGCTGCCCAAGGTCAGGACCGAGCTGACCTGGGTCCCCTGGTCGCACCGTCGGCTCGCCCGGCACAGCGGATACGGGGCGGGCATCGACTCACCCGGCTGGTACGGACACCTCTTCGACGCCGCCGACCGTCCGATCGAACGGTGGATGACCAAGGTCGCCGGGCTCTTTCGCGACGAGGACCGGTTCGTCTCGTCCGCCCATGTCATCGAGGCGGTCCGGCTCGCCGAGACCCTCGCCGCCATGCGGGGCCGCCCGCTCGCCGGTCTGGGCGAGACGACCGACGCGATCAGGGCCGTGATGTGCGAAGGCTCCGATGTGCCGCTCGCGCTCGTGCAGGACCGGTTGATCGTCGGCGAGACACTCGGTGAAGTGCCGGACAGCGCCCCCGCCGTGCCCCTGCAACGCGACCTCACCCGACAGCAGCGCACGCTCCGGCTCAAACCGGAGGCGTTGGAGCGGGAGTTGGAGCTCGACCTGCGCAAGGACACCGACGCGGCCCGCAGCCGGCTGCTCCACCGGCTGCGGATCCTCGCCGTCGGCTGGGGCGAGCCCGTCACCGGCCGGGCGAGCACCGGCACGTTCCGGGAGAGCTGGCGGCTGCGCTGGGAACCCGAGCTGTACGTACGTGTCGCGGAGGCCGGGACCTGGGGCACCACCGTGCTCTCCGCCGCGACCGCCAGGGCCGAGTCCCAGGCCGCTTCGGCGACCGCGCTCGCCGAGGTCACCGCACTGGCCGAGCACTGCCTCCTCGCGGAACTGTCCGACGCACTGCCCGTGGTGATGGGGATCCTCGCCGACCGTGCCGCGCTCGACGCCGACGTCGGCCATCTCGCCGACGCCCTTCCCGCGCTGGCCCGCACCCTGCGCTACGGCGATGTGCGGTCCACGGACACAGCGGCCCTCGGCGGGGTCGCGGCCGGGCTCGCCGAACGGATCTGCGTCGGTCTGCCGCCCGCGTGCACCGGACTCGATGCCGACGGTGCCGCCGAACTGCGCCGCCGGGTGGACGGGGTCCACTCCGCGATCGGGCTGCTCACCGGCGTCGATCGGGCGGATGCCGACGGGGCCGGGCTGCGCGCGCGCTGGACCACCGTACTGCACAGGCTCGCCGCCCGGGACACGGTCGCGGGCGTCATCCGGGGCCGTGCGGCCCGGCTGCTGCTCGACGTAGGACAGCTCGCGGAGGACGACGCGGCCCGGCTGATGGGCTTGGCCCTCTCGCCCGGCACACCCCCGGCCGAGGCCGCCGCCTGGATCGAGGGGTTCGTCGGCGGCGCCGCCGGGGGCGGCATGCTCCTCGTCCACGACGAGCGGCTGCTCGGCCTGGTCGACGCCTGGCTCGCCGGGGTTCCCGCCGACACCTTCGCCGATGTACTGCCCCTGCTGCGCCGCACCTTCTCGGCGTACGAGGCGGGCGTACGGCGCACGCTGGGCGAGCTGGTACGGCGCGGTCCGGCCACCGGGGGGCCGACAGCCACCGGCACCGGCACCGGCACGACGGCAGCCGGCTTCGGCCCCGGGCTCGACACGGACCGGGCCGATGCGGTGGTCCCGGTGCTGCGCCTGATGCTCGGCCTGGACACCGGCACCGGCATCGGCATCGGCATCGAGAGCGGCACCGGTCCGGACACCGGCATCGGTCCGGACCCGGGCGGCGTCGGCCCGCACGAGAGGCACGAGAGAGTCGAGAACGCCAAGGAACCACTGGGGGCGACAGGATGACCACGGACACGGCCGGAACCGCACCGCACCCGGCCCACGGCTCGCCGTCCGGCCCGGCGGACGACGAACGGCTGCGCCGGTGGCGGCTGGTCCTGGGCGGCGACAGCGCCGAGAGCACCGGCTGCACCCTCACCGCACGCGACGCCGCGATGGACGGCGCGCTCAGCGCGCTGTACGGCGGTGGGGGAAGTCCCGGTGGCCGGGGCGGGAACAGCCGCTCGGCGGGGCTCGGAGCCTCCGCCCCCTCGGTGGCCCGTTGGCTCGGAGACATCCGCACGTACTTCCCCAGCTCCGTGGTCCAGGTCATGCAGCGTGACGCGATCGACCGGCTCGGGCTCTCCGCCCTGCTTCTCGAATCGGAGATGCTGGAGGCCGTCGAGGCGGACGTCCACCTCGTCGGGACGCTCCTCTCGCTCAACAAGGCCATGCCCGAGACGACGAAGGAGACCGCAAGAGCGGTCGTGCGCAAGGTCGTCGACGATCTGGAGAAGCGGCTGGCCACCCGTACCCGGGCCACACTCACCGGCGCGCTGGACCGCTCGGCCAAGATCAACCGCCCGCGCCACCACGACATCGACTGGAACCGCACCATCCGGGCCAACCTCAAGAACTACCTCCCCGAGTACGGCACCGTCGTCCCCGAGCGGCTCATCGGCTACGGACGGGCCGCGCAGTCCGTGAAGAAGGACGTGATCCTCTGCATCGATCAGTCCGGGTCGATGGCGGCCTCGGTCGTCTACGCCTCCGTCTTCGGCGCGGTGCTCGCCTCCATGCGCACCCTGCGTACCAGGCTCGTCGTCTTCGACACGGCCGTGGTCGACCTCACCGACCAGCTCGACGACCCCGTCGACGTACTCTTCGGCACCCAGCTCGGCGGCGGGACCGACATCAACCGGGCGCTCGCCTACTGCCAGTCGAAGGTCACCCGCCCCGCCGACACCGTCGTCGTGCTCATCAGCGACCTCTACGAGGGCGGCATACGCGACGAGATGCTGAAGCGGGTCGCCGCGATGAAGGCCTCCGGCGTGCAGTTCGTGACGCTGCTCGCGCTGTCCGACGAGGGGGCGCCCGCCTACGACCACGACCACGCGGCGGCCCTCGGGGCCCTGGGCGCACCCGCGTTCGCATGCACCCCGGATCTCTTCCCGGAGGTGATGGCGGCGGCGATCGAGAAGAGGCCGCTGCCCGTACCGGACAAGGAGATCGTTCAGTGACGAGGGGCGGCACCGAAGCGGGGTAGGTACGGCCGCCGAGCCGGCCGGCCGGCCGGGCCGGGCCGGTCCGGCACGAGGTGGCGGGGGGTGCCGAACACGAACACGGTCATGGTCGCGGTCACCGGCACGCTCCATGACGCCGCCGGCCGGTCCGGCGCACGGGACCCACCGGCCCCTTCCCGTTCGACCGGGGCAGCCGGGACCGGCTGCCCCTGGACCACCCGACCGGCTGGTCCCGGCGCCTTCCCCGCAGACACCGCATCCGCGCCGTTCCGTCCACTGCGACCCGGCCACGGGCTGGATCTGTGACCGTAATCACCGCTCAGGTGCGATCCGCGATTTAGGGTCCTGCGGAGCGCGGGGATAACCTGCGAGATGGACATGCCGCGTACCCCGGGTCACCGTGTGCGCCTTCCTAGTGACAGAGCAGTCACGTTGCCCCTCGCGGCACGCCCACGCAGAAATCGAACCGCGAGACCATTTGATTAAGGGACGGACGCGCGTGGACCTGTTCGAGTACCAGGCGAGGGACCTCTTCGCCAAGCACGGTGTACCGGTGCTGGCCGGTGAAGTCATCGACACGCCTGAGGCAGCCCGCGAGGCGACCGAGCGGCTGGGCGGCAAGTCGGTCGTCAAGGCGCAGGTGAAGGTCGGAGGCCGCGGCAAGGCCGGCGGCGTCAAGCTGGCCGCCACCCCCGACGAGGCGGTCGCCCGCGCGACCGACATCCTCGGCATGGACATCAAGGGCCACACGGTCCACAAGGTGATGATCGCCGAGACCGCGCCGGAGATTCTTGAGGAGTACTACGTCTCGTACCTCCTCGACCGCACCAACCGCACCTTCCTGGCCATGGCCTCGGTGCAGGGCGGCATGGACATCGAGGAGGTCGCGGAGAAGACCCCCGAGGCCCTCGCGAAGGTCCCGGTCGACTCCAACTCCGGAGTCACGATCGAGAAGGCCCGCGAGATCGTCGCGCAGGCGAAGTTCCCGGCCGACGTCGCCGAGAAGGTCGCCGAGGTCCTGGTGACGCTGTGGGAGACCTTCATCGCCGAGGACGCGCTCCTCGTCGAGGTCAACCCACTGGCCAAGGTCGCCTCCGGTGACATCCTCGCGCTGGACGGCAAGGTGTCTCTCGACGAGAACGCCGACTTCCGTCAGCCCGAGCACGAGGCTCTTGAGGACAAGGCCGCAGCCAACCCGCTCGAGGCTGCCGCCAAGGCCAAGAACCTCAACTACGTCAAGCTGGACGGCGAGGTCGGCATCATCGGCAACGGCGCCGGTCTGGTCATGTCGACCCTGGACGTCGTCGCGTACGCCGGTGAGAACCACGGCAACGTGAAGCCCGCCAACTTCCTCGACATCGGTGGCGGCGCCTCCGCCGAGGTCATGGCGAACGGCCTGGAGATCATCCTCGGCGACCCGGACGTCAAGTCCGTCTTCGTCAACGTCTTCGGCGGCATCACCGCGTGCGACGAGGTCGCCAACGGCATCGTCCAGGCTCTTGCGCTGCTCAAGAGCAAGGGCGAAGAGGTCACCAAGCCGCTGGTCGTGCGCCTCGACGGCAACAACGCGGAGCTGGGTCGCAAGATCCTTTCAGACGCCAACCACCCGCTCGTTCAGCGCGTGGACACCATGGACGGCGCGGCCGACAAGGCCGCTGAGCTCGCCGCGGCTGCGAAGTAAGGGACGAGGGACTCCAACACCATGGCTATCTTCCTCACCAAGGACAGCAAGGTCATCGTCCAGGGGATGACCGGTGCCACCGGCATGAAGCACACCAAGCTCATGCTCGGTGACGGCACCAACATCGTCGGCGGCGTGAACCCGCGCAAGGCCGGCACGTCCGTCGACTTCGACGGCAACGAGGTACCCGTGTTCGGGACCGTCGCCGAGGCGATGGAGAAGACCGGCGCGAACGTGTCGGTTCTCTTCGTGCCGCCGGCCTTCGCCAAGGCCGCCGTCGTCGAGGCGATCGACGCCGAGATCCCGCTCGCCGTCGTGATCACCGAGGGCATCGCCGTCCACGACTCCGCCGCCTTCTGGGCGTACGCGGGCTCGAAGGGCAACAAGACCCGGATCATCGGCCCGAACTGCCCCGGCCTGATCACCCCCGGTCAGTCCAACGCCGGCATCATCCCGGGCGACATCACCAAGCCCGGCCGCATCGGTCTCGTGTCCAAGTCCGGCACGCTGACCTACCAGATGATGTACGAGCTCCGTGACATCGGTTTCTCCTCCGCCGTCGGCATCGGTGGCGACCCGGTCATCGGCACGACGCACATCGACGCCCTCGCGGCGTTCGAGGCCGACCCCGAGACCGACCTGATCGTGATGATCGGTGAGATCGGCGGCGACGCCGAGGAGCGTGCGGCCGACTTCATCAAGGCCAACGTCACCAAGCCGGTCGTCGGTTACGTCGCGGGCTTCACCGCCCCCGAGGGCAAGACCATGGGCCACGCCGGCGCCATCGTCTCCGGCTCCTCCGGCACCGCGCAGGCGAAGAAGGAGGCCCTTGAGGCCGCCGGCGTCAAGGTCGGCAAGACGCCGACCGAGACCGCCAAGCTGGCGCGCGAGATCCTCGGCGCCTGATCGCTCCACCACGTCGGAGCAGCACCGCAGTATCGCGTCACCGCACAGACGTCGCGGGCCCGTACCCCTGCACAGGGATACGGGCCCGCGACGTTTCCCGCTGTCCGCCGCCCCTTGCGCGGCCCGCGGGTTCTCGCGTTCAGCCGGCCCGGGGGACCAGCCGGCCCGGACCCTGCACGAGTTCGCCGTGCAGCTGTTTCTGCAACTGCAGGTCCTGCGGCGTCAGCTTCTGCGGGCCGCTGCGTGGCGGCACCCCGCCGACCTGCTGAGCGGGTGACTCCGGGGTCTCGTACCGCGTCGGGGCCGTCGCCAGGGTGAACAGCGTCAGACCGATGAGCAGCGCGGTGAAGGAAAAGGTCGCCCTGGTCCACCGCTGGGCCCTGCGCTCGCTGTTCGTACGGATCACGTCCGGCGAGGGGAGCCGGCCGGGGGCCCGGGTCCGGGCGAGCGCGCCGAGCCACTCATGCAGGAGCGCCGACTGCTCGCCGGGCGACGAGGGCTCCGCCAGCTCGGGCAGCCGCTCGGCGACCGTGGCACGGGCGTTCATCAGCCTGCTCGCCGCCGCCGGGGTGCTGGCCTCCGTCTCCGCGGCGGTCTCCGGCAGGTCCAGGCCGACACCGTCGTACAGCAGCAGGGTCCGACGGTACGACGGCGGCAGGGCGAGCAGCGCGTCGAGCAGCGCGCGCGCACCGGGTTCGGCGGGCGGCGGGTCGAAGCGGCGGTGCGTGCGGCGCAGCCGGTGCCAGGGCGACGTCGCGTACTCGTACGCGGCGGCCCGCACCCAGCCGACCGGATCGCGATCCACCGCGACTTCGGGCCAGCGTTCCCAGGCCCGCGCGAAGGCCCGCGCGACGGACTCCTGGGAGAGGCCGCTGCGCCCGGTCAGCAGGAACGTCTGGTGCAGAAGGGCGGCGGCGCAATGTGCGTAGAGGGCATCGAAAGCCTCGGCAGCCGCTCCGGGCGCCTCATCGGCTCCAGGTGCTTCAGGCGCGACTTGGGCGGCAGGTGCGGCCGGCACCGCAGATGCGTTGCCCGCACCGGAAGCGCCGGATGAGCGGGAAGCGCCGGAAGCGCCGGATGAGCGGGACGAGCGGGAAGCGCTGGGAGCACCGGATGTGCCGGACGAGCGGGAAGCACCGGATGTGCCGGGCGCGCCGGGTGTGCCCGCTGTGCCGGACGCGTCGGGTGTGCCGGGCGGATCGGGGGTGGTGCCGGGCTCGGTCGGGGCCATGACGGTGCTCCCGGTGGCTTCGACGGGGGTCTGCGGGCGGGACGGCGGAGGGGACGTCACCGGCTTGGACGGTCTCCCGACCGTCGTCGGCGTCACCGGTCGGGCCGCCCGTCTGGCGGCGGCCTTCGGCCGGGTGCTCGGGGCGGTGGGCTTGGTCCGGGTACTCGCGGGCGCCGCCTGAGAGCCTGTCCGGCCCCCGCCGATCAGCCTGGCGTACGCCTCACGCCTGCGTCCCTGGGGCGCGGTGCGGCCCCTTTCCCAGTCCCGGACCGTGGCCCGGGTGACGCCCATCGCCGTCGCGACCTGCTCTTCACTCAACGCCTTCGCCTTGCGCAGCCTGCGTCGCTCCTTGGGGGCGGGAAGCGGATGCGCGGTGGTCGCATCGGTCGAGCTCTGCGTCATGAATGACCCCCCGAGGGCCTACGCCGGGTGGAAAAGTACATAAACGCATATTGAGCGACACAGCGGGTGTTCGCCTGTTACGCGGAATAAGCGCGTGTCGTTGGCAGCATTGCGGTGTGACCCAAGTGACCGAAGGCAGCCCCTCGTTGCCGGCCGAGCAGAGCAGGTCCGCCGTTCTGGCCTTCGCCTTCCTGCGTGGAGCGCTGGCCGCCGGACTGGGGCTGGGCGGGTTCACCGTGCTCGTCACGGTGCTGTGGATCAGCTCCCCGGCCCCCGACAACGGCCCCGGCGAGGCTCTTCACGCGTCGGCGGGACTCTGGCTGCTCGCCCATGGTGCGGAGCTGATCAGAGCCGACACGCTCAGTGGGGTCCCTGCCCCGGTCGGCCTTGTCCCGCTGCTGCTCGCCGTGATTCCGGTGTGGCTGGTGCACCGTGCGGCCCGGGACACCCTGGAGGTCGACGAGGGGCGTCAGGCCCCCTCGGCGGCGAGCGCGTTCGTCCTGACCATCGGCGGATATCTGCTGGTCGGGGCCGCTGTCGCGCTCTATGCGCGGGGCGGTTCGCTGTCCGTGCACGCGGGGTCGCTGCTCTTCCCTTCGGCCATTGTGGTGGCCGGCGCGGCGGCGGCCGGGGTCTGGACGGCTTCCGGGCGCCCCATCGGTCCGCCGCCGTCCTGGGCGCCGGTGCGGGTGCACGAGGAGCTGGCGCGCACCCGGTTCAGGGAGCGCGCCGACACGGTCGCCCGGTCGGCCGCGGCCGGGGTGGCGATGCTGCTCGGCGGCGGGGCGCTGCTGGTCGCGGTGTCGCTGGTCCGGCACGCGCAGCCGGCGCAGCAGTCGTTCATCCAGCTCTCCGGTGACTGGGCCGGCCGGGTCTCGGTGCTGCTGCTCGCGCTGGTCCTGGTGCCGAACGCGGCGGTCTGGGGCGCCGCCTACGGGCTCGGGCCGGGCTTCGCCCTCGGTACGGCCTCCACGGTCACCCCGCTCGCTTTCACGGGGCGTCCGGCACGGCCCGTCTTCCCGCTGCTCGCCGCGGTGCCGGACCAGAGCCCGGCGACGGTCCTGAACTGGGCGGCCGTGGCGGTGCCGGTCGCGGCCGGGGTGACGGTCGCCTGGTTCACGGTCCGACGGGCCGCACCCGCCGATGCCGGACGGGAGGAGGCGTGGAGTGTGAGGGAGACCGCGCTGTCGGCCGGGCTGGGGGCGCTGGGATGCGGGGTGGGCACGGCGGTGCTTGCCGGGGCCGCGGGGGGACCGCTCGGCACCGGGGCGCTGGCGGAGTTCGGCCCGGTGTGGTGGCTCACGGGTGCGGCGGCCCTGGTGTGGACGGCGGTGCTCGGTGTCCCCGGGGCACTGCTGCTGCGGGCCTGGCGGCTGCGGGGGAGCGCCCGGGGGTGGTGGCGACGGAGTGCGGAGCCGGCGACGGCGGCGGGCCGGACGGTCGCTGGTCAGGAGCCTGCGGAGGCGCCCGAGAAGCTGCCCGGACCGGGAGCGGCGCCGGTAGCCGTACGCACCTCCGGGGGTATGTCCCCCGCGGCGGCGTCCCCCGCGGCGGTATCCCCCATGGCAGCGAAGGACGGGGACTCCGAGCCGTACGACTTCCTGCCGAGCGATCCCTGGCACGAACGGACGGCCCGGCCCGGGGGCACGGGGCCGTCCGTTCATCCCTGAGGTGTCGTGCGGGGCCGGCAGACGCCGACGGGTGTCAGTTCTTGACGCCGAAGAAGGGCTCCAGCGGCTTCGGCAGCAGGTCGTTGCAGGCCAGTTGGCCGGACTTGGTCAGGGCGTCGTTCACGCAGGTGTAGTAGTCGCGATAGACCAGCTGCACCGTGAACGTCGTCGCCACGATCGAGAGCGCGAGCAGTGCCGTCACCAGGCCGCTGACCGCAGCCGTGGTCTGCTGCCTGCCGTAGCCCGGAGCGGGGGCGCCGGGTGCGGATACGGGCGCGGGGGGCGCCGGGACATGACCGGAACCGGAGCCCTGAAGGGGACCGGCGGCCGGTGGGCCGGCCGGCCCGGCCGCTCCGGTGGAGCCGCCCGGTGCGGACGCGCCCTTCGGCTTGGCCCGGAGCGAGCTGATCGACCAGTACAGGGCGAGCGCGCCGAGCAGCAGGGCGATCTCCGGGAAGTCGAAGAGCGCGAAGAAGAAGGCCCACATGCCGCAGAGCAGTGCGTAGCGTGCGCGGCGCTGGGCGGGGTCGCTCGGATCCCAGCGCAGCCCGCCGGGTTTGCCCTCGGGGCCACCCGGACCGTTCGGCCCGCCCTGGCCTCCGGGGCGGCCGCCGAAGCCGCCGCCCTGGCGACCGGGCTGCCGACTGCTCCACTGGCTGCCCCAGACCGGCTGTTCGTCGGAGGAGCCGCCCTCGGGCGACCCGTCGCCGTTGCCCCGGCCGCCGTTCCCGTCCTCCCCGTTGCCGTTCCCGGGCCGGCGGGGCTGCCAGGGCTGGTCGGGGCGGTTCTCCGGCGGTGCGGCGAACGGGTTGTCGTCCGCGGAGCCCATGGACCCCGACGGGCCGGAGGAACCGGCGGAATCACCGGAAGAAGAGGCAGGGCCCGTGGGGGACCGGCGCTCCCGCAGCAGGAGTGAGGTCCGCTCGGGCAGCGGGTGGCGGAAGGCGGTGCGGCGGCGTCGGTCCGGCATATGGTGAACGTCTTCCCCATCTCGTCATTTCCGCCCTTCGGACGGTTCCCTGTCCCCTGACGCTACCTCCCGGCCAGTAGGGGCCGAAAGCTGGGAGCGGCTGCGCCAGGCGGCCGGTCCCCGTCACCCTGGCCCTCCGGCGCTTCTCCACCACTTCCGCCGCTCCCCCCGGCCTGCCCATGATCGGCCCGCGGCCCCTCACCCCCGTCCCGCAGAGGGCCCCGGAGGTGCCGGTATCGTTGCTGACGGTCGGCTCGTTCGTAGAGTTCCCCGTATCGAGGGGTTCGGTTCATTCGTACGACCATACAAATCAGCGTCACTCTGCTTCACCACGCGAGAAAGGGCCCAGCCGTGGCCTCCCCGCCCCCCTCCGCCGCCCCGGCCCGCCTGGTCGTGCTGGTGTCCGGCTCAGGAACGAATCTCCAAGCCCTGCTCGACGCCATCGGTGAGGATCCCGAGGGCTTCGGCGCGCAGGTCGTCGCGGTCGGCGCGGACCGCTCCGGCATCGTCGGCCTGGAACGGGCGGAGCGCGCCGGGCTGCCGACCTTCGTGTGCAGGGTCAAGGACCACGCCACCCGCGAGGAGTGGGACGCGGCGCTGGCGGCCGCGACGGCCGAGCACCGTCCGGACCTCGTGGTGTCCGCGGGATTCATGAAGATCGTGGGCAAGGAGTTCCTCGCCCGCTTCGGCGGCCGGTTCCTCAACACCCACCCCGCCCTGCTCCCCAGCTTTCCCGGTGCCCATGGGGTGCGTGACGCACTCGCGTACGGCGTGAAGGTCACCGGGTGCACCGTCCACTTCGTCGACGACGGCGTCGACACCGGTCCGATCATCGCGCAGGGCGTGGTCGAGGTGACCGAAGCGGACACGGCGGAGGGCGAGGCAGCCCTCCATGAACGCATCAAGGAAGTCGAGCGCAAGCTGCTCGTCGAGGCCGTGGGGCGGCTCGCCCGTGACGGCTATCGCATTGAGGGACGAAAGGTTCATCTCGGTCATGTCGGTGAATAAGCCCATCCGCCGCGCCCTGGTCAGTGTCTACGACAAGACGGGGCTCGAAGACCTCGCCCGCGGTCTGCACGAGGCGGGTGTCGAGCTCGTCTCCACCGGCTCCACCGCCGGGCGGATCGCCGCCGCCGGAGTGCCGGTCACCAAGGTCGAGGAGCTCACCGGCTTCCCCGAGTGCCTCGACGGCCGCGTCAAGACGCTGCACCCGCGCGTCCACGCCGGCATCCTCGCCGACCTGCGCCTGGACGCCCATCGCGAGCAGCTCGCCGAGCTGGGTGTCGAGCCCTTCGACCTCGTCGTCGTGAACCTGTACCCGTTCAAGGAGACCGTCGCCTCCGGCGCGTCCGCCGACGAGTGCGTGGAGCAGATCGACATCGGCGGCCCCTCCATGGTCCGCGCCGCCGCCAAGAACCACCCGTCCGTGGCCGTCGTCACCAGCCCCGCGCGGTACGGCGACGTCCTCGCCGCCGTCGGGGCGGGCGGCTTCGACCTGACCGCCCGTAAGCGCCTGGCCGCCGAGGCGTTCCAGCACACCGCCGCGTACGACGTGGCCGTGGCCTCCTGGTTCGCGGACGGCTACGCCGCCGCCGACGACTCGGGCTTCCCCGACTTCTTCGGTGCGACGTACGAGCGCAAGAACGTCCTGCGGTACGGCGAGAACCCGCACCAGCCCGCCGCGCTCTACACCTCCGGCACTGGCGGCCTGGCCGAGGCGGAGCAGCTGCACGGCAAGGCGATGTCGTACAACAACTACACGGACACCGACGCCGCGCGCCGGGCCGCGTACGACCACTCCGAGCCGTGCGTCGCGATCATCAAGCACGCCAACCCGTGCGGCATCGCGATCGCCGACGACGTCGCCGAGGCGCACCGCAACGCACACGCCTGCGACCCGCTGTCGGCCTTCGGTGGTGTCATCGCCGTCAACCGTCCGGTGACCGTCGCCATGGCCGAGCAGGTCGCGGAGATCTTCACCGAGGTCATCGTCGCCCCGGCGTACGAGGACGGCGCGGTCGAGGTCCTGGCCCGGAAGAAGAACATCCGGGTGCTGCGCTGCCCCGACGCCCCGACCGCCCCGGTCGAGGTGAAGCCGATCGACGGCGGCGTGCTGCTCCAGGTCACCGACCGCCTCCAGGCCGACGGTGACGACCCGGCCAACTGGACCCTCGCCACCGGCGAGGCCCTCTCCGAGGACGAGCTGAAGGAGCTCGCCTTCGCGTGGAAGGCATGCCGCGCGGTCAAGTCCAACGCGATCCTGCTCGCCAGGGGCGGTGCCTCCGTCGGCGTCGGCATGGGGCAGGTCAACCGGGTCGACTCCGCGAAGCTGGCCGTCGAGCGGGCGGGCGAGGAGCGGGCGAGGGGCGCGTACGCCGCCTCCGACGCGTTCTTCCCGTTCCCGGACGGGCTGGAGATCCTCACCGCCGCCGGCATCAAGGCCGTGGCCCAGCCGGGGGGTTCGGTCCGTGACGAGCTGGTCGTCGAGGCCGCGAAGAAGGCGGGCGTGACGATGTACTTCACGGGTACGCGGCACTTCTTCCACTGACATCCGGCCCGGAAAAGGCCGAAGGCCGTAAACCCGCGAGCGTGCGGGTTTACGGCCTTCTTCGTTCCCGTGGGGAACAGCAGGACGAACGTCTCAGTACTGCGGCTGCTGCTGCCGGTTGAACCAGGCGTTGCCATCGGCCCTCGCGACGAAGACGATGATCAGCACGGCGAGAACCGTGTGCACGAGGCCGAAGATGACGAACGGGTAGATGCCGAGAATCGCGGTGATCGCACCGAAGACGATCGCCGTGATGCGGATGCCGTTGGTCCCCTTGCCGAACTTCACGGCGAGGAACACGGCGAAGACACCCCACAGCACCGCGAAGGCCACGATGCCCCACAGGGCGTTGCCGGAGTAGTCGGCGAGCTGCTGGAACTGGACGTCGTCCTTGAGCGTCGCGTCGTTCTTGGCGGCGTTCACGGCCGCGGCGGCGATCGCGAAGATGATCGCGCCGATGACCTGCAGGCCGGTGATCACGTAGAGCATGACGCGGGCCGCCTTCACGCCGCCCGGCATCTCGGTGGGTGCACCGGGGAAGCCGTATCCGCCCTGCGCGGGCGGGGCCGTGGGGTAGCCACCCTGCTGCGGCACGCCCTGCGGGGACTGCTGCGGATAGCCGGACCCCGGCTGCCCGCCCTGCTGCTGGCTGTAGGGGTTGTTCGGGTCGCCGAAGCTCATGGCGAGATTCCTCCGTTGTAAAAATGGGGACGACGCGGTCCGGGCGGAGGAAACATGCGCAATGAGTACGGTCTGTCCCCCCGGCACTGTCCGCGGTACTGCGCGGCTCATCGTGGTCTTGACGTCGGCTTTTTGTCCAGCCAATTGCCGAATGCGTTGTCCAAGCGCAACCTGGTGGCCATCCTCGGCGCCCGGAATTGGTATGCGGGCGGGGTCATCCGCGAGTATGGGGACATGACTGCCCAGATTCTCGATGGCAAGGCCACCGCAGCCGCGATCAAGTCCGATCTCACCGTCCGCGTGGCGGCCCTCAAGGCGCAGGGCATCACCCCTGGCCTGGGAACCCTGCTCGTCGGGGACGACCCGGGCAGCCGGTGGTACGTGAACGGCAAGCACCGCGACTGCGCCCAGGTCGGCATCGGCTCGATCCAGCGCGAACTCCCCGACACCGCCACCCAGGAGGAGATCGAGGACGTCGTACGGGAGCTCAACGCCAACCCTGAGTGCACGGGCTACATCGTGCAGCTTCCCCTCCCCAAGGGGATCGACACCAACCGCGTCCTGGAGCTGATGGATCCGGCCAAGGACGCCGACGGCCTCCACCCGATGAACCTCGGCCGTCTCGTGCTGAACGAGGCGGGTCCGCTGCCCTGTACTCCGCAGGGTGTCGTCCAGCTGCTCCGCCACCACGACGTGGAGATCAACGGGGCGCACGTCGTGGTCGTCGGCCGCGGTGTGACCATCGGCCGCTCGATCCCGCTGCTGCTGACCCGCAAGTCCGAGAACGCCACCGTCACCCAGTGCCACACCGGTACGCGTGACCTCTCCGCCCAGCTGAGGCAGGCCGACATCATCGTCGCCGCCGCCGGTGTTCCGCACATCATCAAGCCCGAGGACGTGAAGCCGGGCGCGGCCGTGCTCGACGTCGGCGTCAGCCGGGACGAGAACGGCAAGATCGTCGGGGACGTCCACCCGGGCGTGGCCGAGGTCGCCGCCTGGATCTCCCCGAACCCGGGCGGCGTCGGCCCGATGACCCGCGCCCAGCTGCTCGTCAACGTGGTCGAGGCGGCCGAGCGCGACGCGGCCGCCGCGGTCTGAGCCGACCGACCCGATCCGGAAGGAACCCCATGGGTGCTGGTACGAGTCCGGCCGACCCGGCCGCCGAGGCGGACCGGACGTCTCCGGTGCCGTCGGACGCGGAGATGCCCCCCGCCGGTGCGGCGGATGCGGCCGTGCCGGATCGGGCTGTGACCCGTGAGGGCACTGCTTCGGAGGGCGCCGCCCCTGAGGAGTCAGCTGAAGGGGCAGCCGCTCGGGGCCCCGCGGACGTGGACGCGGACTCCGGCGCTGACGTGGATGCCGGCGCTGACGTGGATGCGCACGCGGACACTGACGTGAACGCGACCGCCGGCGCGGCGGTTGGTGCGGACCCGGGCTCAGGCTCGGGCTCGGAACCGGAGTCGGGCTCGGGCTCGGACTCCAGCACGGGCTCGGAACCGGAGTCGGACTCGGGCTCGGACTCCAGCACGGGCTCGGAACCGGAGTCGGACTCGGACTCCCGCACGGGCTCCGCCTCCGGCACGAAGCAGGGCTCCGGCACCGGCTCCCGCTGCGGCACCGGCTCGGACCGGGGTGAGGGTGCTCGCCCGCAGACCGCCCCGCGCGAGGGGGCACGTCCGTCGCGGAGGTTCCCCTCGTTCACCCGGGACACCGCGCGCCCCGAGGGCGGTGGCCGTGCCGCGTCCGGGGACGCCCCCGCACCGGCTCGGCAGTGGCCGCTGCTCGCCGTGCTCTGCACGGCCGGGATCGGGTTGCTGATCGTGGCCGTCAACCCCTTCGCCGAGGCCTTCAGGATCGGCACGATTCTGATCGGGGCGGCCCTCATCGGGGGCGCCGTGCTGCGGCTCGTGGTCCCGTCGGTGGGCATGCTGGCGGTCCGTTCCCGCTTCACCGACCTGGTGACGTACGGGGTGCTCGGCTTCCTCATCGTGATGCTCGCGCTGGTGGCGCAGCCCAAGCCGTGGCTGGACATGCCGTTCCTGGAGGACGCGGTCCACTTCACGATCCGCTGAGTCCGCCCGCCCGTCCATCCGCTCGTCCGTACGGCCGCGCCGTTCGCGGACGGTGTCCGTCCCCTCCCCCGAGAAGGGACGGACACCCGAGGGCGGGGGGCCACCGGAGCGAAGTGGCTCCGGAATGTGGTGACTTGAGCGGCCTTGCCCCCGTCCTGGCTTCAGCCTCGTCGACGGCGAAGACCGGTTCAAGGGAACCCTGTGGCCTGTGGCACGGAAGTGACCATTCCGCCACGGTGTGATCGTCCTGCAACGGTGTGTCCGGCATGCGTCGGTGTGCTCGGCCCGCCATCGGGCGACCGCCTCCCGGGTGAGTGGACAGGGCCGGGTGAGCGCTGTGTGACGGGTTGTGTGCGGTGCCACAGGGGTCCGGGCGGTAGGGAGGTTCCCGGTCGGATAGCCTGAACGCTGGATATCTCTTCACATCAAGATTCAGGGATGTCCAGCACCAGGGGCAGGGACCCCCACCGCCAGCTGTCTAACGGAGATCGCCATGACCCGCACTCCCGTGAATGTCACCGTGACCGGCGCAGCCGGCCAGATCGGCTACGCGCTGCTCTTCCGCATCGCCTCCGGCCACCTGCTCGGCCCGGACGTGCCGGTCAACCTGCGTCTCCTGGAAATCCCTCAGGGCCTGAAGGCCGCCGAGGGCACCGCGATGGAGCTCGACGACTGCGCCTTCCCGCTGCTGCGCAACATCGAGATCACCGACGACGCCAACGTCGGTTTCGCCGGTGCCAACGTCGCCCTGCTGGTCGGCGCCCGCCCGCGTACGAAGGGCATGGAGCGCGGCGACCTGCTCTCCGCCAACGGCGGCATCTTCAAGCCGCAGGGCAAGGCCATCAACGACAACGCCGCGGACGACATCAAGGTCCTCGTCGTCGGCAACCCGGCCAACACCAACGCGCTCATCGCGCAGGCCGCCGCCCCCGACGTACCGGCCGAGCGCTTCACCGCGATGACCCGCCTCGACCACAACCGCGCGATCTCGCAGCTGGCCGCCAAGACCGGTGCCGCCGTCTCCGACATCAAGAAGCTGACGATCTGGGGCAACCACTCGGCGACCCAGTACCCGGACATCTTCCACGCGGAGGTCGTCGGCAAGAACGCCGCCGAGCTCGTCAGCGACGAGGCGTGGCTGGCCGACACCTTCATCCCGACCGTCGCCAAGCGCGGCGCCGCGATCATCGAGGCCCGTGGCGCGTCCTCGGCCGCCTCCGCCGCCAACGCCGCCATCGACCACGTCCACACCTGGGTCAACGGCACCGCCGCCGGCGACTGGACCTCCATGGGTATCCCGTCGGACGGCTCCTACGGCGTGCCCGAGGGCATCATCTCGTCCTTCCCGGTCACCACGAAGGACGGCAAGTACGAGATCGTCCAGGGCCTGGACATCAACGAGTTCTCCCGTACGCGCATCGACGCGTCGGTGCAGGAGCTCATCGAGGAGCGCGACGCGGTTCGCGAGCTCGGCCTGATCTGATCCGCCTGATCCGGTCCGCCCGGATCAGGTCCGTACGCCTTTTGACGCGTACCCCACCGCCCCCGGCAGCCGTCGCTGCCGGGGGCGGCCGCGTCAGGACATACGGCCCCGGCCGGGAACCGACCGCACCACTTCGCGAGTCTGCACCGGCATGCGCGCGACGATGATCCTTCCGGCACTGACCGAGGTGACCAGCCCGCTGTTCCGGCCCCTCGCATACTCGCTCTTCTGTGCGACATCCCGTGAGTTCCCCTGGGACCCGCTGAGTACCTGACCCCGTGGCCAGGTGGTTCTTCCTCCTTGGGGTGCACTGTGGCCTTG
>NZ_JBVJMV010000014.1:0-226989 GCF_055584025.1 Streptomyces sp. NPDC104309 | reverse complement strand
CGCCGACCAGGCAACGGCCGAACGAACGAACCTGAAACCCCGTCAACCCGCCCTGACCAGCTGATCAGCACCTCCCGCACGCCGGGGGAACCTCAGTCAAGTGGTTCACAGGGAGCCTCCGGGCGATCCACGTGCACCACCTGACCTACCGCAGCAAAGGTGGCAGCGACCACCCGAGCAACCTGGAGCTGATCCACACGACCTGTCATCGCCAGGTTCACGCTGGCGACCGGAAGCGTGACACCCAGCGGCAGCCACAGGCCAGCTTGAGCCGGATGCGGGGATGACTCGCACGTCCGGTTCTGAGGGGGCCGGGACGCAGCAATGCGTCCCGGCTACCCGACTGCTCACGGTAGTCAATGCTGACGGTTCCACGCCAAACGGCTCCCTGATCGACGAGATCGTCCGCGAAAGCGCCAGGCGGATGCTGGCCGCCGCGCTGGAAGCTGAAGTCAACAGCTACATAGCCGAGTTGGCCGGTGAACGGGACGGCGACGGTCGCCGCCTGGTCGTGCGCAATGGCTACCACCAGTCGAGGAAGGTCACCACGGCCGCCGGGACAGTCGAGGTGCGGGCCCCACGCGTGAATGATAAGCGCGTCGATGACACGACGGGTGAGCGCAAGCGGTTCTCCTCGGCGATCCTGCCGCCCTGGTGCCGCAAGTCCCCGAAGATCAGTGAGGTGCTGCCGCTGCTCTACCTGCACGGACTGTCCTCCGGCGACTTCGTGCCCGCGCTGGAGCAGTTCCTCGGCTCCTCGGCCGGCCTCTCGCCCGCCACCGTGACGCGGCTGACCGCCCAATGGCAGGCCGACCACACGGCGTTCATGGACCGGGAGCTGTCCGCCACGGATTACGTGAGGCTCCCCTCGTAGCGTGAAGACCCTGACTGCAGGGGAAGTTGGGAGTCATGACGGAGAATCGACGGAAGTTCGATCCGGAGTTCCGTGAGGGGGCTGTACGGATCGTGACGGAGACCGGCAAGTCGATCGCCGAGGTCGCGAGGGACCTGGGGATCAACGAGACCACCCTGGCCAGCTGGGTGTCCCGGGCCCGCCGGGCCGGGACCGCGCCGGCCGGTGTCAGTGACGAGGTGGAGCGGTTGCGGCGGGAAAATGCCCAGCTCAAGCGGGACAACAAGGAGTTGGCCATGGAGCGTGATGTGCTCAAACGCTGCATGGTCCTGTGGGTGAAGTAGCCGTGGCGGACCCGTCCCAGGTGGTCGGGGTAATCAGCGACTTCAGGACCGTGCACAACATCCCGCACCGCGTCTCGTGTCGTGCCCTGGGTGTGAGCGAGCCGTGGTTCTACAAGCACCGCATCCGCAAGCCCACCGCGCGGCAGACGCGACACCTGCGGCTGGTGGAGGCGGTCAAGGAGGAGTTCACCAGCTCCGGCGGCACCTACGGTTCGCCGAAGATCTGGGTCGCGCTTGTCCGCAAGGGCTGACGTATCTCGGTGAACACCATCGCGAGGATCATGGCCGAGCTCGGCCTGGCGGGCCGCAAGGTCCGAAAACGGCGGGGGCTGACCCGGCCCGGCAAGCGGCCGGCGTGCCCGGACTTCGTGCGCCGGGACTTCACCACCGAGGCGCCCGACCTGGTGTGGTGCGGGGACATGACGGAGATCGACACCGGCGAGGGAAAGCTGTATCTGGCCACGGTCATCGACCTGTTCTCCCGCCGCCTGCTCGGCTATGCGATGGGAGCCCGCCACGACGCCGACCTGGTCGTCGCTGCCCTGCACATGGCCGCGGCGACCCGCGGCGGGGACATCTGTGGTGTGATCTTCCACAGTGATCGCGGCAGCGAGCGCGGCCGCCTTCGCCGAGGTCTGCCGCCGGCACGGCATCCGCCGCAGCATGGGCCGGGTCGGCTCGAGCTTCGACAACGCCGTCAGTGAAGCTTTCAACAGCGTGCTCAAGGTCGAGTACGTCCACCGGCACACCTTCGCCACCCGCTCCGAGGCCCGAATCCGAATCGCGACCTGGATCACCGATTTCTACAACGCACGTCGGCTACACAGCGTGTGCGACTGGAAGAGCCCGATCGACTACGAACACGACTATTGGGCCGGCTTCACCGATAGACAGCACGGTCATAGGCGCGGCTCCGGGAAGCAGACGGTCAGCATTGTGGGATCACCACAACGCCCCGCTTGCCGTAGATGACTTCCCACCCCCGGTAGGCCATGCGCAATCACCGGCGCGCTCACTCCACCACCACAAGTCAGTAACGCCCCGGCCCCGTGGAGCCAGCCCGCTCATCACAGACAGCAGACCAGCCGGAACGCGAACCAGCGGAGCCTGACACCCCATCAGCTAAGTCAGCATTGAGTCAGCATTAGGTCTACTAAAGCTACTCACGCACGGCCACACCTTGGAATCCCGGCCTCGCGCGGCGGAAGCTTCCAGAGAGGCACGGAACCGATTCCGCTTTTGAGCAAGCAACCGAGCTGCACAACCAGGGCGCACGCTGGACCCCGACCACATCAATGCAGCTCAGCGCACCCTTCCCCGCGGTTTCAGCGCCACCGGCGGCAGTTCGGGAGCGGGGAGCCGGCCCCCGTCATAGCTGTCCACTTCCCCAAACCGGGCACTGTTCATCCAGTCCGCACGCGCCTGTGCGATATCCTCGTGTGACCGCCCGATGAAGTTCCACCACATCACGATCTCCTCCTCGAAGGGCTCGCCACCGAGCAGCATGAGGCCCGCCTCGGTGTCCGCGCGCAAGGGGAGTTCGGAACGGCCGCAGCCGAGGTAGAGCATGGAACCGGGCAGCACGGGTACGCCGTCGACCTCGGCCTGGCCGGACATCGAGAGCACCGCGTACTCGAAGTCCGGATCAAGCGGCAGGCGGGCCTCGGCACCGGCGGACAGGGACAGGTCGGCGCCGACGATCGGGGTGTAGGCGGTGCCGGGCGAAGTGGCGCCGTCGAGTTCACCGAGGATCAGGGTCGCGGTGAGGCCGGGCGCGGAGACGGTCGGCAGTTCGGTGTGGTGCTGGAAGTGCGGCTCGACGTTCCGGTGGGCGTCCGGCAGGGCGACCCAGAGCTGGGCGCCGTGGAGAAACCTCGCGTGGGACTTCGGGCTCTCCTCGGAGTGACTGATGGCCCGGCCGGAGGTCATCAGCCCCAGCTCGCGCGGGCGGATCGTCCGCAGGCTGCCGAGGCTGTCCCGGTGCAGGACCTCACCGTCATGCAGCCAGCTGACCGTCTGCAGACCCATGTGCGGGTGGGGCGGCACCTGCATTCCGGGCTCGCCGGCGATGTCGTCGGGACCGTAATGATCGACAAAGGCCCACGCGCCGACCATCCTGCGGCCCAGATTCGGCAGCAGTCTGCGTACCTCGGTGGACTCACCCAGCTGGACGTGGCGGGGGGTGAGGAGTTCCCGTACGGGCTCGGCGACGACGAAGCCCCGGCCTCCGCAGACGGAGAGTGCGGCCTGGCGATCGAGATTGCTCATGGCGCTCAACCTATTCCCGTGCGGGCCCGGGGTGCCGGTACCCACGCCGATACTTTAGTGGAATATTCAACTAGTGTGCCATGTTCGGGTCAGTGAAGCGTGGCCGGGCGTATGGCTGGGTCAGCGGCAGGGCGGGGCCGGGGACGGCCCGTGAACGAGGAGGTCAAGTGAGCGACACCTATTTCGAGTTCGGTACGGCCGCCGACCGTTGGGACCGTGCGCAGATGTTCTTCGAGGCGAAGGAGTACATGACTGCGGCCCGGATTCTGGAAGGGCTGGTCGAGGAGGTACCGGAGCAGGTCTCCCCGCGTCTGCTGCTGGCCCGGACCTACTACCACTCGGCGCGGCTCGGCAGGGCCGAGACGGAACTGCGGGCGGTTCTGGAGCGCGACCCGGTGGAGCCCTACGCCCGGCTGATGCTGGGCCGCACGCTTGAGCGTCAGGGACGGAGCGCGGAGGCGACCGGCCATCTGCGAATGGCGGCGGCATTCTCCGGAGACTTCGACTTCGACGTCGACGGGGACCGGAGGACCGGCGCCTGACGGTCGCGAGGGGTCTCAGCGGTCGCGAGGGGCGTTCGACAGACGGTTCAGCCATTCCGTCAGGAGGGCGCCCTCTGCCGCGGTGAGTCCCGGGTCGGGCGACTGCCGCAGCAGTGCGTTCAGCCGGGCCGCGGTGGCCGGCAAGTGTGGCTCGGACGCGGCGGCCCCCGCGTGGTCCGTGTCGGCGGCGGTGCCGGACACGTCCGGGGTGAAGACCGCGGCGTGCACGGCGTCGCGGACCCGTCGCGACATGCTCGCGTCGCCGAAGGTCGCGGGGCGGGCGACGAGCATCAGCGCCACGCCCACATGGGCCGACATCACCATTTGCGCGGCCAGCTCGGGAGCCATCCGGAGCTTGCCCACCGCCGCGGCCCGTTCCAGGTCCCTGGTGAGGATCTGGTGGGACTCCAGGGCCGCGGCCGGTGGGGTGCGCATGGCCGGTGAATTCATCAGCCGGTAGAGATTGGGGTTCTGCAGGGCGAACTCGACGTGACTGTCCCAGCCGTCGCGCGGGTCCTCGACGGGGTCCGCGCTCTCGCCACGCTGCCGCTTCGTCGCCAGGTACGTGTCGAAGCCGTGGTCCACCACCGCGGACAGCAGGCCTTCCTTGTCCCCGAAGTGGCGGTGGAGCGCCGGGGCCCCACCTGCGCGGCCTCGCACACGGCCCGGGTGGAGATGTCCCCGTTCGGGGACTCCGCGACCAGACGCGCCGCCACTTCCAGGATTCGTGCTCGTGTGCTCATCGCACGGACGCTATCAAGCGGATGAGGCGGGGCGACGGCGGGCGGCGTCACCCCCGCCGCTCAGACGATGCCGCCGTTGGCGCGCAGCACCTGACCGTTGACCCAGCGGGCCGGGCCGGCCAGGAAGGAGACCACCCCGGCGATGTCCTTGGGGGTGCCCAGCCGCTCCAGCGGTGGCTGACCGGCCAGCTTCGCGATGGTCTGCTCGTCCTTGCCGTCCAGGAACAGTGCGGTGGCGGTCGGTCCGGGTGCCACGGCGTTGACCGTGATGTCCCGCCCGCGCAGCTCCCGGGCAAGGATCAGGGTCACGGCCTCGACAGCGCCCTTGGTCGCGGCGTAGGCGCTGTAGCCGGGCATGGCCAGCGACAGCACGGAGCTGGAAAAGTTGATGACCGCCCCGCCCTCGCGCAGGCGGCGGGCCGCCTGCTGGTCGACGACGAACGTTCCGCGGATGTTGGTGCGGTACATCCGGTCCAGCGCCTCCAGGTCGGTGTCGACCAGCGGCGCCGGCGTCATGCCGCCGGCCGCGTGCACGACCACGTCGACTCCCCCGAAGGTTTCCTCGGCCGTGTCGAAAAGGGCCGAGACCGCGACCTCGTCGGCCACGTCGGCGCGGAAAGTGATGGCCTGGCCGCCCTCCTCGGTGATCGCCGCCGCCGCCGACTCGGCCTCGGTCCGGTTTCCCGCGTAGTTGATGACGACGGCGAAACCGTCCAACGCCAGCCGCTCGGCGCTCTCGCGGCCGATGCCCCGGGATCCCCCGGTGACGATCGCCACCCGGCGCGCGGTGGTGGGCTGCTCGCTCATGACGGTGCTCCCCGTTCCAGGCGGCTGGTGCGTTCACCAACCCGACGTGATCAACGCCAACACCAGGAAGTTAGCAACGCTACCTCGTTCGTAGCAGCGCTACGCGCAGCGCTCTCCCGGCCCCACAGGACCCCGCACGACCCCGTCCCGCCGCTCGCCGCTCGCCGGACACTCGTCCCGGACAATCCGGATGCCGTCCGCCCGCCCCTCGTGATACTTCACTCGGTCATGACCGATCTTGAGACTCCCCGCCTCCTGCTCCGCCTGATGAGCGCCTCCGACGCCTTGCGGGTAATGGCGGGCACACCGGGCGAGGGGGCCGACTGGGCGCCGGGATACCCGTCCGCCGGCGAGACGGCCGCGGCGGAGCGCTTCCTCGACGCCTGCGCGACGACGGGTGATCCCAGCCCGTTCGGCTCGTACGAGATATGTCGCCGTGAGGACGGAGTCGTGATCGGCGGGCTGGGATTCCACGGCGCCCCGGACGAGAACGGGCACGTCACGATCGGCTACGGCCTCGTTCCCTCGGTTCAGGGAAGGGGTTACGCCTCCGAGGCGCTGCGGGCGCTGCTGCTGTTCGCCCGCGAGCAGGGGGTGATCTGTGTCCACGGTGACACCGACCTGGACAACCTCGCGTCGCAGCACGTCATGACAGCCGTCGGCATGCGCCTGGTGAAGGAGGACGCGAAGCTGAAGTACTACCGGATCGACTGGGGTCGACAGGGCAAGGAGCAGTGAGTACGCGACCGTCCGTTCCCCGGGGACGGCCGCGCCTGGCAGGACGGCGGAACCCGCCGGGGAGGCTCCCGGCGGGTTCCGATGTCCGCTGGTGGTGAGTAGTGGTACGCCGGTCAGCCGGCTGCGGCGGCCCGGTTCGCCGTACCGCCTCCCGTCGCGACGGTGCCGGCCCTCGGTACGAGAAGCCGTTCCGTCAGGTGGCCGAAGACGAGACCAAAGGTCACCCAGAGGGTGGCCTGTACCGCGAGGGTGGCGAGCCGGAACTCCCAGAGCAGGGTAGCCGGGAAATCCCTTCCCACCTCGTTGAACGACGGCAGGAACGCATAGGCGACCCCGATCACGACCGCGTAGGCGGCCGATGCGGCGATCGTCGCGTTCCAGTTGCCCAGGCGGGGAGCCAGCCGCTTGCCGAGGATGACGGCGGCGACCGCCAGCAGCACACTGAGGGCGACCATCAGGAAGAACAGGGCGGTGCGGCGGCCGATGGTGTCGGGGTTGCCGACGGCCGGCGGGTTGGCCGGGTACTTCAGGAACGGCACGACGTACACCGTCAGCAGGGCGGCACCCGCGATCAGGGCCGCCGTGGCCCGTGGGCCGAATCGGCCGATCCGGCCCAGGGCGTAGCAGAAGACGAGGGCGGCGATCCCGCCGATCGCCACACCGAAGACGAGCACACCGGTGGCAAGACCCGCGGTGGACTGCACGGCGCGGCTGACGAGTTCCTCACCGCCGCCGTGGTCATGACTGTGCGACTCTTCGAGGGCGATGGCCGCGTCCACCCGGGACTCACCGAGCAGGTAGGCGACGAGCAGCGCGAGCGCGCCCGCGGCGAGGCCGGCCAGCATGCCGCGGACGAGCAGGGCTCTGACAGATATGGAGTTCATGAGGTCTTCCCCAGGATCGGACGGTACGTCAGTGGCAGGGGAAACCGAGGAGATGGCGACCGTCGTGGACCCACTCGTGGACACCCTCGCCGGAGATGACCGCGGTGGCGCCCTGTTCCGCGCCGACGAAGTACAGCAGTACGAGCATGAGGATGCCGAAGAAGACCGCCCAAGGGGCGATGGACTTCAGGGAGATGGGGGTGATCGCCGGTACGGCGGTGGCGGGGGCAGCACTCTGTGCCATGGCAGAACCTCCTGAGGGAACACGCGTCCCGATCGTGGTGCCTGAGACGAAGGTGCTGGGTCTGACTTCCCGTACGGGTACGGGTACACAGTGGCGCGACCGTGCCGGATTCTCACCGGACTTCCGTCACACCTTCGTCATGTCCGTCGGACGATACCTCCTGGGAGCGGGCAGGGCCACGGTCCCGTCGGCGGGGCCGCGACGCCCGCATGCCATGGTGAGCGCACGCGAGAGGCCACGGTTCAGGGAGTTGACCGGTTCATGACGGTACAGGTGATGCTGATCTCACCGGCACTCAACGCCGCGCTGCGCGAGGCCCGCTTCGACGACGACGCCGCGCTCGACGCGGCCGGGGCCCGGCGGGCCCGCGCCGCCGCGGCGGCGGTGCCCTCGGCCGATCGGTATGTGCGCGGGCCGTCCGAACGGTGTGCCGGGACCGCCGACGCGCTGGGGTTGCGCGCCAGGCCCGAACCCGCGGTCCGTGGCTGGGACATGGGCCGCTGGAGCGGGCGGCGGCTGGCCGAGGTGAGCGGCGTCGAGCCGGACGCGGTGTCGCTCTGGATGACCGATCCGTCGGCGGCCCCGCACGGCGGCGAATCGTTGCTGGAGTTCTGCGCCAGGATCGGCGGCCTGCTGGACTCACTGGAGTCCGGGTACGGCGAGGAGGGCGGCCGTGTGCTGGCGGTCGTCGAGCCCGCCGTGGTGCGGGCGGTGGTCGTACGGGCGCTCGCTCTGCCGGCGGAGGCGTTCTGGCGGCTGGATGTCGCCCCGCTCACCCTGACCGGACTCAGCGGTCGGTCGGGACGGTGGAACCTGCGCTGCGGTCAGCCGCTGTCCCCCGCTCCGCGGCACCGGCATCCTCGCTCCGCCACCACTCCCCGGGACAACTGAGGTGCCGGCGACCGTAGTCAGCGCATAGTCTGATGGGGCAGCTGGTTCGCCCTGTCCGCCAGACAGGCGCGTCGCAAGAGGGAACCCGGTGGGAATCCGGGACTGCCCCGCAGCGGTGAGTGGGAACGACCGCCGTCATCAAGCACTGGACCCGAGACGGGCTCCGGGAAGCGACGGCCAGTAGGTGTCTCGTACGCGAGACGTGCCCGCGAGTCCGAAGACCTGCCACTGCCCGTGCGCGTCGGACGCGCACGGTGATCCCGGTGACCTCGTGGGCGGGTCGGCGTACGGATCGGGCAGGGCAGGCGCGTCGGCACGACGCGACGGTTCGGTCCGCTCCGTCCTCCCTTCGCGCCTTCGGCACGTCCCGGGGTCGTACCAGGACACACGCTCGCGAAGGAGAGTTCCGTGACCAGCAAGTCCGCAGCCGCGGCAGCCCGGGCCACCGTGTACGGCTGTCCCCGCCAAGGGGGAGACCGGGAACTGAAGAGGGCCGTCGAGGGGTACTGGAAGGGCCGTGTCACCGCGGCCGGCCTGCGGGAGACCGCCGCCGGCCTGCGCCGCGCCAACTGGCTCCGGCTCGTCGACGACGGCATCCACGAGGTACCGACCGGTGACTTCTCGTACTACGACCACGTACTGGACACCAGCGTGATGGTGGGTGCCGTACCCGCCAGGCACCGCGACGCCGTCGAAGCCGACGGGCTGGACGGCTATTTCGCGATGGCGCGCGGTACGCAGGACGTGGCGCCGCTCGAAATGACCAAGTGGTTCGACACGAACTACCACTACCTGGTGCCGGAGCTCGGTCCCGACACTGTCTTCACCGCCGACTCCACCAAGCAGGTCGCGGAGTTCGAGGAGGCGCTGGCCCTCGGGCTCAGCCCCCGGCCGGTGCTCGTCGGCCCGGTGACATATCTGTTGCTGGCCAAGCCCGCTCCGGGCGTCGCCGCCGACTTCGAACCGCTGACCCTGCTCGACCGGCTGCTGCCGGTGTACGCGGAGGTGCTGGCCGATCTGCGCGCGGCCGGTGCCCGGTGGGTGCAGCTCGACGAGCCGGCCCTGGTCCAGGACCGCACCGCGGCGGAGCTCAGCGCCACCGCACACGCCTACCGTTGCCTCGGCGCGCTCACCGACCGGCCGCGACTCCTCGTCGCCTCCTATTTCGACCGGCTCGGCGAGGCCCTCGGCGTGCTGGCGAAGGCACCGGTCGACGGACTCGCACTCGACTTCACGGGCCCGGCGTCCGCCAACCTGCCGGATCTCGCCGCGGTCGGCGGTCTTCCGGGCAAGCGGCTGGTCGCCGGAGTCGTCGACGGCCGCAACGTATGGATCAACGACCACCAGCGGTCCCTGGCGACGCTCGGCACCCTGCTCGGTCTCGCCGACCGGGTCGATGTCGCGGCCTCCTGCTCCCTGCTGCACGTTCCCCTCGATGTGAACGCCGAGCGCGACCTCGATCCGCAGGTGGCCCGCTGGCTGGCCTTCGCCCGGCAGAAGTCCGCCGAGATCGCCACCCTGGCCAAGGGGCTCGCACAGGGCACGGACACGATCGCCGCCGAACTCGCCGCCAACCGTGCCGATCTGGCCTCGCGCAGCCGATCGGCGCTCACCCACGACCCGGCGGTACGGGCACGGGCCGCGGCCGTCACGGAGTCCGACGTGCGCCGCGAACCGTCGTATCCGCGGCGGGCGGCGGCCCAACGCGAGTGCCTGCGGCTTCCTCCGCTGCCCACCACCACGATCGGTTCGTTCCCCCAGACGGCCCAACTGCGCACCGCACGCGCCGATCTGCGGGCCGGACGCATCGACACCGCCACGTACGACAAGCGGATCGAGGCCGAGATCCAGGAGGTGCTGGCGTTCCAGGAGAAGGCGGGCATCGATGTGCTGGTGCACGGCGAGCCCGAACGCAACGACATGGTGCAGTACTTCGCCGAGCGGCTCACCGGCTACGTCGCCACCCGGCACGGCTGGGTCCAGTCGTACGGCACACGGTATGTCCGGCCGCCGATCCTGGCCGGGGACGTCTCCCGCCCGGAACCGATGACGGTCCGCTGGACGGCGTACGCGCGGTCGCTCACCGATCGGCCGGTCAAGGGCATGCTCACCGGTCCCGTCACCATGCTCGCCTGGTCCTTCGTCCGCGACGACCAGCCGCTCGGCGAGACCGCCCGCCAGGTCGCCCTCGCGCTGCGGGACGAGGTGAACGACCTTGAGACCGCGGGTGGTTGCGTCATCCAGGTCGACGAGCCCGCCCTGCGCGAGACACTGCCGCTGCGGGCCGCCGACCGCGCCGGGTATCTGGACTGGGCCACCGAGGCGTTCCGGCTGGCCACCAGTGGTGTCCGTGCTGACACCCAGATCCATACGCACATGTGTTACGCGGAATTCGGCGACATCCTCCGGGCCATCGCCGACCTGGATGCCGATGTGATCAGTCTGGAGGCGGCCCGTTCCCACATGCGGGTGGCCGACGAGCTGGCATCGGCCGGCTATCCGAGGGAGGTCGGTCCCGGCGTGTACGACATCCACTCCCCACGGGTGCCGAGCACAGGCGAGGCGGTCGCCCTGCTCCGTAAGGGACTCGAAGCGATTCCGGCCGAACGACTGTGGGTCAATCCCGACTGCGGCCTGAAGACGCGGGGCTGGCCCGAAGTGCGCGCCTCGCTGGAGAACCTGGTCTCGGCGGCCGTCGAGGTACGGGCCACGGTGGCCGGCACCGCCCACTGACCCGCGGCGCGGCCCGGGACGGGCACCCGTCCCGGGCCGCGCACAGCACGCCTCCGTGCAAGAAGCGTGGTCCGGACCAGAGCCTTGGCAGCCTCTTGGTCAGGCATGACATGATCGAGTTCGCACCTCACCCGGCGCCTGCTCGTGTCCGCCCTCCCCGTACTCGCTCCCGTCTCGGCCTCCTCCGGTCTCGCGGCCGAGGTACCCGTCCCCGAATCCCGGGCCGCTGCCGCGGCGGGGACGTTCACCGACGATTTCGACGGCGGGCGACCGCCGGGGGCGTGCCCCGGCCGACGTACGCGCCGCCGCCGCGCGGCGCGTACGTCGGCGCGTATGTCGGCGCGTATGTCGGCGCGTATGTCGGCGCGTATGTCGGCGTCCCGGGTGCGGGCGCGAGCTCACTCGTCCCGGTACGCCTCCAGCAGGCGGAGCCAGATCTCGCTGATCGTCGGATAGGAGGGGACGGCGTGCCACAGCCGGGCGATGGGGACCTCGCCCGCGACCGCGACCGTCGCCGAGTGCAGCAGTTCACCGATGCCCGGTCCGACGAAGGTGACACCGAGCAGGATCTCCCGGTCGAGGTCCACGATCATGCGGGCACGGCCCCGGTAGCCGTCCGCGTACAGGCCGGAGCCCGCCACGGCGGCGAGGTCGTGGTCGACGGCGCGTACGCGGTGTCCGGCCCGCTCGGCCTCGGCGAGGGTGAGACCGACCGAGGCCGCCTCGGGGTCGGTGAAGACGACCTGGGGGACGGCCGCGTGGTCGGCGGTGGCGGTGTGGGCGCCCCAGCGGTCGGTCTCCAGCGGCGGGACGCCCGCCGCGCGGGCGGCGATCGCGGCGCCCGCGATGCGTGCCTGGTACTTGCCCTGGTGCGTGAGGAGCGCGCGGTGGTTCACGTCGCCGACCGCGTAGAGCCAGCTGGTGCCGTCGACGAGGCAGCTGTCGTCGACGGTGAGCCAGGAGCCCGGTGTCAGGCCCACCGTTTCGAGGCCGAGGTCTTCGGTGCGCGGGGCTCGACCGGTGGCGAAGAGGATCTCGTCGGCCTCGACGCGATCACCGTCGACCAGCTCCACGACGACCGGCCCGTCCGGAGCCGTACGCCGAACGGCGGTGGCGGAGACTCCCGTACGGATGTCCGCGCCCGCCTCCGTCAGCGCCCGCGCGACCAGCTCTCCCGCGAAGGGTTCCATCTTCGGCAGGAGTCCCTTGCCGCGGATCAGCATCGTCACCCGGGCGCCGAGGGCCTGCCAGACCGTGGCCATCTCGGCCCCGACCACGCCTCCTCCGACGATCACGAGGCGGCCGGGCACCTTCTTGGCGCTCGTCGCCTCCCGGCTGGTCCAGGGGCGGGCCCCGTCGACGCCGGGCAGGGCGGGTACGACGGCACGGCTGCCCGTGCAGACGGCGACGGCCTGCCGGGCGGTGAGCCGGTGCTCCGTGCCGTCGGGGGCGGTGACGGAGACGGCCTTCTCGCCGGTGAGCCGGCCCTGGCCGCGGTAGAGGTCCGCTCCGGTACCCTCCAGCCAGGCGACCTGCCCGTCGTCCTTCCAGTGCGAGGCCTGGTCGTCGCGGTGAGCGAGGACCGCCGCTGAGTCCAGCGGTCCCTGTACGGCGTCGCTGAGGCCCGGGACATGGCGTGCGTCCGCACGGGCGACGACCGGTCGCAGCAGGGCCTTGCTGGGCATGCAGGCCCAGTACGAGCACTCGCCGCCGACAAGTTCCGTCTCGACGACCGCCGTGCTCAGTCCAGCGGCCCGCGCCCGGTCGGCGACGTTCTCACCCACCGGACCCGCTCCGATCACCACGACGTCGTACTCGGTGTTGAGGGATGCATCTGTCATGAGGACAGTCTGATCGCGGGTGTGCGCGGCGGCCACATGGGCAGGCGGAATAGCGCAGGTCCGGGCACCGTTGTGCCGGACAGGTCCGAGCGGGCACAGGAAGAGGTAACTGAGCATGAGCACCGTAGAGCTCACCAAGGAAAACTTCGATCAGGTCGTCAGTGACAACGAGTTCGTCCTGATCGACTTCTGGGCTTCCTGGTGCGGCCCGTGCCGGCAGTTCGCGCCGGTCTACGACGCGGCTTCGGAGCGCCACGACGACCTGGTCTTCGCCAAGGTCGACACGGAGGCGCAGCAGGAGCTGGCGGCGGCCTTCGAGATCCGTTCCATTCCCACGCTGATGATCGTCCGGGACAATGTGGCCGTGTTCGCACAGCCCGGCGCACTGCCGGAGGCGGCGCTGGAGGACGTCATCGGGCAGGCCAGGAAGCTGGACATGGACGAGGTCCGCAAGTCCGTCGAGGAGCAGCAGAAGGAACAGAAGTAGGCTCCGCGCGCCGCAGAAGCGGGGTGGGGGCCCGGTCGACGGCCGGGCCCCTTTCCGTGTCCGGAAGCGGGCTGCCCGGTCAGCCGTCCGCGTCGATCCCGGCGTCGCTCCGGGTGTTCTTCCCGGCGCCCTGCTCCTTGATCCGGACCGAGAGGCCGTAGTCCAACTCGGCACCGTCGACCAGCAGGGCCTCGACCGTGTGGGTCGCCGTGTCGATGTCCGCCACGATGCCTTCGCCCGCGTACCGGGGGTAGCCCGATGCCCCCGTCTCTCCGGTCGCCGCCACGACCGCCGAGCGGATGGCACCGCCTGGTTCGATGGCGTCGGTGGTGTCCTCGGCGAATTCGGGGACCAGCAGGATCTCGTAGCTCTGCGGATGGCTCATGGTCCTGACGCTAGGCAAGCGGCGCGTGGTGCGCACGTTGCCGCTCCGTGCGGATCCCGCTCCTCAGCTGGACTCGCGGTGGATGGCTCCGGCCCGCAGCAGGTCGTAACGCGCAGGGGCACCGCCGGGGTGCCGCACCAGTCGGTCCACGAGGTCCGCCAGCGGCTCCGCCGTGGCCAGCTCCATCCGCACGGTGCTGAGCCGGGGCCGCAGCAGTCTGCCGAGCATCAGGTCCTCGGCGCCCACCACGGCCGTCTCGCGGGGCACCTCGACACCCGTGTCCTGAAGGGCCCGCATCAGAAGCATCGCGTACTCGTCGTTGTACGCGAACACGGCGTCGAGGCCCAGGGTGCGCCAGCGGGCGGCCAGCCGGGCGGCGGACTCCTCCTCGTACCGCAGCGGCAGGGGTTCGATACGGGCTCCGTGGCTCTGGGCCGCCTGCCGGGCCCCGGCGAGCCGGGGCTCGGCGAACAGGGCGAGGCCGGTTTCCTCCGGCATGACCACTCCGATGCGACGCCTGCCGCGCTCCAGCAGATGTCCGATCGCCCGGATGCCGACCTCCCGTTGGTCCATGACCAGCGCGTGGGCACCGTCCACCGGCCGCGGGCCGAGCGTGATGACGGCCTTGGCTCCCGATCGCCTGAGTACCGCTATGCCTTGCGGGGTGAGGGCGATCGTGCCGGGCACGATGACGGCGACGGGGCGCAGTTCGGCCCAGACGCGGGGCGCGTCGTCGGCATCCAGGCTCGTGCTGCCGTACTGGACGACGGTGTAGTCCAGGCGTCGCAGCCCTGATTCCAGCTCGTGGAAGAAGTGGTGGTGGAGCGGCCCGGCCGGGAGGTTCACGCTGGGCAGCAACACCATGCGGGTGTGCCCGGCACGCAGACTGCGGGCCGCCGCGTGCGGTACGTAGCCGAGTTCGGCGGCCGCCGCCCTGACCCGGCGGCGGGTGGTCTCACTGATCCGTACGGTCGCGTTGTTGTTCAGGACGTACGACACGGTGGCGCGCGAGACCCCGGCGAGCCGTGCCACATCGGCACTGGTCGGAACGGGGCCTTCGGTGGGCTGATTCGATAACTGGCTCATGGCGTCGGGCAGTCTTCCAGACCCGTGCTCCATGGGTACGCCCCGGGGCATGGATGGCGCCTTGACGACGGGACACGACGGGGCGACGGGATGCCGGACCGGCCTGCCCGCCCCCGCCACGCGGACGGTACGTCACGGTGACGGATGGTCAGGGCGACGATGGTGTCGGCCTGTTCGGCGCGGGCGAGGTATCCGTCGATCACGGTGCGGGCCTGTTGTCCGCACCCCGGACCCGCTCCATGGGTTGGGCCGTACAGGTCCTACGGTGGGGGGATGACCCTTCAGCACCGTGACGACAGCACCGGCGGTACGGCCGAGTTCCCCGGCCGCACCGGCCCGACGGCGACGTGTGAGGCCGATCCGCGCGAGGTGGGCCCGGTCCGCACCTCGTACGCCCCCGACCGGGACGGCGATCCCGACCCCGGCGAGATCGTCTGGACGTGGGTTCCGTTCGAGGAGAACGACGGGCGCGGCAAGGACCGCCCCGTGCTGGTCGTGGCCCGCGAGGCGGCGGGCACGCTGCTCGCCGTACAGCTGTCCAGCAAGCAGCACGACCTGGACCGCGAGTGGGTGACGCTCGGGGCCGGACCGTGGGACAGCTCGGGCCGCCCGTCCTGGGCCGATCTGGACCGGGTGCTACGGGTGCACGAGGACGGGATGCGGCGTGAGGCGTGCGCGCTGGACCGGGACCGGTTCGATCTGGTCACCGGCCGCCTGCGGGAGCGCTACGGCTGGCACTGACCGCCTGCGGGAGCGCTACGGCGGGCACTGACCGCCGAACGTCCGGGCGAAGGCGGACCGGGTGGCGGATTCGGGGCTGCGGTCGAGGATCCCGAAGACGATCTGCTCGAAGTGGCCGTCGAACCGACCGCCGTCGAGGAGCAACGCCCGGAACGCACCGGCCACCTGCGCCGGATCGTTGCGGAACACACCGCACCCCCAGGCGCCCAGCACCAGTCTGCGGTACCCGCGCACGGCCGCGACCTCCAGCACCCGTTCCGCCCGGGACGCGAGCGCGGCGGGGATGCGGTGGGCCTCCTCGGGGGTGCGGCTGCGGATGACCCCGGCGTTGGGCGCCGGGGAGGTGAGGAAGCCCGCGGTGTACGGGGTGTCGAGCAGCCGGCCCCGATCGTCGCGGAACACCGGCACGCTGGGCGAATGAATCACCCGGTCGGTGTAGAAGGCGCTGCGTTCGGAGCGGTGGTGGGCGTAGTACTCCGGGGCACGCAGCAGCGTGGCGTACAAGGCCGAGCCCCGGCACAGGGCCTCCTCCTGGGCCTGCGCGCCGTTGAGGTATCCGCCGCCGGGATTGCGGGCGGAGGCGTAGTTCAGAACGACGACCTCGCCCGGCCCTTCGCCGGTCATCCGGCGCGCCGCGCACAGGCTGCTCTCACCGGTGACCTCGACGACCGGGGTGCGGTCGGAGTCGAGTGCCGCGACCGGCACCGGCTCGGGCCCGTACAGCCGGGTCCCCGAGAGTGCGGCGGTCAGCGCGCGCTCGATGCTCACCTCACGCCCCTCCTGCGTGCGGTAGCGGCCGGCCGCCACGATGGCCTCGGTCTCTCGCGCGATGCCGCGCAGCCGTGCGCTCATCGGTACTCCCCCGTGTGGTGCATACGGGGCATGCTCGGCGCTTCAGCGGCATGGATGCAACCGAATTTATGACGCACAGGGGCACTCTTGTGCGATCCACTCGTAAGGGTTTGGCTGGGACGGACGAACCGAGAACAAGGAGGCCCCGGCATGTCATCCGACACCCCCGGCCACGGTCCGCCCGGCCAGGCCCCGCCCCTCGGCGAGGGCGAGACGGAGGACTTACTGCGCTGCATCTGTTTCAAAACCGGGCCGCCCCGGACGGTCGGCGTTGAACTCGAATGGCTCATTCACCACCGGGATCAACCCCGCGTCCCCGTCCCCCACCACCGTCTCGACGCGGCCGCCGCGATCCTCCGGGCCCTGCCCCTGAGCGCGGCACTCACCTTCGAACCCGGCGGCCAGCTGGAGCTCAGCTCGCGCCCCGCCGACTCCCTGATGGCGTGCGTCGATGCCACCGCCGCCGATCTCGCCACCGTGCGTGACGCCCTGGACCGGGTGGATCTCGTACCGGTGGGGCTCGGCGTCGATCCGTGGCATCCCCCGCGCCGTCTGCTGCACGAGCCCCGTTACGACGCCATGGAGATCTCGTTCGACCGGTCGGGGCCGGCCGGCCGCGCCATGATGTGCACCACCGCATCCGTCCAGGTCTGTCTGGACGCGGGAGAGGAGGAACCGGGTCCGCTCGGCTACGCGCGGCGCTGGCAGCTGTGCCATCTGCTGGGCGCGGTACTGGTCGCGGTGTTCGCGAACTCTCCTCTCCAGTGCGGGCGCCCGACGCCGTGGCGGTCCACCCGGCAGTCGCTCTGGGCCGATCTCGACCCATGGCGCCCCCTGGCACCGTCCGGTCATCTGCCGCCCCGCGACGCCTGGGCCGCGCATGTCCTGGACACACCGGTGATGTGCGTCCGGGAGAACGAGGGGCCCTGGGCCGTGCCGGAGGGACTGACCTTCCGCGACTGGATCCGGACCGGCGTGCCGAGACCGCCGGTGCGCGACGACCTCGACTACCACATCAGCACTCTGTTCCCGCCCGTTCGCCCGCGCGGACATCTGGAGCTGCGCATGATCGACGCGCAGCACGGCGCCGACGGGTGGCTGGTGCCACTCGCCGTCACCACCGCTCTGTTCGACGACCCGGAGGCCGCCGAGACCGTGTACCGCACCGTCAAACCGCTGGCCGAGACGGCCGGGCCGTGGCCCGCGCCGCGCAATCCGCTCTGGACGGGCGCCGCCCGCGACGGCCTGACCGATCCGGAACTGCGGGCGGCGGCCACGGTCTGTTTCCGGCTCGCGCTGGAGGCGCTGCCCCGGATCGGCGCGACCACGGCGGTGCAGGAGGCGGTGGCGGACTTCAACGACCGCTACGTCGCCCGGGGCCGATGTCCCGCGGACGATCTTCCGAATCTGCTCGCGCCGGGTGAGGCGGGCGGCTCGGGCCACCACGTCGAGGGGCTCCTCTCATGACCGACTCCCCCGCACCCGCGTCGTCCGGCCCCACCGACGAGGCGGACACCGAGGCGCTCCGGCAGCGCGCACTCGCCGCACTGCTCACCGCGCGCGAACGCACCACGCTTCTCACCGACAGCGTGGACGACCATGAACTGACCTCCCAGCACTCACCGTTGATGTCTCCCCTGGTGTGGGACCTCGCGCACATCGGCAATCAGGAGGAGCTGTGGCTGCTGCGCGGGGTGGCCGGCAGGGAGGCGATGCGGCCGGAGATCGACGGGCTGTACGACGCCTTCGAGCATCCCCGGGCGACCCGCCCCTCGCTGCCGCTGCTGCCGCCCGCGGAGGCTCGCGCCTACGCCGCGGAGGTACGCGGACGCGCACTGGACGTACTCGACGGCACGGCGCTGCACGGCGATCTTCCGCTGGTTCGGGCCGGGTTCGCCTTCGGCATGATCGCCCAGCACGAACAGCAGCATGACGAAACGATGTTGATCACCCATCAGCTGCGATCGGGGCCCGCCGTCCTGACCGCGCCACTGCCCCCCGCCCCCACCGACACGACGGATCTCCCCGCCGAAGTCCTGCTCTCCGGCGGTCCGTTCACGATGGGCACGTCCACCGAACCCTGGGCGCTGGACAATGAGCGACCCGCCCATGTGCGCGACGTACCGGGCTTCTTCATCGACACGACGCCGGTCACCTGCGGCGCGTACCAGCGCTTCATCGAGGACGGCGGCTACACCGAGGAGCGCTGGTGGGCCCCCGAGGGGTGGGCGATGGTCCGTGAACACGAACTGACCGGTCCGCTGTTCTGGCACCGGGACGCCGGCCAGTGGCTGCGCCGCCGCTTCGGAGTGACCGAGCCGGTGCCCGGGAACGAGCCGGTGCTCCACGTCAGCTGGTACGAGGCGGACGCGTACGCCCGGTGGGCGGGGCGCCGGCTGCCCTCGGAAGCGGAGTGGGAGAAGGCGGCACGCCATGACCCGGCGTCGGGGCGTTCGCTGCGCTATCCGTGGGGCGACGAGGACCCGACCCCCGAGCGGGCCAACCTGGGCCAGCGCCATCTGCGGCCCGCCCCCGCCGGGGCGTACGCGGCCGGCCGGTCACCCCTCGGCGTGGGGCAGTTGATCGGTGACGTGTGGGAGTGGACGTCGAGCGACCTCCTGCCCTATCCGGGCTTCTCGGCTTTCCCGTACCGCGAGTACTCCGAGGTGTTCTTCGGTCCGGCCCACAAGGTGCTGCGCGGTGGTTCGTTCGCCGTGGACCCGGTGGCGTGCCGGGGTACGTTCCGCAACTGGGACCTGCCGGTGCGGCGTCAGATCTTCTCCGGATTCCGTACCGCGAGGGATATCTGATGTGCCGTCATATCGCCTATCTGGGGACTCCGGTCGCCCTGGGTGAACTGCTGACACGCCCGCCCCACAGCCTTGTGCGCCAGTCCTGGGCACCGAGGCACCAACGGTACGGGACCGTCAACGCCGACGGTTTCGGCGTCGGCTGGTACGCGGACGGCGATCCGGTGCCCGGACGCTACCGGCGCGAGGGTCCGGTCTGGGGCGATCAGGCATTCGCCGACCTGGCCAGAGTGGTGCGCAGTCCGGCGCTGCTCGCCGCGGTGCGCGACGCCACCGAGGCGGACGCCGACGGCGAGGCGGCAGCAGCGCCGTTCGCCGACGGACGGTTGCTGTTCAGCCACAACGGTATGGTGAGCGGCTGGCCCGGTTCCATGGCACCGCTCGCCGCCGCGCTGCCCCCGGCCGAACTGCTGACGCTCACCGCCCGCTGCGACTCGGCCCTGGTCTGGGCCCTCGTACGGCACCGGCTCGCCGACGGCGACGAACTGCCGCAAGCGGTGGCCGACACCGTGCTCGACGTGGCGGCGGCGGCGCCGGAGTCGCGGCTGAATCTCCTGCTCACCGATGGCACGGCGATCGTGGCGACGGCCTGGGGCGACACCCTGTGGTACCTCACGGAGCCCAACCTACGCACGGTCGTCGCCTCGGAGCCGTACGACGACGATCCGCACTGGCGCGCGGTCCCCGACCGGACGCTGCTGACCGCCACCCGTGCCGAAGTCCTGCTGACCCCGCTCAAGGAGCCCTCCGAGTGAGTCCCTTTCTGCTGACCCGCACCTTGCCCGTGGACGCCACGGACGCGGCGCTGCGCGCCGATGTCCTGCACGGCCTGACACGGCAACCGAAGACGCTGCCGCCCAAGTGGTTCTACGACGCGCACGGCAGTGAACTGTTCGAGGAGATCACCCGGCTTCCCGAGTACTACCCGACCCGCGCCGAGCGCGAGATCCTGATCGACCGCGCCGAGGAGATCGCCGGGGCGTCCGGGGCGCGGACCCTGATCGAGCTGGGGTCGGGATCGTCGGAGAAGACCCGGCACCTGTTGGACGCGTTGCCCGAGCTGCGCAGTTACGTACCGGTCGATGTGAGCGAGAGCGCGCTGCGCGGAGCCGCCGAGGCCCTGCTCGCGCAGCGGCCCGGTCTCTCTGTGCACGCCCTGATCGCCGACTTCACGGGCGGTCTCGCGTTGCCCGGCACCCCGGGGCCGCGGCTGATCGCGTTTCTGGGGGGCACGATCGGCAATCTTCTGCCCGCCGAGCGCTCGGTGTTCCTGAAATCGGTACGGTCGCTGCTCTCCCCCGGCGACGCGCTGCTGCTCGGCACGGATCTGGTGAAGGACGAGGAGGTGCTGGTCGCCGCGTACGACGACGCGGCCGGGGTGACGGCCGAGTTCAACAAGAACGTACTGAGGGTGGTGAACCGGGAGTTGGGCGCGGACTTCGAGCCGTCCGGTTTCGACCACGTGGCGCTGTGGGATCCGGCGCGGGAGTGGATCGAGATGCGGCTGCGGGCCCGTGAGGCGCTCACGGTGAAGATCCCCGACCTGGATCTGGTGGTGTCCTTCGAGGCCGGCGAGGAGTTGCGTACGGAGGTGTCGGCCAAGTTCCGCAAGGAGGGCGTGCGGGCCGAACTCGCCACGGCCGGCCTGAGGATGGATCAGTGGTGGACGGATTCCGCGGACCGGTTCGCGCTGTCGTTGGCGACGGCGGTCTGAGCGAGCCGGGCCAGGGCGCGACGGTCCGGCCCGCTGCCCGCCGGGATCGGTGGCAGGACGCGGATCTCGGCGGTCAGCCCCGCCGCCGTCACCACCCGCCACAGTGAGGCGATCAGCGGATCGTCGCCGACGAAGGCGGCCGCACCGGCCGGGGCGTCGTGCTCCGCCGGTGCGGAGCCGTCATGGCCGAACGGCCGGGCGGCGGCCGAGCCGCGCGGCGGCGGGGTGCGATAGCTGATGCGTACCGGCCGGACGGCGGTGTTCGCGTCGATCGCGGCCTGGAACACGGCGGGGCCGAACCTGCCGGCGCCGCGCCCGCACCAGGTGGTGCCCTCCGGGAAGACGACCACCCGTGAACCACCGCGCAGCGCCGCCGCGACGCGGCCCACTGTCGCGGGCAGTGCGCGCAACCGGTCGCGTTCCACGAAGAGCGTGCCGCCGGCGGCGGCGAGCCGGCCGAGCAGCGGCCAGTCGCGTATCTCGCTCTTGGCCAGCATCCGGCCGGGGAACACGGCCGCGACGAGCGGGATGTCCAGCCACGAGATGTGGTTCGCGACGACGAGTGCGCCCGGTGCGGCCGCCTCAGGCGCGCCGACGACCCGCACGCGCACCCCGAAGGCCCGCACGACCCCGTACGCCCAGTGCCGGATCAGCCTCTCCCGCGGCGCCGCGCCGAGCATCAGCGCGAACGGGGCACCCAGCGCCCCGGCCAGGACGAACGCGCACCCGGCGAGCAGCAGCGCCAGGGCCGCCGGCCGGCCCCGCACGCGGCCGTCGTGACGGGCGCAGGCGAGCGGGGTGCAGGGTGCGGTGGGCAGCCAGGGGTTCATCGCAGCGGGGCGAGGGCGAGGAAGTGGCGCAGATAGCGGGGGTCGGTGCGGCGCAGCGACAGCAGCACGTACAGGTCGGCGACGTTGAAGTCGGGGTCGTACGCGGGTGCGCCGCAGACCCATGCGCCCAGTCGCAGGTAGCCGCGGAGCAGGGGCGGGAGGGTGGCGAGTCCGGTGCGCACCGCTCCCCCTCCCTCGGCTCCGGCGGCGGTGGGCTGCCAGAGCCGGTGCGGAGTGACCCAGTGGTCCTCGGGTGCCAGGTACTTCGTCCGTACGGTCTCCCACGCCCCGGCCGCCGCGACGCCGCCGTCGGCGAGAGGGATCGAGCAGCAGCCGGCCAGCCAGTTGTGCCCGGTGCGTTCCATGTAGCGGGCGAGTCCGGCCCAGATCAGCGCGATGACTGCGCCGTCCCGGTGGGCGGGGTGGACGCAGGACCGGCCGACCTCCACCAGGTCGTCGCGGATCGGGCCGAGCCGTCCGAGGTCGAACTCGCTCTCCGCGTAGAGACGCCCGGCGATCCGTGCCCGGTCGGGCGGCAGCAGACGGTAGGTGGCGACGACATCGCCGGTGGTCTCCTCCCGTACCAGCAGATGGTCGCAGTACGCGTCGAACGCATCGCTGTCCAGGCCGGGTTCCGCGCCGTCCAGCCGGGCACCGAGCTCACCGGCGAAGACCTGGTGGCGCAGGCGCTGGGCGGCGCGCACCTCCTCCTGGTCCACGGCGAGGGATACCCGGTAGCGCGGCGGGGCGGGCGGGACGGGCTGCGCGGGAACGACGGGGGCGGCGGGGAGGGAGGTGACGGGCAGCGCGTTCATGACGGTCTCCGGGGACGGATCGGCAAGGGCGGCCGCCGGGCCGTCGCACTGCTGCGAAGGCCCGGCCCCTTACTTCTGCCGTGACCGGCTGGATTCGGCATGACCGCGTGGGAGAGTCGGGATGTGCGAAGGCTGAATCCCGGGTGTGCCCGGCCGGGGACCGGTATCCCGGCCGCGGACCGGAGCCGCGTGGGTCAGCCGCCCGCGAGCTGTTCGGTGATCTTCTCGGACGCGGCCTTCGCCTCCGCCTGCGGGTCGCCGCCCTCCAGGACCGCTGTCATGTACGGCTTGATCGGGTTGACGGCCTCGACATCCGCCCACTGCGGCGAATTGGGAGTCGCACGTCCCCTCGTGGCGCCCCGGGCCATCGCCGCGGTGCCTTCCTGACCCACGATGACACGTGCGAGACCGGGCTTGTTCGGCACGTAGCTCATGGCCTTCGCGAGCTCTTCCTGCCACTTCTGGCCGGCGAGCGCCTTGATCACATCGATGCCCGCGGCGCGCTGGCTCGCCTTCTCCGGCACGATCAGATCGGACCCGCCGGTGAAGACCGAGCCGGGAGACTTCGTGGTCTTGCCCGGGATCGGGAAGTAGCCCAGCTTTCCCTTGAGTTCAGGGTTCAGCTGTTCGATCTGCGCGGCGGTGCCGGGCACCGAGATGATCTGCGCGACGTCGCCCTTGGCGAAGACCTTGGCCTGCGGGGGCCTTTCCTCGTCCGCGTTCTTGGGGCCGTCACCGAGCGCCTGGAGTTGCTTGTAGAAGCTCATGCCCCTCAGCGCGTCGGGGCTGTCCAGGGCGCCTTCCCAGCTGCCGCCCCTCTCCTCGGCCAGTTCGCCGCCCTCGTCCCAGATGAATCCGGCGAGGACGTACCAGTTCTGGCCCGCGAGGTAGATGCCCTGGTTGCCGTTCCGGTTCAGCTGGGCACTGTCCGCGATCCACTCGTCCCGGGTCTTCGGCGGGCTGGTGATACCGGCCTGCTCGAAGAGGTCCTTGTTGTAGATCACCACTCGGTTGGCCGCGTACCAGGGAATGCCGTACTGGACGCCCTCGATGCTGCCCGGGTCGGCGAGACCCGGCAGCCACTCCTCGCTGCCGAGGTCGCGCACGGACTCCAGGGTGAGGTCGCTCAGTCCGCCGCTCTCCGCGTACTGGGAGACCTGGGTGTTGCCGACCTCGATGACGTCGGGGGTGTCCTTGCCCTTCAGCGCGTCAATGACCTTCGGGCCGATGCCACTCCAGCCCTGGATCTTGAACTCCAGTTCGATGGAAGGGTGCTCGTCCCGGTACGCCTTCGTGAAGCGCTCCAGAAAATCGGCGGACACGCTGTCCTTCATCAGCCAGACCGTGACCTTCTTGCTGCCGGACGCCTCCGAGCCCGAGACGAAGCCGCATCCGCCCAGCGCAAAGGTGGAAACGAGCGCGACGGCTCCGACGAGTATGCGGTTCTTCACCAGGTTCACCTTCTGCGAAACGGCACGACGAAATCGACGACCCGGTGTGGGGGACTGCGGGCGGCGCTCGCACGGGCGTGGCTGGATTTTGGTATGGACCATTGGTTTGGTCAAGGCCCGTTCATCACACATTCCGCACATCGACCCCTCGCGCACCCGGTCCGGGTGGGGCACCGTGGTAGAGAGGAGAGGAGACATAGCATGTCTAATCACACCTATCGGGTCACCGAGATCGTGGGAACCTCCCATGAAGGCGTCGACGACGCCATCCGCAGAGGCATCGCCAGAGCTTCGGAAACGTTGCACAATCTCGACTGGTTCGAGATCACGCAGGTTCGTGGAGAGATCAAGGATGGCCGAATCGAGCACTATCAGGTGGGCCTGAAAGTGGGCTTCCGACTCGACGAACCGAGCTGATCGGGCACGACGGCATCACGAGGGCATCACCACCGCGTCGGCTCGCCTCCGGCCGGTTCCGCAGGACGGGATTCAGGTTCGGCCCTCGCGCTCCTGCGCGTCCTTGAGCGTGGGCGACACCTTCGCCCAGCGGGCCCGCACCACGGCGAAACCGGCCTGCTCCGCCGCGTCGCAGACGAGTTCGTCGTCGTCGACCAGCATCCGCACCTCACGATCCCGGCCCAGCCGTCGCAGGATCTCCAGCTTCGTGTGCCGGGCGGGCCTGCGGTCGTCGTTGCGGCGCATGTACAACCTCCCTTCGGGCAGACCCTGTTCCGTCAGCCATGCGACGGTGTCGCGACGGCACCGCTCGGGCCGACCGGTGAGATACCTGATCTCGCAGTCCTCGGCGCTGCTCAGCGCCAGCCGGACGCCTTCGGGCAGCGGTGGGTCGTCGACTGCGGCGGAGAAGAAGCTGTTCCAGTCGCGCCGGGGCCCCTCCAGATAGTGCTGCCGGTGGCCGCTGTCGGCAAGCGTGCCGTCCAGGTCGAATACGGCCAGGGGCCGGTGGTCGCTTCTCACACTCCCCAGCAAATCAGACCAACGCCACTACCAGCAGCACCAGCACGACCACGCCTGCCACCACCGCGGCGACCCGCAGGGACAGGCGCCGTGACCAGATCGACAGGACCTCCGGCCCCTCGCGTCCGGGGAAGACGTAGAAGACGTGATCGGGATCGTCGGGGACGGTGACCGCGGCCGAATGCAGCCAGCCGATGTCGACGCGCCTGGCCACCTCACCCCGGCGCGGCGCCAGAGCCGATTCGACCTTCTTGAGATGGGCGGGGTCCAGGCCGTCGGGCAGCGGGTCACCGGCCGAGCTCAGAGTGACGCGCTTCCAGGCGCCGGTGCGGCCGGCCTGCTGCCTGAAGCGCAGCGGTGGCGCCGGCTCCGGCAGCTTCAACGAGGCCCGGTCGGGGGCCTGTCCGACCGATCCCCCGGTCCAGAGGGTGACCAGGCCCGTACCGCCGCAGGGACCGTGCTCCGTCGACCTCTCACCCGAGCAGACCGGGCAGACCCTGAAGCCGGTGTCATCGCACTTGGGACACCTCTTGGCACCCCATCCTCGACATTCCGGACAAGCGGTGCGCGGCTTGCGGCACTTCTCACAGGAGGTCCGACCGGCAGCTGACTTCTCCTGCGTCGAGCCGGACGGCGAGCGGTCCTTGCGGCGTTCGCCCGTGCCGTCGCACCAGGTGCACGGCTCGACGCCCTCGCAGGCCGGGCACACCGGGCCGATGTCGCAGCGCAGCCTTCCCTTGGCCCGGCAGCGCGAGCAGGCCTGCCGTCCGTCGTCACAGCCACAGGACACCGTTCTGACCGAGCCGCGGAGCACGAACTCCACCGTCCGCGACACCGTCGGGTCCTTCGGCGGATCGACCGGATGGTCGCGCAGATCACCTTCGTACTCGGGCCGCCGCGACGTGTCGTGCGTGCCGGGCCTGGACTGCGGCCGCGTGGTGCGGGTCTCCACGCAGCGGACGATGCACAGGTCGAGCATCGGGAGCCGGGTGATGTCGGCGCCGGCGCGCCGCAGTTGCGCCCCCTGCCCCGGTCGGCCGATGTGCCGGGCGACGGCTTCGAGGATGTCGTCCTCGGACAGTGCGTCGGCCATGACGGCGCTTCCACCTCCCCGGTAGGCGCGCCCGCGCGCGGAACGCAGCGTACGGCGGGGGCCGCCCGGCACTCAAGAGGGCGTCAGAAGGGCGTCGCCGACACCTCACGGGGCGGTCCCGAGGAGTCTCACCTCGGACCCCGCGGGTACCCGATCGCGCGCGGATGTGTGATCATGTCCTTACGTTCCGCGCAGATCGTAAAAGGTTGTACAGGATGCGCATGGAATCAAAAGCATTCGTAAAGCTATATTCAGGTTTGTGGCATCAAACGTTAACCATGTGAAGCGAATACTCCTGCGTTCAGGGAAGAGCCCCTACGACGTCGTCCCTGTCGAGCGCGCTCTCCACGAGGACGTGTTCGCCACCAACTCGGGCAACCTGATCTTCAGCGATGCCGCCCACAAGATCCTGGAGACGCCGGGCTCGGAAGTGGTGTCGAACGGCATCACCACCAGGGTCGCCGACGCCGACCGCATCAACAGCGAGTACGACGCCTTCGTCATCCCGCTCGCCAACGCCTTCCGGCCGTCCTTCGAGCGCCAACTGGAGCGTCTTACCCAGCTCATCTCGAAGCTCAAGATCCCGGTCGTCGTGCCGGGCGTGGGTGCCCAGACCGGCGTCAACTACTCCGCGGACCGGCTGCGCCCCATGCAGTCCACGGTCTACGCGTTCGTCTCCGCCGTGCTCGACCACAGCGCCTCGATCGGTGTGCGCGGGGAGTTCACCGAGCGGTATCTGCGGGACATGGGCTTCCGTGACGTGGACGTCATCGGCTGCCCCTCGATGTTCGTCAACGGCACCAGGCTCGACATCCGCGAGAGCGGCCGGACTCTCGGGCCCGACTCACGGATCTCCGTCAACGGATCGCACGACGCCGTGCGGAAGCACAAGCTCGGGCAGATCATCAACCGTGCCCACACCCGCTACCCGCATCTCCGGTTCATCGGCCAGAACCTCTCCGAAGCGCGTCAGCTGCACTGGCGCGACCTGTCCCATCAGAACGCCTCGCTGACCAACATCCCCACCCACCCCGACCACCCCATGTACCGGGAGGACAAGGTCCGCGTCTATGTCGATCCGGCCGCCTGGATGGATGACCTTCGGGGCTTCGACTTCTCCTTCGGCTCCCGGATCCACGGCAACATCGCGGCACTGCTGGCCGGCACGCCCGCCACTGTGCTCTGCGGCGACTCCCGGACGCTGGAGCTGTGCCGCTACTTCGACATCCCGCACCGGATGCTCGCCAAGGCCCCCTCCGATCTCGACCCTGCGGATCTCTACGCCGAGGCCGACTTCGGGCCGCTGACACGCGGTCACCAGGAGCGGTTCGACCGGTTCATGAACTTCCTGGACAAGAACGGCCTGGAGAACACCTTCACCCATGGGGACGGCGGTGCGGCCTTCGAGTCTCGGATGAGCGGGCTGGCCTTCCCTCCGGGCATCCGCCCATGGGTCGGCGCCGACGCCTCCACGATGAGCGCGCGCCTGGGCTGGCTCCAGTCCCAGCTGACGGACCTCACCGAGCAGAACAACCAGCTCAAGCGGAAGCTCGCGAAGAACTCCTCGGTGCCGGTCCAGCGCTCCACGTACCAGCGGGCCCGCAGTGTCGTCGGACGGCCCATCAAGCGCGCGCTGCGTCCGTCGCGCTAAGGACTTCGTCCGGATCAGGCCGGACGGCCTGATCCGGACGAAAGACCCTGGTCGCCCCTTCGTTCCTTCGTTCCTTCGCCCATTCGCCCCTGTCCGCCCCCGGGCCGTCGGCGGGCAACGGGCGGGGGGTCCATCCGTCGTCCGAGGCCGGTCCGTACAGGGCCCGTCTCCGGCTTTTGCGGCCCGCGCCCGGCGGCCTCGCCGCCTCCCGGACCACCTCCGACGCCTAGAATCGGAGTGTTTGTCCCCAGGCTGCCGCCTCTGCCCCGATCCGTACGGAGTCCACGCGCCCATGTCCACCCCCCACGATCCGTACGTCCGGGTGCGCGGCGCCCGTGAGCACAATCTCCAGGACATCTCGGTCGACATCCCGCGCGACACCCTCACCGTGTTCACCGGCGTCTCGGGCTCCGGGAAGTCCTCACTCGCGTTCGGCACGATCTACGCGGAGGCGCAGCGCCGCTATTTCGAGTCCGTCGCCCCGTACGCCCGTCGGCTGATCCATCAGGTCGGTGCGCCCGCGGTCGGCGAGATCACCGGGCTGCCGCCCGCCGTCTCGCTGGAGCAGCGCCGTTCGGCGCCCGGCGCCCGTTCCTCGGTCGGGACGGTCACCACGCTCTCCAACTCCCTGCGCATGCTGTTCTCGCGCGCCGGGACCTACCCACCCGGTGCCGAACGGCTGGACTCCGACTCCTTCTCGCCGAACACCGCAGCCGGGGCCTGCCCCGAGTGCCACGGTCTCGGCCGCATCCACCGCACCACCGAGGAACTACTGGTTCCCGACCCCTCGCTCTCGATCCGGGAAGGCGCGATCGCCGCCTGGCCCGGGGCCTGGCAGGGCAAGAACCTGCGCGATGTGCTGGACGCGCTGGGGTACGACATCGACCGCCCGTGGCGCGATCTGGACGCCGCGGACCGGGAGTGGATCCTGTTCACCGATGAGCAGCCTGTGGTGACGGTCCATCCGGTGCGGGAGGCGGGACGCATCCAACGCCCCTACCAGGGCACGTACATGAGCGCCCGCCGCTATGTGCTGCACACCTTCGCGGATTCCAAGAGCCGTACGCTGCGGGCCAAGGCCGAGCGCTTCCTGACCAGTGCCCCCTGCCCGGTCTGCGGTGGCGGCCGGCTGCGGCCGGAGGCGATGGCCGTCACCTTCGCCGGCCGTTCGATCGCCGAACTGGCCGCGCTTGCGCTCACCTCTCTCGCCGAGGTGCTGCGCACGGCGGGCGGGAGCGACACGGCACGGGTCCTGACGGCGGATCTGCTCGCCCGGATCGAGACGGTCACCGAACTCGGCCTCGGTTATCTCAGCCTCGATCGCACGGCTCCCACGCTGTCCTCCGGCGAGCTGCAACGGCTGCGCCTCGCCACCCAGCTGCGCTCCGGTCTGTTCGGTGTCGTCTATGTGCTGGACGAGCCGTCGGCCGGTCTGCACCCGGCGGACACCGAGTCGTTGCTGGGGGTGCTCGGCCGGCTGAAGGAGGCCGGGAACTCGGTCTTCGTCGTGGAGCATCAGATGGATGTGGTGCGCCGGGCGGACTGGCTGGTCGACGTGGGGCCGCTGGCCGGTGAGCACGGGGGCAGGGTGCTGCACAGCGGTCCGCCGGCCGGGCTCGCGGAGGTGACGGAGTCGGCGACCCGGCGCTTCCTCTTCGACGAGGGGCCCACTCCGGTGCGGCAGGTGCGTACACCGTCGGGGTGGCTGAAACTGAACGGCATCGACCGCCACAATGTGCGAGGGGTGGACGCCGAGTTCCCGCTGGGGGTGTTCACCGCCGTGACCGGCGTCTCAGGGTCGGGGAAGTCGACCCTGGTGGGTCAGGTCCTGGCCGGTGTGCTCGCCGACCGGCAGGTGTCCGCCGCCGCGGGTCCGCCCGCGGAGCTTCCCCCGCCCTGGTGCGCGTCGGCGGAGGGGCTGGAGGCGGTGGACCGCCTCGTGCAGGTCGACCAGAAGCCGATCGGCCGTACCCCCCGCTCCAATCTGGCCACGTACACCGGCCTCTTCGATGTCGTGCGGAAGCTGTTCACCGAGACGGACACGGCGCGCGAGCGCGGCTACAAGGCGGGACGGTTCTCCTTCAATGTCGCGGGCGGGCGGTGCGAGACCTGCCAGGGCGAGGGGTTCGTCTCCGTCGAGCTGCTCTTCCTGCCCAGTACGTACGCGCCCTGCCCGGACTGTCACGGTGCGCGGTACAACCCGGAGACCCTGGAGGTCACCCTGCGCGGCCTGGACATCGCGCAGGTCCTGGATCTGACGGTGGAGTCGGCGGCCGGTTTCTTCGCCGGGACGCCCGCCGCCGAGCGCAGTCTGCGGACGCTGCTCGAAGTCGGGCTCGGCTATCTGCGGCTCGGTCAGCCGGCCACGGAGCTGTCGGGCGGCGAGGCCCAGCGGATCAAGCTGGCCGCCGAGCTCCAGCGCACGCGCCGGGGCCACACCCTGTATCTGCTGGACGAGCCGACGACCGGGCTGCATCCCGCCGATGTCGAGGTGCTGATGCGGCAGTTGCACGGACTGGTGGACGCGGGCAACACCGTCGTGGTCGTGGAGCACGACATGGCGGTGGTGGCGGGCGCCGACCGGGTGATCGACCTCGGCCCCGGAGGCGGCGACCGGGGCGGCCGGATCGTGGCGACGGGATCGCCCACAGAGGTCGCGCACGCGGAGGGCAGCCGCACCGCGGCGTACCTCAGGGCCTCGCTCCGTCTGACCTGAGGATTCAACTCCCCTTCTGCCATGGAGAGTTGCCACATCAGGCAAGCAATGGGAAATGAAAAGGCAAAGAGCATTGACCGAAGGCTGGTCCAGACCAATCATGGGCATGCCTCACGGCCGCTCCATGCCGTGCGGCATGTGACCCCCGGCCGGGAATCACAGGAACGGGCCGCGCCCCTGACCGGGCGCGGCCGAGCCGTGCGATCCGCCCGTTGTCTCACCCCGCTGGGAGCACCCCATGAGACGTTCAAGAACACTCGGCACAGTCCTGAGTGTCCTGGCGACGACCATCGCCTCCGCCGGTCTGGTCCTCGGATCAGGCGTCGGCGCCGAGGCCGCCACGACCGCCGCCACTCCCCTGCCCGCGCACGTCTTCGCCCCGTACTTCGAGGCGTGGAACGGCGACAGCCCGGCCGCGCTCTCGCAGGCGTCCGGTGCCAAGTACCTGACCATGGCCTTCATCCAGACGGAGGCCCGCGGTTCCTGCACCCCGTACTGGAACGGCGATTCGAGCACCCCCATCGCCCAGTCCGAGTTCGGCGTCGACTTCACCACCATCCGGTCGCGCGGCGGCGATGTGATCCCGTCGTTCGGCGGATACACGGCCGACAACGGGGGCACCGAGATCGCCGACAGCTGTACGAACGTCGACTCCATCGCGGCAGCGTACGAAAAGGTCATCACGACCTACGACGTCTCCCGCCTCGACATGGACATCGAGGACAACTCCCTGGAGAACAGCGCCGGCGTCGACCGCCGCAACAAGGCGATCAAGAAGGTCCAGGACTGGGCCGCCGCCAACGGCCGCTCGGTGCAGATCTCCTACACCCTGCCCACCACCACGAGCGGACTCGCGGACAGTGGTCTGGCGGTGCTGGAGAACGCCGTGTCCAACGGCACCAAGGTCGACGTGGTGAACCTGATGACGTTCGACTACTACGACGGCGCCTCGCACAGCATGACGCAGGACACACAGACGGCGATCACCGGTCTGAAGGGCCAACTGGCCGGCCTCTACCCGTCGAAGACCGACGCCCAGCTGTGGGGCATGACCGGCATCATCGAGATGCCGGGCATCGACGACTACGGTCCGGCCGAGACGTTCACCACGGCCGACGCGACCTCGGTGTACAACTGGGCCGTCGCCAAGGGCGTCAGCACCCTGTCGTTCTGGGCGCTCCAGCGCGACAACGGAGGCTGCCCCGGCACCGGGGGCAGCGACACCTGCTCCGGGATCGCCCAGGACACCTGGTACTTCTCGCACACCTTCGCGCCGTTCACGAGCGGCGCGGGTCCGGTGACGGACGACTACTCGGTGGCCCTCGCACCCGGTTCGGCCACGGTCGCCCCCGGGGGCTCCACCACGGCGACCGTGAACACCGCGGTCACCTCCGGCAACGCCAAGACCGTGGCGCTGACGGCGAGCGGAGCTCCCGCGGGTGTGACAGCGACGCTCAGCCCGACCTCGGTCACCGCGGGGGGTACGTCGAAGCTGACGGTCAGCGCGTCGGCGTCCACGGCGCCCGGCACGTACAGGATCGATGTGACCGGCACGGCGGGCACACTCAGTCACGCGGCGGCCTTCACTCTGACGGTGTCGGGTCCGGGCGGTGGCACGGGCGCCCTGGTGAACGGTGACTTCGAGACGGGTTCGCTGAGCCCTTGGACCTGCGAGTCCGGTGGCTCGGTCGTCTCCACCCCGGTCCACGGCGGTTCGCACGCGCTCGCCGCGGCGGCCACCGCGTCGCAGACCGGCGAGTGCACGCAGACCCTCACCCTGTCCCCCAACACCAAGTACACGCTGAGCGGTTGGGCGCAGGGCAGCTACGGATACCTCGGGGTGCGCGGCGACGCGACCGCGAGCACCTGGGGCTCGTCGAGCGGCTACGCCAAGCAGTCGGTGGCGTTCACCACGGGGTCGACCGGGGCGGTGACCGTCTATCTGCACGGCTGGTACGGGCAGGGCGCGGTCTACGGCGACGACCTCTCCGTGACGTCCTGACCCGGCGGAACGGCTGAGACCTCCCGGCCCCGGAGGTGGGCGGCCTCCGGGGCCGGGAACTCGGCCGTTCGCTCAGCGACGCACCTTCCGGGTCGCCCGCAGCCACTCCTTGTTCATGGCCGAGATCGACGGCAGCGGAATGCCCTTCGGGCAGGCCGTGGCGCACTCCCCGGTGAGCGTGCAGCCTCCGAAGCCCTCGCTGTCCATCTGTCCGACCATGTCGAGGACCCGGGTCTCTCGCTCGGGAGCGCCCTGCGGCAGGACATTGAGGTGGTTGATCTTCGCCGAGGTGAAGAGCATCGCCGAGCCGTTGGGGCAGGCCGCGACACAGGCGCCGCAGCCGATGCACTCGGCGTGCTCGAAGGCGAAGTCGGCGTCCGGCTTGGGCACCGGTGTGGCGTGTGCCTCGGGGGCGGTGCCGGTCGGGGCGGAGATGTATCCGCCCGCCTGGATGATCCGGTCGAAGGCCGAGCGGTCCACGACCAGGTCCTTGACGACCGGGAAGGCCGAGGCGCGCCACGGTTCGATGTCGATCGTGTCGCCGTCCTCGAAGGACCGCATGTGGAGCTGGCACGTGGTGGTGCGTTCGGGGCCGTGGGCGTCGCCGTTGATGACGAGGCTGCAGGCGCCGCAGATGCCCTCGCGGCAGTCGTGGTCGAAGGCGACGGGGTCGTCGCCGGCGAGGATGAGTTCCTCGTTGAGGGTGTCGAGCATTTCCAGGAACGACATGTCCTGCGAGATGCCGTCCACCTCGTAGGTGGACATGGCGCCGGGGGCGTCGGCGTTCTTCTGGCGCCAGACGCGCAGGGTGAGCTTCATGCGTAGCTCCGCTGGGTGGGGTGGACGTACTCGAAGACGAGGTCTTCCTTGTGCAGGACGGGGGCCTCGCCGGTGCCGGAGAACTCCCAGGCGGCGGCGTAGGAGAACTCCTCGTCCCGGCGGGCGGCTTCGCCGTCCGGGGTCTGCGACTCCTCGCGGAAGTGGCCTCCGCAGGACTCCGCGCGGTGCAGGGCGTCGAGGCACATGAGCTCGGCGAGCTCCAGGTAGTCGACGACGCGGTTGGCCTTCTCCAGCGACTGGTTGAACTCGTCGCCGGTGCCGGGCACCTTGATGCGGCGCCAGAACTCCTCGCGGATCTGCGGGATCCGGTCGAGTGCCTTGCGCAGCCCCTCCTCGGTGCGGGCCATTCCGCAGTACTCCCACATGAGTTCACCGATCTCGCGGTGGAAGGAGTCGGGGGTGCGGTCGCCGTCGACGGAGAGCAGCAGGTTCAGCCGGTCCTCGGTGTCCGCGACGACCTCTTCGACGGCGGGGTGCGAGGCGTCGACCTCGTCGTGGTGGGGATTGCGGGCCAGGTAGTCGTTGATGGTCGACGGCAGGACGAAGTAGCCGTCGGCGAGGCCCTGCATCAGCGCGGAGGCGCCGAGCCGGTTGGCGCCGTGGTCGGAGAAGTTGGCCTCCCCGATCGCGAACAGGCCCGGGATCGTGGTCTGGAGGTCGTAGTCGACCCAGAGTCCGCCCATCGTGTAGTGCACGGCGGGGTAGATCCGCATCGGGGTCTCGTACGGGTTCTCCGCGGTGATCCGCGCGTACATGTCGAAGAGGTTGCCGTACTTCTCCTCGACCTTGGCCCTGCCCATCCGCTGGATGGCTTCGGCGAAGTCCAGGTAGACGCCCTGTCCGCCGGGGCCGACGCCGCGCCCCTCGTCGCAGACGTTCTTCGCGGCGCGGGAGGCGATGTCACGGGGGACGAGGTTGCCGAAGGCGGGGTAGATGCGCTCCAGGTAGTAGTCGCGCTCGTCCTCGGGGATCTCGTTCGCGGGGCGGTTGTCGCCCTTGGCCTTCGGCACCCAGATCCGGCCGTCGTTGCGCAGCGACTCGCTCATCAGGGTCAGCTTGGACTGGTGGTCACCGGTGCGCGGGATGCAGGTGGGGTGGATCTGGGTGAAGCAGGGGTTGGCGAAATAGGCGCCGCGGCGGTGCGCGCGCCAGACGGCGGTGGCGTTGGAGTTCATGGCGTTCGTCGACAGGTAGAAGACGTTGCCGTAGCCACCGCTGGCCAGGACGACCGCGTCGGCGAAGTAGGTGTCGATCTTCCCGGTGACGAGGTCGCGGGCGACGATGCCGCGGGCCTTGCCGTCGACGATGATCAGGTCGAGCATCTCGGTGCGGGCGTGCAGTTCGACGTTGCCCGCGGCGATCTGCCGGGACAGCGCCTGGTAGGCGCCGAGGAGGAGTTGCTGTCCCGTCTGGCCGCGGGCGTAGAACGTGCGGGAGACCTGGACGCCGCCGAAGGACCGGTTGTCGAGGAGGCCGCCGTACTCGCGGGCGAAGGGGACGCCCTGGGCGACGCACTGGTCGATGATCTCCACGGAGATCTGGGCGAGCCGGTGGACATTGGACTCGCGGGCCCGGAAGTCGCCGCCCTTGACCGTGTCGTAGAAGAGCCGGTGGATCGAGTCGCCGTCGTTGCGGTAGTTCTTCGCGGCGTTGATACCGCCCTGTGCGGCGACCGAGTGGGCGCGGCGGGGCGAGTCCTGGAAGCAGAACTGGACGACGTGGTAGCCCTGTTCGGCGAGGGTCGCGCCGGCCGAACCACCGGCGAGGCCGGTGCCGACGACGATGACGGTGTGCTTGCGGCGGTTGGCCGGGTTGACCAGCTTGGCCTGGAAGCGGCGGGTGTCCCAGCGTTCGGCGACGGGGCCTTCGGGGGCCTTGGTGTCGACGACGGGCGCGCCCGTGCGGTAGTGCGGGTAGTCGGTCATGTCAGCTCACGACTCCGGTCATGACGGCGACGGGTACGGAGATGAAGCCCACCGTCAGCACCAGTGCGAGGACGTTGGCGATGGTCTTGAGGAAGCGCTCACGGGTTGCCCGGCCCGCGCCGAGGGTCTGTGCGGCACTCCAGAACCCGTGCTGCACATGGAGTCCGAGGGCGAGCATGGCGACGATGTAGATCGTGTTGCCGTACCAGGTGGAGAAGGTGTCGACGACGTTCTGGTACGGGTGCCCGGACTGGAACCCGCCGGAGTGCACGGTGCCCGTCGTCAGGTCGAGGATGTGCCAGACGATGAACAGGGCGAGGATGATCCCGCCCCAGCGCATGGTCCGGGTGGCATAGCCGGCGCGCGGCTTCTTGTGGACGTACTTGGCGGGGCGCGCCCTGATGTCGCGACGGCTCAGCTGGTACGCGGAGACGGCGTGCAGCACCACGGCGAGGACGAGCACCACACGGACGATCCACAGGGCCCACTCGTAGTGCAGGAAGGGCTCCCCCATGGTCCGCAGCCAGTGCGCGTAATGGTTGAACTCGCCGGCCCCGAAGAAGATCTTCAGGTTGCCGACCATGTGGACGACCAAGTAGAGGAGCATGATCAGGCCACTCACGGCCATGATCGTCTTCTTGCCGACGGACGAGTCCCAGAGCGTACGCGTCATGGACGGCCGTCGGTCCGTCCGTGTTGCCAATGCCATGGACACGACGCTAGGGCCGAAGGGCCCCATCAGTCCAAGACATGGCGCGGCTCATGTTCATAGGCTTTGACTATCGACGCCGTTAGGCTGCCTGTATGCAATTCCAGCAGCTGATGTATTTCGTGGCCGTGGCGGAGACGCGGCACTTCACCCGTGCCGCCGAGGAGGTGCACGTCTCCCAGCCCTCGCTCTCCCAGCAGATCAGGGCGCTGGAGAACGAGCTGGGGGCGGAGCTCTTCAGCCGGGCCCGCGGCAACATCACCCTCACCGACGCGGGCGAGGCCCTGCTGCCGCTGGCCCGCCGCATCCTCGCGGACGCCGACACCGCACGCCACGAGGTGCAGGAGCTGGCGCAGCTGCGCCGGGGCCGGGTCAGGCTCGGGGCGACGCCCAGCCTCTGCACGGGCCTCCTGCCCGATGTGCTGCGCGCCTTCCATGACCGGCACCCGGGGATCCAGCTGCTGCTGGAGGAGGGCGGCTCGCTGGACCTCGTACGGGAGCTGGCACGCGGCGCACTCGATCTCGCCCTGGTCGTGCTGCCGCTGCCCGCCGCCTCCCCCGCGCTCACCACGGTCGAGCTGCTCCAGGAGGACCTGGTCGTGGTGTCCTCGGCGCGGGCGCCACGGCCCGGCCGGGGCGGGAGCGTGCGGATCGCCGACCTCCAGGGTGAATCACTGGTGATGTTCCGGCACGGCTACGACCTGCGCGAACTGACGGTCGCCGCCTGTCGCGCGGAGGGCTTCGAGCCGTCGTTCACGGTGGAGGGCGGGGAGATGGACGCGGTGCTCGGTTTCGTCCGGGCGGGACTCGGGATCGCGGTGGTGCCCAGCATGATCGCCGTCCGGGCCGGCCACGACCTGCGGACCACACCGCTGGCCCGGCCGGGCCTGCGGCGCACGATCGCACTCGCGCACCGCAGCGATGTGGCTCCGCCGCGCGCGGCACGCGAGCTGCAGAAGGTGCTGCTCGCCAGCCGGACGGACTGATCCGGCCCGTCCGGCCTGCGAGAACCGCGCCGACGCCCTCCGGCGTCGCTCACACCGCGTCGGCCAGCAGCAGCGAGTGGATCCGGTCGGGCGCCCCGGGACGGGCGTAGTACCACCCCTGCGCCGTGTCGCAGCCCAGATTCCGCAGCTGCTCCGCCTGGGCCCCGGTCTCCACGCCCTCCACCGTGACCGCGAGGTCCAGGCTGTGCGCCAGCGAGACGATTCCCTCGACGATCTTCATGTCGACCGGGTCCACCGGATGCTGCTGCATGCCCTGGGTGAAGGAACGGTCCAGCTTGAGCACGCTCACCGGGAGCCGACGCAGATTGGCCAGGTTCGAGTACCCGGTACCGAAGTCGTCGAGCGCTATGTCGACGCCCATCTCGGACAGTTGCCGCAGCGGCTTGAGCAGATCGTCGTCCGCACCGATGAGCGCGGACTCGGTGACCTCCAGGCACAGCGCCCCGGGGTCGAGCCCCGACCGCTCCAGGACGTCGACGGTCTCGGCGACCAGCCGCGGGTGGTGCAGCTGGGTCGGCGAGAGGTTGACGTTGATCCGCAGCGGACCGCCGTCACTGTGCCGCTCCTGCCAGAAATTGGCCTGACGCACGGATTCCTCCAGCACCCAGCGGCCGAGCGGCACGATCAGTCCGGTGTGCTCGGCGAGCGGGATGAACCGGTCGGGGCCGAGCACTCCGTGCTGCGGATGGCACCAGCGCACCAGCGCCTCCGCGCCGTGCACCGAGCCGTCGCCCAGATGCACCAGGGGCTGGTACTCGATGAAGAACTCACCGCGCTCCAGGGCCGCCGGCAGGGCCGTGGTCAGCCCGTGCCGGGTGATGGCGCGGGCGTCCGCCTCGGCGTCGGCGAGCTCGAAGCGGTTGCCGCCCGCCGACTTGGCCCGGTACATCGTGATGTCGGCGCTGCGCAGCACCTCGGCGGCGCTGCGTTCACCGGCGGGCCCTTCGACGACCCCGATGGAGCCGCGTACGGTCAGTTCACGGCCTTCCAGGCGGATCGGGGTGCTGAGCACACCGAGGATCCGGCAGGCCAGCTCGTCGACCTCCGTCCGGGTGTCGGGGCCCGTGGTCAGGGCCACGAACTCGTCGCCGCCGAGCCGTGCCACCATCTCGCCGGGCGCGGTCGCACAGCTCTGCAGCCGGTCGGCCACCTCGACCAACAGCCGGTCGCCCGACGCGTGACCGAGGCTGTCGTTGATGGCCTTGAAGCCGTCGAGGTCGAGATAGCACAGGCCGAAGCGGCTGCCGTCATCGGCTGAGAGCGCTTTCTCCAGCCGCTCGAAGAACAGCGTCCGGTTGGGCAGGCCGGTGAGCGCGTCGTGGGTGGCCTCGTACCGCAGCCGCAGGTTGAGCAGCCGACGCTCCGTGGTGTCCTCCAGCAGTGCCAGTTGGTACTCCGGTCTGCCCTCGGAGTCGCGCAGCAGCGAGACCGTCAGATTGGTCCACAGGACGGTGCCGTCGTTGCGGTAGTACGGCTTCTCGACCCGGTAGTGCTCGCGTTCGCCGCGTACCAGCTCGTTGTAGTACTTCCAGACCTGCGGCGAGTCCTCCGGGTGGACCCACTCATTGACCTTGTGGCTGCGCACATGGTGCTCCAGCCCGCCGAACATCCGGGTCAGGGTGTCATTGACCTCCAGCACATTGCCGTCCAGGTCGGCGATCCCGATGCCGACGGCCGCGTCCTTGAAGACGGCGCGGAAGCGTGCCTCCGTGGCATGCAGGGCCTGCTCGGCATGCGAGCGGGCGGTGAGTGCCGAGCGCGCGATGGCCTCCTGTTCGGCGAGGGTCCGCTCGCGCAGCGCCTGGGTGAAGCCGCCCGCGAGGGCATGCTGCATCCGGGCGCAGCGGGCTCTGCTGTCCTCGGTCGACAGCAGCGTCTCGCCGTTGCCGCCGCAGTAGAGCACGAGGTACGAGTCGACCACACCGAGCGTGCTGCTGAGCGCGTCCGGATCCGTGCAGTGCGCGGCGACGAGGGCGGCACCCACCTCGCTCGTGGGAGCCGCCTCGAAGGGCCGCGCGTGCAGGATGTCGCTGAGCGTACGGGCCAGCGGCAGCAGATGCTGTTCGAACTCCGGGCGCGTCATGGAGGTCGCCGTCGACGGGAAGATGGCCCGGCTCCAGATCGTGGCGAATCTCCGGAGCCGGTCCTCGGGGCCGTCGGGCTCCGTGTCGGGCGCTCCGGACGATTGGGCGGGAATGCTCACGCCTTGCGTCCCACTCCCGCGAAGCCCGAGAAGGCGAATGGATCCTCGTGCTCCGGCGCCAAAGGGGTGTCGGGGCGCCAGTTCGGCATCGGCACGAGTCCGGGCTCGACCATCTCGTACCCCTCGAAGAACCGGCCGATCTCGTCGCACGAACGCATGATCAGGGGGTTGCGGATGTTCTTGTAGACGTCGACCGTGCCGCCCGCCTCCTCCTGGGTGAGTGGAATCCCCTCGTACGACGCGTGGGTGATGACGACGAGGCTGCCGGGGGCGAGTGCCTCGCGCAGTTCGGTGAGCGCGCTCCGCGGGTCGTCGGAGTCCTCGATGAAGTGCAGTACGGCGACGAGGAGCAGAGCCACCGGACGCTTCAGGTCAAGCAGTTCGGAGATCTCCGGGCTCTTCACGATCTCCCGCGGGCGGCGCAGATCCGCGGCGGCGATCACCGCCCGGTCGTTTCCTTCGAGTACGGCCTGGCTGTGCGCGACCGCGACGGGGTCGTGATCGACATATGCCACCCGGGCCTCGGGGTCGGCCGCCTGCGCGACTTCGTGCACATTGCCGAAAGTCGGTATTCCGGAGCCGATGTCCAGAAACTGGGTGATGCCCTCGCTCACCGCATAACGCACGGCCCTGCGCATAAAGGCGCGATTCGCCTGCATGATCTTGGGGAGTCCCGGCATGAACTCCATCGCCTTGCGAGCCGCTTCCCGGTCCACCTCGAAATTGTGCGATCCGCCCAGATAGAAGTCGTACATGCGAGACACGCTCGGCACCGTGATGTCAGTGCCTTGCGGTGCCCAGGCGGGACGCTCCATCGATGTCTCCAACAAGTCGCCACGGCGATCCGGCCATGTTCATGGTCAGTGTTGTCCAGAGGCTACTGATCGACCGCCAGGAGAGCGAGCGGAAACGGAAATTAGCCGTCCGTTATTGGTCACACACCAGTGGCATGTGCGATCGACCTGTCGCTACGTGTGACATTCGGCGACGAACCGGCCGCACAGAGGCACTTCGGGCTACTCGGGGGGCACCCTCAGTTCGGCGACCGGGGCACCACGTACCATGTACTGCCGATGCCTTGGCCGTTGGTGTCTTCCGCGACTTCACCTCGCCGGTGAAGGTAAGGACCTGACAGCAGTGGACGGCTTGCCGTTCGCGTCCGCCGGGCCGATTGAAAGCGGCAAATCCCTTGGTGGTGACGCCTTGACGTCATTCATCGCAAAGGGGCGACGACCGTGTACTTCCGTCGACGGGACCCGTGCGGACCGAGTTCATCGACTGCGCCACATCCTTCTTGAAGCGATAGACCGTCCTGCCGTGCTTGTCGACGACAATGGCTCCGAGTTCTGGATCCTTCGCTGCCGAAAGCCCCGCGAGTTCACCGGGTTCGGCGCCGGCCGGACCTTCGGCGTTCACCGCGGGCTTCCCGTCGTGCGACGCGGACATGAACCGGCTGTCGCCCACCTGCGGCCCCTGGGCGGCGCCGGCCCGGCGCCGCTCCTCCCCTCACTCTGACCTCATGCCATCGTGAGCGCGAGGAGGGCCTCCGGCGCCCTCATGTGCGAGTTATTCCGTCGGCGAAACACGACAACTCCCCGTCGCTCCGGACTGATTGCGACCCGCAGCCGCTCATCCACGGCCCCGGGCACGGGTGGCGCCCCACTTTGTTCAACGCGTTCCCAGAATTTCCCTGAGCCGCAAACATCTGGCGCTCCATGTCCCCACCATCAGGGGAATCCGGTCCGCCCCCGGCGTGTGCCGCTACGGGCCGGAACATGCTCCCCGTCGTGTACGGATCACTCATAGGACGGCTCGCGGCGGCCGTCGTACTCCTCTGGCTGCCGACCGCCCCGACACCCGCGGTGGCGGACAACTGCGCGTACGCCTCCATCGGGGAGGACGGCGGGAGTTCGGCGGTCGCCGTGTCGGGCGACGGCCACTGTCACGCGGGCCCGGCGCCCAAGCCGACCCCACCGCCGAAACCGACGCCGCCACCCCCGCCACCCCCGCCACCACCACCGCCGCCGCCACCGCCTCCACCGCCGCCGACCCACGCGCCGCCGCCACCGGAACGGGAGCCTGTGCCACCGCCCCCTCCGCCCTCGCCCTCGCCCTCCGTACGCTCCACGCCTCTTGCGCCCCGGCCCGTGGCGCTCCCCACCTACCGCAAGCCGCCACGCAAGGTCCCGCGCCGCGGCACCTCCCTGGTCACCCTCACCCTCATGATCACGGCCCCCGCGGTGTTCGCTGTCGCCGTGCTGCGTCCCCGCTCCCGATGACCTTCGGAGGAAACCATGCCGGAATGGCTTGTTCTCGCCCTCGCCATGATCGCGGCCAGCGCCGTCGTCCTGACCATCGCCGTACTCAGCAACCGCCGGATCGCGGATGATGACGACCCGTCCGAGACGCCTGACGTCATCGAGTACATGACGATGATGATCGGCGTGGTCTACGCGATCGTGCTGGGTCTCGCCATCGCGGGCGTCTGGGAGGGCCGCGGCGCGGCCCAGGAGTACGTACGCCAGGAGGCCCAGGCCCTGCACGAGGTGAAGGCCCGCTCCGCCGTCTACCCGGCCGAGGTGCGTACGCGCATCCGCACCGATGTCGACGCCTACGTCCGTCACGTCCTCCACGACGAGTGGCGGTCCATGTCGGACCACGGCACCCTCACCGACGAGGGGGCCCGGCTCCTGGACCGGGTACGTGCCGACGTCACCGACTACCAGCCGAGGAACGACCACGAGGGGCAGGCATATCAGCCACTGGTCGATGAGGTCGCCGCGGCCGACGACGCCCGCAGCGGACGCGGCCAGAGTGCCGGTGCGACCATGCCGGGCGTGGTCTGGTTCGGACTGATCACCGGGGCGCTGGTGACCATCGGGCTGATCTTCACGCTGCAGATCCGCAGAACCTTCCGTGAACTGCTGCTGGCAGGCCTCTTCAGCGTTCTGATCGCCTTTCTGCTCTTCCTGATCTGGGACTTCGACTCCCCCTTCGGCCGGGGCATCTCGGCCACCTCGGCGCCGTTCCTCGATCTGTTCCCCGGGGCGGCTGGCGGATAGCCGTCCGCCGAAAGCCGACATGGGGGCGATGCGCCGCTCGGGGGAAACCGGTGCCCCGAGCGGCTCACTCGGATCGACGGAGAACAGTGCGACTTCTAGCGTTTGGCCCGTCGAGGTGCATTTCTGACGCTCTGTGGAAATCCGTTCCGCAACTGCTCCTCGGGGACCGGAGGATTCACCCATGCGCGCAATAGGTGTCGCACCCGTCGCCCTGCTCGGCGCCGCCGCACTCGTCCCGACCGCCGCGGCCGCGTCCGCGTACGCCGCGACGTCGACAGGCGCGTCCTCCGCGACCGGATACACCGTCACTCCGTCGGTGATCGCGCCGGGGAGCCAGGTCGTCCTGGCCGCCCGGGGGTGCTCCACAACCGCCACGGCCGGCTCCGGAGTGTTCGACACGGTCACCATCCCCAGAGGCGGAACCGCCGCGGCCACCGTCGACCGGAACGCACGACCTGGCGCCGCCTACGAAGTGACGTTCATCTGCAACACGTCACCGGACTCCACGGCGAAGGTCGGCCTCACGGTCGGTACGGCCTCCGGCGTACCCACCACCGGCGCTCCGGTCGCTCCGGCCGGTGTGAAGGGCCCACTCGGTGACGGCGTCGACAGGACGAACGCCGCGGAGGTCGCCGCCGGAACAGCGCTGGCGGTGGTCACGGCCAGCGCCGCCATCCATGTGGTGCGCCTGCGCAAGGAGAGCCGCCCGCACTGAGAACAGGGCAGTGCGGCCCGATACACCCGTCGTCCCGAGCCCTGTCGACAGGACCCGGGACGACGGGCGTATCGGATCGGCGCCACCCGTTCGCCCCTCCCCGATCGCCGCCCGCCGCCTCGCGCCCAAGGGCTGTCCCGTCATCCGTGGCGGATCAGCGCGCGGCGTCGGATGCGGTGCGTCGCAGGTCGCAGAGGCGTCCGCATACTGGAGGTGTGCGGACGTCCCGACAACGCGGCGAGGATGGGGCCTCCCCTGCTCGAGCGCAGCCGAGAGCTTGGGGAAGTAGCTGTCGTCGCGTGCGCGCCAGGAGGTACGGGCGACAGCCCTCAGCGTTCCAAGCGTCGCGACGAAGGGAGAACCATGGACCGGGGCAGTCGGCGAGCCGTACGGACCAGACCGTCACCGTGGGGTGCCGTCGCCCTGCTGGTGCTCACCGGCTTGGCGCTGGCGCAGAACGGCGCGGACTTCTCACTGGGCCCTCCCCGGTTGGCCGCCGCCCCGACCGAGTCCCGTCCGCCGGCCCCCGAAGGGCGCGTGGGAGACGTCGCCGCGACGCCGCGCCCGGCGACTCCGTCCGTCGGCCGCGCGCTCAGCGGCGCTGCGGCACCGTGATCCGGTAGCCGTCGTCGAGCAGTTCGGGGAGGTACCGCCGCAGCGCGGTCACGCTCTGCGAACGATTGCCTCCCGCGTCGTGCGACAGTACGACGACTCCGGGTGCCGCCCCTTCCCGGACCCTGCGGACGATCGTGCGGGCTCCCGGTTGGGTCCAGTCCAGCGTGTCGACGGTCCACGCCATCGGCTCCATCCCCAACTCGGCGCCGATCTCGAAGGAGTTCCGGTTCCACGCTCCGTACGGCGCCCGGAACCAGAGCGGCGCAGCACCGGTGACCTTTTCGAGCACCTCGCTGGTGCGGCCCATCTCGTCGTGGATGCCGGCCCGGGAGAGCTTGGTGACCAGAGGGTGCGTCCAGGTGTGGTTGCCGATGGTGTGACCGTCGGCGGCGATCGCCCGCACCAGGTCCTGGTTGTCGTGGGCCATCTCCCCGCAGAGGAAGAACATCGCTCGGACATCGTGTTCGCGCAGCGTGGCGAGGATGTGCGGGGTGTAGAGCGGGTCGGGGCCGTCGTCGAACGTGAGCACCATGGCGTGCCCGATCTCGGGCAGCTTCTCGAAGGGCCTGGTACGGACGGGCGGCGCCGCCGGCCGGAAGCGCGGCGGGGCGCCCGCGGTCATCGGTCGGAGCCGGTAGGCGGAGGGCCGCGCGCGGGGGGCGGACGGGGGTCCCGCGGCGCCCGCCGCGAGCGGTGCGGAGGTCCGGGACGGTGTTCCGGCCGGGTCTGCGGCGATCACACGCACGGCACCGGCCGTGCCGAGTCCGGCAGCCAGCCTCAGCAGCGTTCTGCGACCCGGCAGCCTCTGATCATTTTTCATGACCAACTGCTCGCACGTCCGTCAGCGCGCGCCGGTCAACGACACCGGCCGTGGGGGGTTTTGTACCCAATGGAGGGACGCACTCCGGAGCAACCGGCAGCCCCTTCCCAGGTCGCGCCGCATCCCGGGCCGGAACCGGCTCCGCGAGCGGATAGCCTCACTGCCGTGACTGACCAGCAGCCCCACCAGTTCGAACGTGGCACAGACGGCCCGAAAGTGATCGTCTCCGGCCTCGACGGGTCCGATTCGTCCATGCGTGCCGCGGCATACGCGGCAGGACTCGCCCGTCGGCAGGGAGCCATGCTCGCCCTCGTCTACGTCCAGCCCGTGCTGCCCGCCGGGGCCGCGCTCGGCGCACCGGTCGCCGACACGACCGGAGAGGTCGCGGAGGGGCTGGTGAACGAGATCCGGGAAGCGACGGCGCGGATGAAGGACATATGGGATGTGCGCTGGGAGTTCCACACCTTCCGCGGTGATCCCTACAACGGGCTCGTGACGGCGGCGGACGAGCTCAAGGCCGATGCCGTCGTGGTGGGAGCGTCGGAATCGGCCGGGCACCGGTTCATCGGATCGGTGGCCATCCGACTGGTGAAGGCGGGCCGTTGGCCCGTCACGGTAGTGCCGTAACCGTCGCGGAACCCACACCTCCGCCGGACGGCACGCCGTCTTTCGTCCCTGCCTCGCCTGGGCCATCATGAGCGCCCGTCAGGGACAGCCGTCAGCAGAGGGGTGACTCATGGCCAGGCTCCGAATGGGCGAGGGTGTGCTGCGCCGCAAGCCGATCGAACAGATCGACGAGACGAGGCCGACGGGGGATGTCACCACTCGTCTCACCAGATCGCTCGGGCTGTGGCAGCTCACGGCGATCGGCGTGGGCGGCATCATCGGCGCGGGCATCTTCACCCTCGCAGGCACGGTGGCGAACGGCACTGCGGGGCCCGCGGTCCTGCTCTCCTTCCTGATCGCGGGTGTGGCGAGCGCGGCAGCCGCGTTCAGTTACGCGGAGTTCGCGGGCCTGATCCCCAAGGCCGGTTCCGCCTACACCTACGGATACGCGGTGCTCGGCGAGCTGGTGGGCTGGTTCATCGGCTGGGACCTGCTGCTGGAGTACACGGCGATCGTCGCCGTCGTCGCGATCGGCATCTCCGGCTACTTCAGCTTTCTGCTCGGGGAGATGGGGCTCGAACTGCCGAAGTGGATGCTGGGCGCGCCGGGCACCGGGCCGGGCCATCGGGTCGACCTGTTCGCCGCGCTGCTCTGCCTGCTCGTGGCGTACCTCCTGACTCTCGGCATCAAGAACGCCGCCCGCTTCGAAACGATCGTCGTCGTTCTGAAGGTCCTGGTCGTCCTGCTGGTCATCGGCGTCGGCGTGTTCCATATCAACACCGCCAACTACCACCCGTTCTTCCCGTTCGGCGTGAGCGGCGCCTTCACCGGCGCGGCCACGGTGTTCTTCGCGGTGTTCGGGTACGACGCCATGTCGACGGCCGCCGAGGAGTCCAAGGACGCCCAGCGCCACATGCCGAAGGCGATCCTGTACTCCCTCGCCATCTCGATGGTGCTCTATGTGGCGGCGTGCCTGGTGCTCACGGGGATGCAGAGCTACAAGGACATCGACCCGGAATCAGGGTTCTCCACGGCCTTCAAGTCGGTCGGGCTCAGCGGGCTCGCCAATGTGATCGCGGTGGGCGCCGTCATCGGCATCCTCACCGTGATGTTCACCTTCATGCTCGGCGTGACCCGGGTGTGGTTCTCGATGAGCCGCGACGGGCTGCTGCCCAAGTGGTTCGCCAAGACCCATCCGACCCGGCACGTACCGACCCGGGTGACCTGGATCGTCGGCGCGGCTTCGGCCGTGATCGCCGGGTTCCTGCCGATCGGCGAGGCTGCCGAGCTGACGAACATCGGCATTCTGCTGGCGTTCGTGGTGGTGTGCATCGCGGTGATCGTGCTGCGTTACAAGCGGCCCGACCTGCCCCGTACGTTCCGCACCCCCGGCATGCCGTTCGTGCCGGCCCTGGGAGTGGTGTTCTCGGTCTGGCTGATCACCTTCCTGCAGTGGCAGACGTGGGTGCGCTTCGTGGTGTGGTTCCTGATCGGTCTGGTGGTCTATTTCGGCTACTCGTACCGGAAGTCGGAGATGGCGAGGACACCGGAGACGGGAACGGGGGCGGGAACGGGTTGATCCGTCGCCCCGTGCTCCGTCACCCCGTCCGCCGAGAGGACGGAGCGAAGGGCCGCCGGGGCGCTGCGACGGCCGCCCGACGCCCGTACGGACACCGCGCCGGCCATCGCGCGGTGGCCGTGCGCACCACCGCGCCGCCCGCCGCCCGACCGTTCACCGCACCATTCGCCGCACTGTGCGACCGCTCGTCGCACGGAGCCGCCCAGCGACTGTTCCTCGGCGCCCCGATGCGTTCGTATACGCCAGTCGGCAGCGAAGCGGCAGGGCCCACCACGGGGAAGGGCGTTCACGATGACCACCACGACGACCGATGAGCTGACCCTCGCGGATGTCCAGCGGGAACACGGCCCCGCCCTGTTCCACTTTCTGCTCGGGCTGACCTTCGGCGACCGGCAGCGGGCCGAGGATCTGCTCCAGGAGACGCTGGTGCGGGCCTGGCAGCATCCGGAGGCCTTCGACGCTCCGTACGACTCGATGCGGCCCTGGCTGTTCACCGTCGCGCGGCGCCTGGCGATCGATGCGCGCCGGTCGAGGCAGGCCAGGCCCACCGAGGTGGGTGACGTCGTGCTGGAGGCCGCCGCCGGCGAGGAGGACACCGCCGAGTCCACGGTCTCGGCCCTCGACGTGCGCGACGCGGTACGCACCCTCAGCCCGGAGCACCGCGCCGTCCTCGTCCAGATATATTTCCGCGGCCTCAGCGTGGGCGAGACGGCACGGATCCTCGGTGTTCCGGCGGGCACGGTCAAGTCCCGGTCCTACTACGCGCTGCGGCAGCTCTCCCGTAACCTGCCGGGTTACTCCAGCAGGTCCTCCACGCTCAGCAGGGCAAGCAGCGACGCGGCCTCCGCCACCTCCACGTAGTCGGCGGCGCAGCGGTCGCAGGACTGCAGATGGAGGGAGACCGTACGGGTCTCGCCGGCCGTGAGCGCATCGAGAACGTAGGCGCCGAGCAACTGCCGAACGTGCGGGCCCTCCCCGGGATCGGCGGTCATCGCATCCTCGTGTCGTGGTCGGGTCCGGTCGTGACGGATCCTGCCTTTCTGGCCACGCGGGGCGTGCTCCCCCGGTTCAATGCTCCGTGAAGCCCGGTGCCGAGAAGAGAAAGAGGCGAGACGGGATGCGCCCGGAACGTCAGGATGGAACGAGTGGGGGCGGGCTGCTGGTCCCGATGGCCTGGATGTACGCCGAGTACATCGCCGATGAGCTGCTGCGGACCGGTGATCTGATGGAGCCGTCCACGCTGGAGTACCGCGCGGGCCGCGACGCGCTCGCGCTCACCGTCTTCCTCTCCGACGACGGTGTAGCCGACGCCCTGCCCGCGGCCCGGATGGACGAGCTGCGGCTGCTGACCGCGTACGGGACGGCGTGGCGCGGCTGGGTCTGTGAGCGGCTCGACGCACTGGAGGCGTCCGCCGGGCCCGGGTCCGGCGGCGCGGACCCCGATCTGGCGCTGGCCCGCGTGGCCTGGCGGTGGCTGGAGGAGACCGAGCTGCTCGCGGCCGACCTCGACGCGATCGGTCCGCCGCCGTGGGAACCGGTGGGCGACGGGCCGGACGCGGACGAGACGGCCCAGGTGTGGACGCCCGCCTGGCAGCTGGGGCTGCCGCTGGGGCATCTGGCGATCCATCTGCACTGAACACCTCCCCGCCCGGTGATCAGGAACCGTGCACCCCCGCACGGTACTTGGGCAGCCGCACCGTGATCCTCATCCCTGCGCCGAGGCCCGTCTCGATGACGAGTCCGTAGTCGTCCCCGTACACCTGGCGCAGCCTTTCGTCGACGTTCAGCAGCCCGATCCCGGTGGAGTGGCCGCCCTCGCCGCGCAGGATGTGGCGCAGGCGTTCCGGGTCCATCCCCGCGCCGTCGTCCTCGATGACGACTTCGGCCTCGGACCCGGCGTCGAGTGCGCTGATGGTGATCCGGATGGGGGTCTCCCCCGCCCGGCCGGAGCCGAGGGGCCGGGGAGGGCCGACCGCTCCTTCGAGGCCGTGTTTGACCGCGTTCTCGACCAGGGGCTGGAGGCAGAGGAAGGGCAGGGCGACGGGCAGCACCTCGGGGGCGACCTGGAGCGTGACCGCGAGCCGTTCACCGAAGCGGGCCCTCACCAGCGCCAAGTACTGGTCGATGGAGTGCAGTTCGTCGGCGAGGGTGGTGAAGTCGCCGTGCCTGCGGAACGAGTAGCGCGTGAAGTCGGCGAATTCCAGCAGGAGTTCGCGGGCACGCTCGGGGTCGGTGCGGACGAACGAGGCGATGGCGGCGAGCGAGTTGAAGATGAAGTGCGGGGAGATCTGGGCCCGCAGCGCCCTGATCTCGGCCTCGATGAGCTGGGTGCGGGAACGGTCGAGCTCGGCCAGTTCCAGCTGTACGCAGACCCAGCGGGCCACCTCTCCGGCCGCTCTCGCCAGCACCGCGGATTCGCGTGGGGCGTAGGCGATGAGAGTGCCGAGGACCCGGTGGTCGACCGTGAGCGGTACGGCGACGGCCCAGCGCAGCGGGCAGTCGAGGTCGTCGCAGTCGCTGTGGAAGGCGGTGTCGCGGCCGCTGGCGAGGAGGCCCCGCACCTGGTCCATGACGTGCCGGCCGTGGTGTTCGCCCTCCCCGTCCCAGACCAGCACCCGGTCACGGTCGGTGAGACAGAGGGCGTCGGTGCCGAGCAACGAGCGGAGCCTGCGGGCGGACTTGCGGGCGCTCTCCTCGGTGAGTCCGGCGCGCAGGGGCGGCGCGGCGAGCGAGGCGGTGTGCAGGGTCTCGAAGGTGGCGTGCTCGACGGGGGTTCCGACATCGCTGGAGCGGACGGGGCGGGCAGTGCGGCGGCCGAGCAGGAAGCCGGCGCCCAGCAGCAGGAGGACGAGCACGGCGTATCCGGCCCCGGTCATCGGTGTCTCCCGGAGGTCAGCGCTTCCGGCAGGTGGAAGCGGGTCATGGCGGCGTTGGTGCCGGGAGGTATGCGGCCGGGTGTGGCGAGCGAGACCAGAACCATGGCGAGGAAGCCGACCGGCACCGACCAGACGGCGGGCCAGGCGAGCAGGGCGTGCGGCCAGCCCGGCGGGCGGACCGTGCCGCTGACGGTGATGGCGACGGACAGGAACGCGGAGCCGCCGCCGAGGAGCAGTCCGGCGACCGCGCCGGGCGGGGTGAGCCGCCGCCACCAGATGCCGAGGACCAGGAGCGGGCAGAAGGAGGACGCCGAGACGGCGAACGCCATGCCCACCGAGTCGGCCACCGGCACCCGGCTGACCATCAGCGAACCGGCCAGCGGTACGCACACGGCGAGGACGGTGGCCAGCCGGAAGTGCCGTACCCCGCGCGAGGGGAGCACGTCCTGGGTGATGACTCCGGCGACGGCCATCGTGAGCCCGGAGGCGGTCGACAGGAACGCCGCGAAGGCGCCGCCCGCGATGAGCGCGCCGAGCAGATCGCCGCCGAGCCCGCCGATGACCCGCTCGGGCAGCAGCAGCACCGCGGCGTCCGCGTCCCCGCCGTGGATCAGCTCGGGGGCGTACAGCCTGCCCAGGGCGCCGTAGACCGGTGGCAGCAGGTAGAACACGCCGACGAGGGCGAGGACGGCGACCGTCGTGCGACGGGCGTCGCGGCCGTTGGGGCTGGTGTAGAAGCGGACGACGACATGCGGCAGCCCCATGGTGCCGAGGAACGTCGCGACGATCAGCCCGTAGGTGGCGTACAGCGGATGGTCGGCGCGGAAGGCGGAGAGCTGCTCGTCGAAGGTGACCCGGGGCTGCCCGTCGCCCTGCCAGGCGAGCACGAGGAAGATCGCGGGGACGAGGAGCGCGGTCAGTTTCAGCCAGTACTGGAAGACCTGCACGAACGTGATGGAGCGCATGCCGCCCGCGGCGACGGCGAGGACGACGACGGACGCCACGAGCACATCACCGAGCCAGCCGGGCGCGCCGGTCAGGATCTTGAGCGTCAGTCCCGCGCCCTGGAGCTGCGGTACGAGGTACAGCCAGCCCGCCGCCACGACGAAGACGCTCACCAGCCGGCGCACCTGTCGCGACTCCAGCCGCCCCTCGGCGAAGTCGGGCAGGGTGTACGCCCCCGAGCGGCGCAGCGGCGCGGCGACGAAGACCAGCAGGACGAGATAGCCCGCGGTGTATCCGACCGGGTACCAGAGCATGTCCGGGCCGTGCACGAGCACCAGGCCCGCGATGCCGAGGAAGGAGGCGGCGGAGAGGTATTCGCCGCTGATCGCCGCGGCGTTGAGCCGGGGCCGCACGGTGCGCGAGGCGACGTAGAAGTCGGAGGTGGTGCGGGAGATGCGCAGCCCGAAACCGCCGACGAGGACGGTCGCGGCCACGACCACGGCGACGGCCGCCACCGCGTACGTACGGCTCACTGTGCGGAGCGGCCTTCCACGAGCCTGGCGAAGTCGCGTTCGTTGCGTTCGGCACGCCGCACGTACCACCAGGCGGTCAGGGTCAGCGGCGGATAGGCGGCGAATCCGAGGACCGCCCAGACGAGCGCGGCGCTGTGCAGTGCCTCGAAGACCAGCGGCAGCGTACCGACGACCACGGCGAGGACGGTGAAGGCGGTGAGTCCGGCGCGCAACTGGCCGCGCATCAGCGAACGGACGTACGCGCCGCCGAGTGCGGTCTGCTCGTCGATCTCCGACTGGGTGCGATAGCGGGGCAGCGGGCGGACCCGCCGGGGCTCCCCCGTCACCACTTCGCGCCGGGGCGCAGGCTCTGCGGACATGGGCCCGGAGTGTACGCAGCACCGGACCCCGTGGGAAGAGCCTGCGAACCCCGGTAGGTCCTGGTCAGCGGCCGGTCTGGCGCATCAGCAGATCGCGCAGCGCCCGGGTGTGGCGACGACTCACGGCGAGTTCCGCGGTGCCGATGCGCACGCTCATGCTGCCCGCGTCGAGACGGAGTTCGTCGATCCGGCCCAGCGCGACGAGATGGCGGCGGTGGATGCGTACGAATCCGCGCGAGCGCCAGCGTTCCTCCAGGGTGGTGAGGGGGACCCGGACGAGGTGGCTGCCGGTGGCGGTGTGCAGCCGGGCGTAGTCGCCCTGGGCCTCGGCGTAGGCGATGTCGTCGATCGGGATGAACCGGATCACGCCGCCGAGCTCCACCGGTATCTGGTCGTTGGCGGTGTCGAGCACGGGTGCGGAGCGGTCGCCGACCTGTTCGGCCACCCGGCGGACCGCCTCGGCGAGGCGTTCGCGGCGTACCGGCTTGAGGACGTAGTCGACGGCTTTGAGGTCGAAGGCGTGGACGGCGAAGCCCTCGTGCGCGGTGACGAAGACGATGAGAGGGGGCGCGGCGAATCCGGCCAGCAGCTGGGCGACGTCGAGGCCGGTGAGACCGGCCATGTGGATGTCGAGGAAGACGACGTCGATCGCGGACGGGTCCTCGGGTCCTGCCTCGACGGCGCTGCCGATGCGGCGCAGCGCCTCGGTGGCCCCGGTGGCGCCCTCGGCGCTGCGGATGCGGGGATCGGCGCGCAGGAGGTAGAGGAGTTCCTCCAGGGCGGGTTCTTCGTCGTCGACGGCGAGTACGCGCAGCATGGGGCGGAGTTTAGGACGTGCCGAGGGGTACGGGGCCTCGTGGTTCACCGCTTCTTTCCGTACCGGACGGCGGTGGCCCGGCGGCGCCGGGCCGGGTGCGGCGGACGCCCGCCGAATTCCATCGCAGCCGGCCGGCCCGCGCGAGATGGGGTGTCAGGTGCAGCGGGCCGACGCCGATGTCCGGGAACTTCCCGTGCCGGGCGATGTCCGTGACCCTGCCGCCGTGCAGTGCGGTGAGCGGTGGGTCGTAGGTCTTGAGGACGCTCACGTCGAGCGGCAGGACACGGGATCTCCCTGCCGACCGGGTGGTCGTCGAGGAAGACCCGCAGGGCTTCGGCCTCCGGCGGTTCGGGCATGGTTCCGGACTGCCGGAAGCATGGGCCGGACGCCTGTCAGATGCCGTACACACGCTCCGCCGTGGTGGCGAGGACACGGCGCCGCTCGTCCTCGGTGAGGGCGCCGAGCAGGGTGCGTGCCGTGTCGACGACCTCCTCGTACGTCGCGGCGAGCCGGCACACCGGCCAGTCCGAGCCGAACATCGTCCGGCTCGGTCCGAAGGCGTCCAGGACGGTGTCGGCGTACGGGCGCAGGTCGTTCACGGTCCAGGTGCGCACATCGGCCTCGGTGACCAGGCCGGAAAGCTTGCACACGGTGTTGGGGCGGGCGGCGAGCGCTCGGAGGTCGTCGGCCCAGGGACGCAGTTCACCGGCTGCGACAGGTGGCTTGCCGGCGTGGTCGAGCACGAAGGTCAGCTCGGGCAACAGGGCGGCGGCCTGGACGGTCGCGGGCAGCTGGTGGGCCCGGACGACGAGGTCGTAGACGAGTCCCGCGTCGGCGACGGCGCGCAGTCCGCGCCGGACGTCGGGGCGCAGCAGCCACTCGGGGTCGGGTTCGCCCTGGACCTGGTGGCGGATGCCGACGAGCCGGTCGCCGCCTGGGAGTTCACGCAGTGCGGCGAGGGTGTCCGCGACGTCCGGCGCCGTGAGGTCGCACCAGCCGACGACGCCCGCGACGAGATCGCTGTCATGGGCGAGGGCCAGGAATTCGGGGGTCTCCCCGGGCACGGTGACGGTCTGGACGAGGACGGTGGCGTACACCCCCGCGGCGCGCGCCTCGGGCTCCAGTTCGGCGAGGGTGAAGGTGCGCCGGATCGGGGCGAGTTCGTCGCCGGTGATCCATTCCTGGTCGCGCACCGACAAGTCCCAGACATGGTGATGGGCGTCGACGATCCGTTCCTGACCGGTCATGTCACAGCTCCCAGACGGCCGGCAGACCGGCTTCGGCGCCGTTCGACGAGTAGTCGTGCGCCACGTCGAGGAGTTCGGCCATCCTGGCCTGCCAGGCGACGTTGACGGGGAGTTTCTCCAGCTCGGCGAGGAGGGCGGCGTAGTCCTCGCAGTCGATGACGTGGAACAGATCGGTGCCGCTGCGCCAGATCGTCCAGGAGGTGGCGCCCGCCGCGCGGATCGCGGTGGTCAGCTCGGCGGGGACCTCGCGGTGGGCGGCCTCGTACTCCTCGACGCGGTCGGCACGGACCTTGGTGTGCAGGGCGATCCTCATGTCAGTGTCCGTCCTCGGTCAGCAGGCCCTCGGCGCGCAGGTCGTCCCAGAGTTCGTCCGGGATCTCCCGGCGGAGCAGGGCGGCGGCGTCGCGCACCTCGTCCGGGGAACGGGTGCCGACGAGCACTCCGGCGACGGCCGGGTGTGCCAGCGGGTAGTGGAGCGCGGCGGCCCGCAGCGGGACGCCGTGGCCCTCGGTGACGGCCTTCATGCGCAGCGCCCGGTCGAGCAGGGTGAGGGGCGCGACCGTGTAGTCGTACGTGGCACCGGCGCGCGGGTCGGCGAGCAGCCCGGAGTTGAAGACGCCGCCGACGACGACACTGCGGCCGCGGGCGGCCGCTTCGGGCAGCAGTTCGGACAGGGCGGACTGGTCGAGGAGCGTGTAGCGACCCGCGCAGAGCACGACGTCGACGTCGGTGTCGCGCAGGAAGCGGGTGAGCATCGCGGTCTGGTTCATTCCGGCGCCGATGGCGCCTACGACACCTTGTGCGCGCAGTTCCTCCAGTTGCGGATAGGCCTCGTGGAACGCGGTCTCCGCGTGGTCGTCCGGGTCGTGCAGATACGCGATGTCGATCCGGTCGAGACCCAGCCGATCCAGGCTGTCCTCGATGCTGCGGCGTACGCCGTCGGCGCTGAAGTCCCAGCGGCGGCGGTGGGTGGCCCGGACAGCGAAGCCCTCGGAGAGCCCGTCGGACATGTTCTCCGGGACGCCGCCGGGCAGCGGGTCGAGTACCCGTCCGACCTTGGTGGACAGCACGTAGGAGTCGCGGGGTCTGCCGCGCAGGGCCTCGCCGAGCCGTCGTTCGGAGAGTCCGAGGCCGTAGTGCGGCGCGGTGTCGAAGTAGCGGATGCCCTCGTCCCACGCGGCGTCGACGGCGGCCGCGGCCTGCGCGGGGTCGACGGCGCTGAAGAGATTGCCGATGGCGGCCGCTCCGAAGGACAGTTCGGTGACGTCGACCGCGCTGCTTCCCAGCCTGTTGCGCCGCATGCTTCCGCCGCCCTCCCCGATGATCGCTTTCTGCACAGAGCGAATATTCATCGGATCACTTGGGCACGTCAACACCCTGGGCACCATCAACTGCGGCGCCTTCTCAGAAATCTGTCCGACCTATGGCCGATCGAGGACAGTCTGTCAGGGAGGCGGCAACAGCGTGAGCAGGTGCGCCACCTCGTCGTCGGCACAGCCCGCCAGCCGGTCCAGATCGGGCAGCGCCTTGCCGTCGGCCACCAGTCCGACCCGCACCCGGCCGCCATAGGTGGACAGGGCGACGGCCAGGGACTGGCCGCGCGCCAGCGGCGCCATCGGGTAGACGGCGCGCAGCGGACAGCCGCCGAGCGAGAGGGCCGAGCGCGGCAGGGGCACGCTGGTGACCAGGACGTCGAAGAGCATCCTGGCCGCGTTCCCGGCGATCGGCGCGCCGAACCGGTGGGCCAGCGAGGGCAGCTGATCGGCGAGCACGGCGACCGCTCCGGCGCCCCGGAAGGGGCCCGCGGCCTTGTTCCGGTCCATGGCGGTGCGGACGGTTCGGAGCCGCTGCCAGGGATCGGGCTCGGAGACGGGGAGCCCGAGCAGATAGGCGGAGAGCTTGTTCCCGGTCGCGGCGGGCTGGCCCGGCCGTCGACGGGAGACCGGCACCAGGGCGCGCGGGTCCTCGGGGGGCAGCGCTTCGCCGCGCTCCAGCATCCAGCGGCGCAGCGCCCCGGCCACGACCGCGAGCAGGACGTCGTTGGTCGTCCCCCCGGCGGCCCGGCGGATGCGCTGGACGGCGGCGAGGTCCAGGTCCGCGGTGACCAGCCGCCGGGTACCGCTGGAACTCGCGGTGAGTGCGGGCGCTCCGCGCGGATCCAGGCGGCTCGCCCGGACCATGGAGGCACCGACCCCGAACGCCCGTCCGAGATCCTCGATCCGGCCCAGCGCGAGGCCGGCCACCTGGCGGGGGCCGGGCATCCAGGAGCGGGGCGGGACCGCACGCGGCCGACGGGAGGAGACGGCGCCGCGGGCGCGGCTCGCCAGCGGGGCGATCTCGTCGAAGATCCCGGCACCGATGGCGACGGCGCGCATCCCGTCGGCGAGCGCGTGGTGGAGCTTGACGAGTACGGCGAAGGGGCCGCCGTCCGCGCCCTCGACCAGATACATCTGCCAGGGAGGCAGGCCCCGTTCGAGCGGCCGCTCCATCAGCTCGCCGGCGAGCCGGGTGGCGCCCGCCATGAATCCGTCCTCGTCCCGCGACTCCACGCCGGTCAGCCGCACCCGCTCGATGTGCCGACGCACATCGAAGTCCTTGTCCACGAACCAGGCCGCGCCACCGACCGGCAGCAGCACGTCCTTGACGCGCATCCGCAGCCGGGGAATCGCGGCGGCGCGGGCGCCCAGCAGTTCCGCTACGTTCCCGGCGCCGACGCCGGGAGCCGGGGCGAACACGGCGAGCGCGCCGAGGTGCATCGGGTGGGCATCGGATTCGAGGTGCCAGAAGGCCAGATCGAGGGGTGCCAGTAGCTCAGTGCCCAACGGATCCTCATGTCATCGAAAGACAGACTGCCGGAGTCGCAGTCAATCGCTTGCGGTCGGTTACGGTCAAGCACTGACATGTTACGTTCTGTTACTGTCGGGTAATGCTCCGCGCTGCCGTCATTCACGTTCCGGAATGACGAATTCACACCAGACGCACTTGCCACTGCCGCGCGATTCCACGCCCCAGAGGTCCGCCAGCCGGTCCACCAGCATCAGCCCCCGCCCGGACACCCCGGCCTCCCCCGCGTCCCGGCGCCGGGGCAGCGCGCTGGACCGGTCCTCGACATCGACGCGCAGGCGGCGCTCGGGCCCGGTGAGCACCCGGATCGTGACGATCGCCCCGCCGTCGGTGTGCATCAGCGCGTTGGTGATCAGCTCGTCGGCGGCCAGCTCGACCTCGTCGGCCCGCGCCTTGGCACCCCAGGCACGTACGGCCGCCCTGATCATGTGCCGCGCGGAGCTCAGCGCCTCCGGGTCGCTCTGGGCGACATGCTGCTGGAGACGGCCGCCCGGCTGGGGCGCGTGAGCGACCTTACGGCCCAGCAGCAGGACCGCCACATCGTCCTCACCACCGCGGTCGTCGACCTCCTCGCAGAGCTTGTCGGCCAGCTTCTGCAGATCGTACGGACCGTCGCGCACCATGGACGTGAGCAGCTGCATGCCCTCGTCGAGATCGGCGCCGGGCAGCTCCACCAGGCCGTCGGTGAACAGCACCAGTGCCTGACCGGGGTCCAGCTCGACCGTGCTGACCGGGTATTCGAGCTGCCCGAACTCGGCCGAGAGGCCCAGCGGCAGCCCGCCCTCCGCAGGCAGCCTGCGGCAGCTGCGGTCGGTGTCGCGCAGCAGCGGATCGACATGGCCGGCCCGGACCAGTTGCACCACTCCGGTCGTCAGGTCGACCTCGGCGTAGGTGCAGGTCGCGAAGCGGTCGGTGTCCAGCTCATGGAGGAAGACGGAGGCCCTGGCCATCACCGTGGCGGGGCTGTGCCCCTCGGCGGCGTACGCGCGCAGCACGATACGGAGCTGCCCCATGACGGCCGCGGCGTGCGTGTCGTGACCCTGAACGTCCCCGATGACGGCCCCGACCCGGCCGCCGGGCAGCGGGATGACGTCGTACCAGTCGCCTCCGATGTCCCGGCCCAGCCGGGCCGATCGGTATCGCACGGCGACCTGTGCGCCGGGCACCTCGGGGATCCGGCGCGGCAGCATGGCCTGCTGGAGCCCCTCGGCGAGATCGTGCTCCTGCTCGTACAGCGTGGCCCGCTGCAGGCTCTGGGCGATGGAGCTGCCGAGCGCGACCAGGAGATTGCGTTCGTCACCGGTGAAGCCGTCCTTGTCGCTGTAGAGCAGGCCGATCGCGCCGATGGGCCTGGCCTGGGCGATCAGTGGCAGATAGGCGGCGGACGTGATGCCGAGGTGGCTGATGTGGGGCCAGAGAATGGGGTACGAGGTGGAGAAATCCGTGGCGGACTCGATGAAGCGGGGCATGAGCGTGCGCACCACTTCGCTCATCGGGTACGGCTCGTCCGTCCGGGTGTAGCGGGTACCGGGGACGAACGAGCCCTCCGGACCGTCCGCCACGAGACGGATGCGCCCGGACTCGATCAGCCCCACGACCAGGCTGGTCGCGCCGAGATGCGCCAGGCCCTGGGAGTTCTTCAGCACGTCGATGACGTCCCGGACCGTCCGGGCGTGGGCCAGTGCGGCCGTGGTGCTCTCCACCAGGCTGGTGCGGCGCCGCCGCTCCGCGTCCAGTTCGCGACGGGCGGTCGAGTCGGCGAGCTCCTGGGTGGCGTCGCGGACGATGCCGATGATGCGAAGAGGCCGGCCGGTCCTGTCGCGCTGGATGAAACCCTGCGTGTGCGTCCAGCGCAGCGTGCCGTCACGCCTCAGTATCCTGAAGTACGCGCCGTAGTTCCGCCGCCCGCTCTTGAGCGCCTGCGCGACCATGGCGTCGAGTCGCACACCTTCGTCCGGCGGCACTCGCGGGCCGAGCGACTCGGGCCGGCCGTCATACTCCCCGGCCCGCAGATCGAACACGTCGAGTGCGGGCCGGTCCATGTGCATGAGGCCGCTGTCGAGGTCCCAGTCGAAGCTGCCCATACGGTTCAGGGCGAGACTGAGATCCGGGTGGGCGGGCCAGTCGTCCGGGAGTGACAGGGCACCCGCTACCCGATCATCCATGCGGGCCACTCTGCCATCATTTGTCCGATTCTTCGAGCGAACCCGACGCCCCCGGAGGGAATCCCGTGCCGCTCGTCCGGGCGGACGCCGGACGCCCGCCGGACACCGCGCGGCAGCCCACCGGAGCGCCGGGAACCGGCGCCCGCCCAAAGGCCGCAGGTCAGAAGCGGCTACCGTGTCCTGTGGAGCACGGTAAGTCCATCCTTACTTCTACCCTGCGCCGCACTGCCCGCGTCAGCCCGTTCTAAGGACCTGCACCACATGACCCGCCCCGTCCGCGTCGCCATAGTCGGAGCCGGCCCCGCCGGTATCTACGCAGCGGACGCGCTGCTGAAATCCGAGGTCGCACAGGACCCGGGTGTTTCGATCGACCTGTTCGAGCGGATGCCCGCCCCCTTCGGCCTGATCCGTTACGGCGTGGCCCCCGACCACCCTCGGATCAAGGGCATCGTCCAGGCGCTCCATCAGGTGCTCGACAAGCCGCAGCTGCGACTGTTCGGCAACGTCGACTACCCCTGCGACATCGGCCTGGACGACCTGCGGTCCTTCTACGACGCGGTGATCTTCTCCACCGGCGCCGACGCGGACCGCGCGCTCGACATCCCCGGCAGCTCCCTGACCGGCTCCCACGGCGCGGCCGACTTCGTCTCCTGGTACGACGGGCACCCCGACGTGGCGCGCACCTGGCCCCTGGAGGCGGAGAAGGTCGCCGTGCTCGGGGTGGGCAATGTGGCCCTGGACGTGGCGCGCATGCTCGCCAAGACGGCGGACGAACTGCTGCCGACCGAGATACCCGCCAACGTCTACGGGGGCCTCAAGGCCAACAAGGCCCTGGAGGTGCACGTCTTCGGGCGTCGCGGTCCCGCGCAGGCCAAGTTCAGCCCGATGGAGCTGCGGGAGCTGGACCACTCACCGAACATCGAAGTCATCGTCAACCCCGAGGACATCGAGTACGACGCGGGATCGATCGAGACCCGGCGCGGCAACAAGCAGGCCAACATGGTCGCCTCTACGCTGGAGAACTGGGCCATCCGCGATGTCGGCGACCGGCCGCACAAGCTGTTCCTGCACTTCTTCGAGTCCCCGGTCGAGATCCTCGGCCAGGACGGCCGGGTCGTCGGCCTGCGCACCGAGCGGACCGAGCTGGACGGCACCGGGAACGTCAAGGGCACCGGGCACTTCACCGACTGGGACGTGCAGAGCGTCTACCGGGCGGTCGGCTACTACTCGCAGGAACTCCCGAAGCTCCCGTTCGACGTGGCCTCCGGCACCGTCCCGCATGCCGCGGGCCGGGTCCTCGACGGCGAGGGACCCATGCCGTCGGTGTATGTCACGGGGTGGATCAAGCGTGGCCCGGTCGGCCTGATCGGCCACACCAAGGGTGACGCGAACGAGACGGTCGCCTGCCTCCTGGACGACCATGTCTCGGGCCGGCTGCCCGCCCCCGAACGCCCCGAGCCGGAAGCCGTCACCGCTTTCCTGGAGGAGCGCGGCGTCCGCTACACCACTCGCGAGGGCTGGCACCGTCTGGACGCGCACGAGCAGGCCCTGGGAGCGGAGCAGGGACGCGAGAGGATCAAGGTCGTGGAGCGCGAGGCCATGCTGGACGCCTCCGAGCCCCGCTCCTGACGGCACGGCCCGGCGCCCCGGCCGACCGCCACCGCGGCCGGGTGGCTCCGTCCACCTCGACGGAGCCACCCGGCCGATGAATCGCTCAACGGCCCTACAGCGTCTTGACGTTGTCCCCGAACGTCCATCCCTTCGACCCGTCCCAGTTGAGCGACCAGGTCATCAGGCCCTTGAGGCTGTTGCCGTAGTGGTTCCACGCCTGCGTCACCTGACCGGTCGTCATGTGACCGCCTCCGGCGCCGGGCTGGGCGGGCAGCCCCGGAACCTGCTTGTCGTAGGGGACCTTGATGGTGGTGCCCTGGATGACAAGGCCCTTGTTCAGGCAGTCGGTCTGCGCGGTGAATCCTTCGACGGTGCCGGCGGAGTACGAGTCCCCCGCACATCCGTACATGCTGCCGTTGTAGTACTGCATGTTCAGCCACCACAGGCGGCCGTTGTCCGCGTACTTCTTCACGATCGGCAGGTAGGCACCCCAGATCGAGCCGTACGTGATGCTCCCGCCGGTGACGTAGGCCGTCTCCGGGGCCATCGTCAGACCGAAGTTCGAGGGCATCCGCGCGAGCACACCGTCGATGATGCGGATGAGGTTGGCCTGTGAGGTGGACAGCTGGTTGATATTGCCGCTGCCGGTCAGACCGGTCTCGATGTCGATGTCGATCCCGTCGAAGTTGTACTTCTTCAGAATCGGCACCACCGTCTCGACGAACCGGTCGGCGACCGCGCTGGAGCTGAGGTCGATCCCGGCGGTCGCGCCGCCGATGGACATCAGTGTGGTGAGTCCGGAGGCCTTCGCCTGGCACATCTCGGCGGGTGTGGGGACCTTCACGGTCGAGTCCATCCCGTCCTCCCACAGAACGGTGCCGTCCGAGAGGATGACGGGGAAGGCCGCGTTGATCACGTTGTAGCCGTGAGCCGTGATGCGGCTGTCGGTGACCGGGATCCAACCGAGCGGCGGGTGCACGCCGTTGGACGCGCCGTCCCAGTTCTCCCAGTACCCCTGGAGCACCTTGCCGGCGGGCTTCGACTTGACCGCGCACGTGTCCTCCTGCGCGGCGCTCGGCGTCGCGCCGACCAGCATCTGTACGACACATGCCGCCGCGAGGCCCAGCCCCAGCAGGCGCGATGTCCGACCGATCATGTTCCGTTCCCCTTCCCGGACGAATCGAACGATAAATGTCATGATCCTGACAAAACACCTCTTCACCGCGAGGCCCCGCGCGACGCGATCCGCCCAACGTAGGTTGGTCCAGACCTTTCGTCAATGGGTCCAGGCCGGCCAGGGGCCGGGCGCCGGAGGTCGGTTGTGAGCGCAACTCAACTTAGCTTAGGCTTACCTAAATCTTCGCACCCCGTGCGGGATCCGACCGCTCCGTTCATCAACCCCTGAGGAACACCCATGTCCCGGTTCACCCGCGTGCGTCGCCGGACGCTCGCCGCAACTGCCACCGCCGCAGCCTTCGTTCTCGTCCTCGGTGGCTGTTCGTCGGGCGACGACGGCAAGGAGACCTCCGGCGCATCCGGGAAGAGCAGTGGAGCGTTCCCCGTCTCCATCAAGAGCGCGCTCGGCACGGCGGAGATCAAGAAGCAGCCCGAACGGATCGTCACGCTCGGCCAGGGCTCGGCGGAGACCGCCATCGCGCTGGGCCACACTCCGGTGGGCATCGAGAGCTACGAGTGGGGAAGCGACAAGACGGGCTATCTGCCCTGGATCCACGAGGCGGTGGAGAAGAAGGGCGAGAAGCTGCCGACCCAGTTCAAGGGCGGCGAGGACATCGACTTCGAGGCCATCACCGAGCTGGCGCCGGACGTCATCCTCGCGCCGTGGTCCGGGATCACGCAGAAGCAGTACGACATCCTCAAGGACATAGCCCCCACCGTGGCCTACCCCGATCTGGCGTGGAGCACCGACTGGGACCAGCAGATCGGGATCATCGCCAAGGCGCTGGGACAGCCGGACAAGGCGAAGACCCTCATCTCGAAGATCGAGAAGCAGCTGTCCGACGCGGCGGCGACCCGGCCGAACTACAAGAAGTACAAGTTCTCCTACATCTACACCTCCGGCCCCGGCACCCTCGGCGTGTTCAAGCCCGAGGAGCAGCGCGTCAAGATGGTCTCCTCGCTCGGCCTCACCGTCGACCCGGTGGTGAACACCTTCAAGGAGACCAAGGGCACCGACTCGGCGCTCATCGGTCTGGAGAACGCCGAGAAGCTGAAGAACAGCCAACTGGTCTTCACCTTCTACACCGATGACAAGACCCGCAAGGAGATCGAGGCACAGCCGCTGTACGCGGCGATCCCCGCCGTCAAGAGCGGTGCCGTGGTCTCCAGCAAGGACAACTCCTTCGTCACCGCCTCCTCGATCATCAACCCGCTCACCGTGCCGTGGGTGATCGACCGTTACCTGCCGCTGATCGACAAGGCGGTCAAGGCCGCCGACGGCAGCCGGGGCTGACCGCCGCACACATGGCCGCCACCACACACGCGCCGCCGAGCGGCGCCGGCACCGCTCGGCGGGTGTACTGCGTCGTCGTCGCACTCGCGGTGCTCGTGCTCGCCGTGTTCGCGAGCGTCATGTTCGGCAGCCGGACCACCTCGTTCAGCGATGTGCTGAACGTGCTGTCCGGCACCGCCGACCCGAATGTCGCCACCATCGTCGAGAGCCGGTATCCGAGGACCGCGCTCGGTGTCCTCGCCGGCCTCTGCCTGGCCGTCGCGGGCACGCTCATGCAGGGAGTGACCCGCAATCCGCTGGCCGATCCCGGCCTCCTCGGGATCAACGCGGGCGCCTCCGCGAGCATCGTCACCGCGACGGCGTTCCTCGGGGCATCGGGCAGCAGGGACACCATGTGGTGGGCGCTGCCCGGTGCGCTGATCGCCGGTCTGCTCGTCCACGTGATCGGATCGGCGGGCTCGGGCGGCGGGCTGGTGCGGCTCGTGCTGGCCGGTGCGGTGCTCTCCGCCGTGCTGATGGCGTACATCCAGGCCGTGACACTGAGCCGGCCGAAGGTCTTCGACAGCTACCGGTACTGGGTCGTCGGCGCCCTCGGCGGCCGGGACTTCGATGTCTTCTGGTCCGTCCTGCCGTTCGCGGTGGCCGGTCTGCTGATAGCCGCTCTGCTGGGGCCCGGACTCAACGCGCTCGCACTCGGCGACTCGACGGCGGCATCGCTCGGGGCACATCCGGCCCTGGTGCGGGCGGGCGGGCTGCTCTCGGCCACGCTGCTGAGCGCCGCGGCGGCGGCGGCGGTCGGTCCGATCGCCTTCGTCGGCCTGGCCGTTCCGCATGTGGTGCGGGCCCTGGTCGGTGTCGAATTCCGGATGCAGATCCTGTTCTCGGCACTGGTCGGCCCCGCGCTGCTGCTCCTCGCGGATGTCGTGGGCCGTGTGGTCATGCGCCCGCAGGAGTTGATGGTCGGTGTCGTGACCGCGTTCATCGGCGCGCCCGCACTGCTGGTCGCCGTACGCAGGATGAGGGGGAACGCAGGATGAGGGGCAACGCATGACGTCGCATCAGACCGGATTCCGCATCTCCTCGCCGAGGGGATTCCTGAGGATCGGCCGGACCGTGGCGCTGCCGGTCCGCCGGGTGTCGGTGCTGACCGCCCTCCTGCTGTCCGTGCTGCTCGTGGTGGCCGCCGTCGCCACGCTCTCGTTCGGCCGGCTCGGCATTCCGCTCGCCGATCTCGCCGGGGCGCTGACCGGCGGGGCCGAGGGCAAGAACGCGTTCGTCCTGGAACACCTGCGCGGCCCACGCCTGGTGGTCGCTCTGGGAACGGGCGGGGCGCTCGGCCTTTCCGGCGCGCTGTTCCAGTCCGTCACCCGCAATCCGCTCGGCAGCCCCGATGTGATCGGCCTGGCGTCCGGTGCCGGGGCGGGCGCCGCGATCGTCGCGCTGATGTTCCCGGACAGCGTGCCGGTGGCACTCGGCGCGCTGCTCGGCGCCGTCCTCGCCATGGCACTGGTCTACGTGTCGACCGGTACCGGATTCCGCAACCCCGCCCGGCTCGTCGTCGCGGGGATCGGGGTGGCCGCGATCGGCACGGCGATCACGCAGTACGTCGTCTACGCCATGGAACGGGACCGGGCCGCCGTCCTCACCGCCTATGTCAACGGGAGTCTGTCGGCGCGGTCCTGGGACGACGCCACGACGATCTGGCTCGTGCTGCTCGTGGTGGCCCCGCTCACCGCGCTGATCGCGCGGCGGCTGGACGTCGGTGAGATGGGCGACGACATCGCCGGGGCGCTGGGGTCCGGGCCCCGCAGCACGAAGACGATCGCCGTCGTCCTCGCGATCGTGCTCTCGGCGGGCGCCGTCAGCGTCGCCGGACCCATCGCGTTCATCTCGCTGACGGCCCCGCAGATCGCCAAGCGGATCACCCGGGTCTCCGGCCCGCACCTGGTGCTGTCCGCGCTGACCGGCGCGCTGCTGCTGGTCCTCGCGGATCTCTGTGCCCAGCAACTGCCGCTGTTCGACAGTCTGCCCGTCGGCATCTACACGATGGCCATCGGAGGCGTGTACCTCGGCTGTCTGCTGATACGGGAGTGGCGCCGGGGCATTCTGTGAGGCCTGTCCGGGGCGTCACTCACCGCTGAAGCAGCTGCACGGCGCCACCGACACGCCCTCGCGGACGGCCCGTTCGTCGTCCTCCGTGGCCGTCGGGCCCAGGTCGCCCGCCCGCGGCGAGGGCGTGGACCGGACCGGGAAGCCGAGATGGAGGTCGTGGCCGATGTCGCCGGGGGTGCTCGTGCACCCTCCGGCGCGCAGATCGGTGGCGCCGTCGTCGAGGAACCGGGGGTCAGCCGGATCCCGCCGCAGCCCGCCTCGGCCCAGTGCTGTGACCGGAAAGGTTCACCGGCTCGCGACGCCCGGCACGGCACCTCGCCGCGTTGCCGCATCACCCGAGTGCGTCCGGCACGAGGCGATCCTCCGCCTCGCGACGCACCGCACCGGACGCCGCGAGCTTCCGGCAAACCTTTCCGGCCACAGCACCGGCTGCCCTGCCCGTTGGGCCGATCTCCGCAACCGCCTTCCCCACGGCTTCTCTTGAACGCGTTCAAGAGAAGCCGTAGAGTCCTCGACGAACACACTTGAACACGTTCAAGTCGGGGGGCTCGATGTCTGTACTGGTCGATCTGATCGTGATGCTGGGCATGCTCGTGGTGGTCCCCGCGGGGCTGCGGCTGGCAGGAGCGCCCGAGCTGGACCGGATGCGCCGTCTGTGGCCGCTCTTCGCCCTGCCCGGCGCCGTCGCTCTCTGGCTGCCGCGCGGCGTGCCGGCCACCGTCCTGGCGGCCTGCTACGCGCTCGGGGCCTTACTCCTGGCCCTGCATGCCCCTGCGCGGCTGCTCCACAACCGCGCGGACCCCGACGCGTCCGCCGTGGCACCCGCCGAGATCGCCCTGCTCACCGCCCTCGTCACCCCCTCGATCGCGGCCACCGCGCTGGTCGCCGAACGCTCGGGGCACACACTCTTCGGCTTCGGGCTCGGCATCCTCGCGCTCACCGTGCCGCACTTCCACTTCGCCGGATTCGCCGCCGCGCTCGTCGCGGGACTCGTCTGCCGGGTCGCCGACACCGCCGCGGGCAGGTTCGCCGCGCTGAGCGTCCCGCTGGGCACCCTGCTCGTCCTGATCGGCTACTTCGTCGGGGACTGGGCCGAGCTGGCCGGGGCGGTGGTCCTGACAGCGGGCATGTGGTCCGTCGCCCTCCTGACCTGGCAAGCGATCCGCGGCCGGCAACGGGACCGGATCACCCGGCTGCTGCTCGCCACCTCGTCCGCCGTGCTCGCGGTCACCATGGTGCTCGCACTGAGCTGGGCACTCGGCGAGGCCACCGGGCTCCCGCACCCCACACTGACCTGGATGGCCGCCACCCACGGTCTCGGCAACGCGCTGGGCTTCGCGCTCTGCTCGGTGCTCGCCTGGCAGAGGCTCCAGAACCCCACCGATCACGAAGGCAGGACCGCATGAGCGCCCTCAACTACTCCGAGGTCGGAGCCACCCGTCTGGGCCCGCTCCCCGACGGCTACCACCACCTCCACCACCGGACCCGGGTCGGTCGCGGCCGGGCCGATCTGGCGGCGGCGGGCGCGGCGGTCACCGACTGGCGCATGCATCGCGACAGCGGGGCCCGGGTCCACGCGTCGGCGGCCCGTGCCCAGGCCGGGGTCCTGGTCCGGGTGTCGCTCGGCGTCGGCCCGTTCCGGTTCACCGCACCCTGCCTGGTCATCTGGGCGGCGCACGAGAGCGATCGCATCGGATTCGGCTACGGAACACGCACGGGGCACCCGGAGCGTGGCGAGGAGTCCTTCGTGGTGGAGCTGGCGGACGACGGGACGGTGTGGTTCACCGTCATGGCGTTCAGCCGCCCGGCCGCCTGGTACGCCCGGCTCGCGGGGCCCGTCGTACCGGTGCTGCAGCGGTTGTACGCCCGGCGGCTCGGCACCACGCTGCGCCGGATCGTCGCCGAAGGGCGGAACGCGCGGCTCTGAGGGGCTGACCCGGGCCGTCGGCCCGATACTGGAAGCGATGGAGTGGTTCACCGCAGACGGGTACTGGCTCAGCCGGCTGATCTTCCAGCGGGCTCTCGCCGGTGTGTATCTGTTCGCCTTTCTCACCGCCGCGCTCCAGTTCCGGGCGCTGATCGGTGAACGGGGCATGCTGCCCGTGCCCGACTTCCTGCGGCGCACGGACTGGCGCAGCGCGCCCGGCCTCTTCCGGCTCCACTACTCCGACCGCTTCTTCGCCCTCGTCGCCTGGATGGGCTGCGCGCTCGCCGTCGCGTTGCTCGCGGGCGTGGACTCATACGTACCGCTCTGGGCGGCGATGCTGCTCTGGGCACTGCCCTGGGCTCTGTATCTGTCGATCGTCCAGGTCGGCCAGACCTGGTACGGCTTCGGCTGGGAGTCGTTGCTGCTGGAGACCGGCTTCCTCGCCGTCTTTCTCGGCAACGCGGACACGGCTCCACCGGTGCTGGTGCTGTGGCTGCTGCGCTGGGTGCTGTTCCGGGTGGAGTTCGGCGCCGGGCTGATCAAGATCCGTGGCGACGAGTGCTGGCGCAAGCTGACGTGCCTGTACTTCCACCACGAGACCCAGCCGATGCCGGGACCGCTGAGCTGGTTCTTCCACCGGCTGCCGAAGCCCGTCCACCGGGCCGAGGTGGCGGCCAACCACGTCACCCAACTCCTGGTACCGGTGCTCCTCTTCACTCCGCAGCCGGTGGCGAGCGCGGCGGCGGGGCTGATGATCGTCACCCAGTTGTGGCTGGTCCTCTCGGGGAACTTCGCCTGGCTGAACTGGGTGACGATCACCCTCGCCCTGTCCGCCGTCGACTGGTCCCTGTTCACCGAGCCGCCCGCACAGTCCGCGCCGCCCCTCTGGTACGAGATCGTCGTCATCGCGGTCACCGCGCTGGTGGTGTTCCTCAGCTACCGCCCGGCGCGCAATCTCGTCTCCCGCCGCCAGGTGATGAACCGCTCGTTCGACCCGCTGCATCTGGTCAATACCTACGGCGCGTTCGGGAGCATCAGCCGGCTGAGGCTGGAGGTCGTGGTCGAGGGCACGAAGGAGCGAGTGCTCCACGAGGGCACGGTCTGGCAGGAGTACGGATTCCGCGGCAAGCCCGGCGATCCGCGCCGGCTGCCGCGCCAGTTCGCCCCGTACCATCTGCGGCTCGACTGGCTGATGTGGTTCGCGGCACTCTCCCCCGCGTACGCGGGCCCCTGGTTCGGGCAGTTCGTGGAACGGCTGCTGGAGAACGACCGGGACACGCTGCGGCTGCTGCGTCACAACCCGTTCCCCGAGGCGCCGCCCACGCACGTCCGCGCCAGGGTGTACCGGTACCGGTACACGTCCTGGCGCGAACTGCGGGCCACCGGACGCTGGTGGCACCGCACCTACGTACGCGACTTCATGCCCCCCGTCTCGCTGAGGGCCGTCCCGTAGGTACCGCCCGGCTCAGCCCGACCAGGCGATCTTGAACACCCAGGCGTGCTTCCCGCTCCTGCGGGCCGCCGCCGGTACGTCGATCACCAGCGAGCCGCCCGTGGTGCGCCAGCCGAGCGGCCGGTCGTGACCGAGCAGGGTGACCCGGTCACCGCCGCGGATCGGCACCGGCGCCTCGACGGTCAGGGTGGAACCGGGCCGGGCCAGGGAGTGGATGTAGAAGGCATTGTCGGGCCGCACCGTGAACCGCAGGTCCTCGCCGAGCTGCGGCATCCGTGCCCAGTACGTGGTGTCGTAGATCGCCTCCCCGTTCGTCTTCAGCCACTCCCCCGCCTCGCGCAGCCTGCGCTGCATGATGTCGGGGATCGTGCCGTCGGCCCTCGGCCCGATGTCGAGCAGGAAGTTGCCGTTCTTGGAGACGATGTCGACGAGCGAGTGCACGATCTCCTCCGCCGTCATGTACTTCTCGTCCGGCGTCTGGGCGTTGTAGCCGTAGCTGTACGGGTCGAGGCCGCGGCTCGATTCCCACTTCGCGGTGACGATCTGGTCGTACGTCGTGTACTCGGGCGTCGTGAAGTCGTGCGGCCCGATCCCCGAACGGTTGTTGACGGTGACCTCGATCGGGCGGGCACGGTTCTTGGCGTGGTTGAAGTACTCCGCGAGCACGCGGTGACTGTCGTTGTCGCCGCCGATGTCGCACCAGAGGATCTCGGGGCCGTACCGGTGGATCAGCTCCAGCATCTGCGGGCCCTGGAACTGGGTGACGTAGTCCTTGCCCGCCGTGTACCCGGTGTACGGGACGGGCTCCAGGGTGTACGGATTGCGCGGGGCGTGGCCCATCCAGGGGTGGTCGGGGTTGAACCACTCGGGCACCGAGAAGTACAGCCCCGGGTGGAGTTCGGGGGTGTAGCGGCGCGAGGCGTCGAAGAGTTCCTTGACGAGGTCGCGCTTCGGCCCCATCTTGACGGCGTTGCGGTCGGAGAGCTTGGTGTCCCAGAGCGCGAAGCCCTCGTGGTGCTTCGAGGTGAGTACGTGGTACTGCGCACCCGCGTCCCGGAACAGCTCCACCCAGGAGCGCGGGTCGAAGCGCTCGGCGCGGAACCGCGGGATGAAGTCGTCGTAGGCGAAGGACTCTCCGTAGGTGTCGCGATGGTGGGTGTAGGTGGGGTTGTTGGGGTCCTGCATCTGGTTCCAGTACCACTCGGCGTACTGCGTGCCGACCGGAGCCCAGGCGGGTACCGAGTAGACCCCCCAGTGGATGAAGATCCCGAACTTGGCCGCCTGGAACCAGTACGGCGCCTGATGGGTGGAGAGGGATTCGTCGGTCGGGGCGTAGTCGGGGACGCCGAGGGTGAGCGAACGGCGGACGGTGGCGGCCTGCTGTCCGCGACCGCGGGCGACGACGTTGCCGTCCTGGGCGGTGCCGGGCGCGGTGCCGGGCCTGTTGCGGATGCCGATACGGACGCGGGCCTGGTCGCCGGGGGCGAGCCGGCTGATGCGGGCGGGTGCGACGGTACGGGCTCCGGGCACGTCCACGGCGAGCGTGAGGCCGTCCGCGGCGAGGATGCCGACCGTGCCCGCGTTGACGACGGTGGCCTCGACGCTCTGGGCGCCGGAGTCCAGCAACGAGGTGGTGGAGTGGGCGTCGCGCAGGGTCAACGCCCGCCCCTGGGCGGCTGGTTGGAGGGAGAGCGCGAAGATGTGCAGGGACGGCTTGCCGGCCTCGGCGGGCTGGGTGGTGGGCAGGGTGAGCGCGACGGCTTCCCTGGCCGGGTCGAGCGCGATCTCGCTGACGGCGATGGAGACCTGATGGCCGTCCTTGGCGCCGTCGGCCGTGTAGCGGTACGCGGCGGTGACGGCGCCGCTCCCCGAGTACCAGTCGGGGCCGCCGAGGACCGGGGTCGAGGTGGTGCCGTCGGCGTAGTGGACCGTGGCCCTGCCGGATGCGGCGCCGTAGCTGCACGCGGTGAGGAAGAGGCCGGAGAGGTAGCGGCCCGGCGGGAGGTCGATGCGCTGCCCGAGGGCGACGATGTTGTTCCTGACACCCGCTCCGGAGCCGGGGAAGAGAAACGCGGTGCCGTCGATGTTCCGTTCACCGGCGGGGAGTTCCTCGCCGGGGAAGGTGTAGCCGGAGCCGTCGAAGTTGCCGCCGCGGGCATCGGCGGTGTCGATGCCGTCGTTGTCGAACCAGCTGTCGAGGGGCACGGGGACGGCGGCGGGGACGGTGCCCCAGTCTCCGTCGTGGGCACCGGCCGCTGCGGGCGCTCGGGCGGCTCCGGTGCGCGGGGCCGCATCGGCGGTGGCGGGGATGAGCAGGGCGGCGCCGACTGCCGCCCCTGCCGTCATTCCGAGTACATGGCGTCTGGGAAGTTCGGTCATGACATCCGATGATTGGAGCACGAAGCGAACCTGTCAATGCAATCTTCCAGACAGAACGAAACCCGTACCCCACAACCATCCGATGACTAAGAGCGACCGGCACGTGGGGGGTGGGAGAAGGAGCGGGGCTGGGTGCGTGCAGCTGCAAGGCGGAGGAGGGAGGCAACGCGGAGTGTTGTCGACTGACGACAACGCCGCAGATGTGCGTGCCCAGCCCCGCGACGCCGCCCCCCATGTGCCGGTCGCTCTGAAGCGGATTCACGCCTGGGGCCGAACGATCCACGCCGGCCCCGGCCGGGTTCCCTATCTCGATTCCTCCCGGGCCCGCAGCAGCTTGGTGATCTGGCGGACGAGCTCGTCGTCGCTGGTCACGGCTTTGCCCGAGACCAAGGCGCCGAGGCGCTCGGCGGTCTGGAAGTCGTACGCGCGCTCCACCTCCGAACCCGGCACCTTGTCGTACTCGTCCTCGGCGCGGAAGCCGACGGTCAGCTGGACCACCTTCGCGATGAGCCAGGTGAGGATGAAGGAGAACGCGATCACGGAGACGATCGCGACGAGCTGTTTGCCCAACAGCCCCCAGCCGCCGCCGTAGAAGAGCCCCTTCCTGCCGCTGATGCGCGCGGTGGCGAACAGACCGACCATGATCAGTCCGATCAGCCCGCCGACACCGTGCACACCCACCACATCGAGCGTGTCGTCGACGTTGAAGCGGAACTTGAGCGTGATCGCGAAGGCACAGACCGCGCCCACGACGAGACCGGTGATCACCGCGCCGAGGGTGTTGATCTCACCGCAGGCCGGGGTGATGGCGACCATGCCGGCGACGGCCGAGGAGACGACGCCCATCGTGGTGACCGTGCCGGTGCGCCACTTCTCGACCAGCGGCCAGGTGATCATGGCGCCCGCGGCGCCGAGCTGGGTGTTGATGAAGGCGCCGGCCGCCGTGCCCTGGTCGCTCAGCGCGGAACCGGAGTTGAAGCCGAACCAGCCGAACCAGAGCAGCCCGACACCGATCACGACGAGTGGGATGTTGTTGGGCCGTTCCTCACGACGGGCGAAGTCGCGCGGCGCCCGCAGCACGAGCGCGACGGCGAGACCCGCGACGCCGGAGTTGAGTTCCACCGGCAGACCGCCGGCGAAGTCGAGCGCGCCGAGGTGCTTGACGATCCAGCCGTCCTGGTCGAACACCCAGTGCGCGAGCGGAATGTAGACGATGAGCAGCCACAGCACGACGAAGACGAGCCAGCCCTTCATCGTGGCACGGTCCGCGATCGAGCCGCTCACCAGCGCGACGGTGATGATCGCGAAGCCCATCTGGAACGTGCTGTAGACATACGTGGGGATGTGACCGGTCAGCGTGGTCAGCCCGATGTCGTGCATGAACACATGGTCGAGGTTGCCGATGAGTCCGGCGCCGCCGACGTCGGGGCCGAACGCCAGCGTGTATCCGATCGCCCACCAGACGAGCGTGCCGAAGGCGAGCGCGGCGAAGCTCATCTTGATCATCATCAGGATGTGCTTGGTGCGAACCATGCCGCCGTAGAAGAACGCCAGTCCCGGCGTCATCAGCAGCACCATGGCGGTGGCGGCGAGCAGCCAGGCGGTGTCGCCGGAATCGTACGCGGGTGGCATCGGCGCGGGAGCGGTGTTCATCTGTGGATACCTCGTAGGGGTGTGGGGGGGGCGGGTCGGTCGGGCTACGGTTTACGCAGGTCGGGTGCCGGATGCCCGGTGAGGAGCCGGTGCACGGACCGCCAGGCGGCGGCATGTGCGGCGGCGACCTCGACGGGGCGGTCGTCCAGGAGCCTGACCCAGGCGCCGCAGTCGCGCGGCAGCACGCTGACTCCGTACAGCACGCCGAGCCCGGCCAGCGCCTCGTGCAGGGTGTCGGCGATCTCGGTGGCCGGGACGCGGTCGGTGACCACGAACAGCGACGCGACGTGATCGTGCCCGGCGAAGACGCCCGGCCCGACGACGCCGTTGCCGGGCCCCTGCGCGCCCGGGGTCAGGCGCAGGGTGTCGATGGCGAGGAGGGTGCCGTCGGGCCGGGCGATGTGCAGGTCCGTGGCGAGGATCCGGTAGTCGTGGCGCTCGCCGCGGGCGAGCCGCCCGGCGGTGAGGGTGTCGCCGACGACCGCGGTGGCGCCGCTCGCGACCGTGACCTCGGTCCGTTGGTAGAACCGCGAGTCCTTGAAGGGGATCAGCGGGTCCGGCAGATACTCGACGTACGCGCCGGCCTCGGCCGTCAGATGAACGCGCTGGCTCGCGTAGTCGTGTTCCATCCGGAAGACCTTGGTGGCCGCCTGGGTGGTCAGATGCACCTGGGTGCCGGGACCGCAGCGGAAGTCCATCCGATAGCGGTCGGCCTGGGCGATGCCGCCGCCGGTCGCCATCAGATAGACGTGGCTCATCCCCGGCATGGCGGGGTCGATCCACAGCGGCCGCATGATCTGCAACGGGGTCTTCTGGTAGCGCTCGACGAGTTCGGTGCGCCCGCCCCGCACGGCGAAGGCCAGATCGAGGATCCCCACCTTGGCCGGGGAGCCGGGGGCGAGCGTATCGGGCACGGACGCCAGGGCCGCCACGTCCGGCGGGACACGGACCGCGGTGTAGTAGTCGGGGGCGAGACGGTCCGGGCCGGGGCGGGGCAGGGTGGGCCGCATGTCAGATCAGCGCCTTGCGGCGCGATTCGAGGTAGTCCGCGATGTGCCCGATGCCCACGCCGGTGAGGCAGTCGGTGAGAACCACCGGGCGGTCGTCACGGACCCGGTGGGCATCGGATTCCATGATGCCGATGTCGGTGCGCACATACTGCGCGATATCGATCTTGTTGATGACGAGCAGGTCGGAATCGGTGATGCCCGGCCCACGCTTGCGGGGCATCTTCTCGCCCTCGGCGGTGTCCAGGACGAAGAGGAAGAGATCGACGAGCGCGGGGCTGAAGGTGAGGGTGAGATTGTCGCCGCCGGACTCGTAGAGCAGCGTGTCGGTGTCGGGGAAGCGCTCCAGCATCTCGGCGCCCGCCGCCAGATTCATCGTCGGGTCGTCCCGCACGGCGGTGTGCGGGCAGGCGCCCGTCTCGACACCGACGACCCGCTCCGGTTCGAGGACTCCGTCGAGGGTGCGGCGGATGTGCTGGGCGTCCTCCTGCGTGTAGATGTCGTTGGTGACGACGCTGGGGTGATGACCGCGCTCGATCAGTACCGGTACCAGCGCCTCGATGAGCGCGGTCTTGCCGGATCCGACCGGTCCGCCGATGCCGACCCGCAGTACGTTGTCGTCCATGGTGCTCCTTGTTCGTGGGGGTGGTTGGATCAGCTGGCGAAGAGCCGGGCCTCGGCGCGTTCATGACGGCCCGACATGACGTCCGAGGCGAAGACGGTGGCGCCGACATCGGCGAGTTCGCGCCGCAGCGCGGCCTCGACCGCCACCTCGATGACGGGTGCGGCGCCCCGCAGCAGGGTCTGCGCCCTGCGGTGGTCGGTCAGCCGCAGTCTCAGGGCCGCTCCCGCGAAGCTGACGCAGAAGGCGAACAGGTCGGAGGCGACGGCCTGACGGACCGGCACACCGGTCGCCGCGTAGATGACCCCCGCTGCGACCGCCTGGGTTCCGGGTGCCTCCCGGCGTTCCACACGTGCGAAGTAGTCATCGATCTCGGGGCGGTCGAAGACTTCCTGGGCGAGGTCGAGAAGCTGCCGGCCGGTCCGGGTGGCGGCCTGACGCATCTCCCGGCCCAGCTTGGTGGCGAACAGATGCTCGTCGATTCCGGCCACGGCCTCCGGTTCGCCCGCCCGCGTCGCCCGGTGGGCGAGTGCGAGCGCGGTGGCGTCGGCCGGTCCGACACCGTGCAACAGCAGGTCTTCGAGCAGCGGCGACAGGCCGGCGGGGCCGACCGCCTTGGCCTGGGCGAAGCCCTCAAGGCTGTGCGACAGCGTGTAGAAGCCGCTCGGGAACGCCGAGTCGGTCAGCTGGAGGCTGACCAGCAGCGGTCCGAGCCCGGACCCGGGCGACCCGGCCCCGATGGCGGCGAGCTCCGTCGCGGTCGGGGCCGGGTCGCCCGGCATATCGCTCTCATCGCGGTACATCGAGCCCCTAGACCAGGAAGAACAGGTGGTTGAGGGGCAGTTCCTGGGCCGGGTCGATGGTGGCGACCTTGCCGTTGAGGGTGACCTTGAACGTTTCCGGGTCGACCTTGATGTCCGGCAGCGCGTCGTTGCGGACCATATTGTGCTTGCCGATGGTCCGGGTGCGGCTCACCGGCAGCACCTTGCGCTCCAGGCCCAGTTCGGCGGGGACCCCCGCGGCGATTCCGGCCTGGGACATGAAGGTGACGTGGGTGGCTTGCAGGGCCTTGCCGTACTGTCCGAACATCGGCCGGTAGATCACCGGCTGCGGGGTCGGCAATGAGGCGTTGGGGTCGCCCATCTGCGCCCAGGAGATGATGCCGCCCTTGATCACCATCTTCGGCTTGGCGCCGAAGGAGTGGATGGGCCAGAGCACGATGTCGGCGAGCTTGCCCTTCTCGATCGAGCCGATGTGGTCGGAGATCCCGGTGGCGACGGCCGGGTTGATGGTGATCTTCGCGAGATAGCGCAGCACCCGCTGGTTGTCGTTGCGGGCGGAGTCGCCCTCCAGCGTGCCGAGCTTGTCCTTGCAGTGGTGGGCGGTCTGGAACGCCCGGGTGACCGACTCGCCGACCCGGCCCATGGCCTGCGAGTCGGAGGAGAACATGCTGATCACCCCGAGGTCGTGCAGGACCGATTCGGCGGCGATGGTCTCAGCACGGACCCGGCTGTCGGCGAAGGAGACGTCTTCGGGGATGTCGTGGCTGAGGTGGTGACAGACCATGACCATGTCGAGCAGTTCGTCCACCGAGTTCTTGGTGTACGGAAGCGTGGGGTTGGTGGAGGACGGCAGGATGTTCGGCTCGCCCGCGACCCGCAGGATGTCCGGGGCGTGACCGCCGCCCGCGCCCTCGCTGTGGAAGGTGTGGATGGTGCGGCCGTCGATCGCGGAGCGGGTGTCCTCGAAGAAGCCGCTTTCGTTGAGGCTGTCCGTGTGGATGGCCACCTGGATGTCGTGCCGGTCCGCGACGCTCAGCGCGTTGTCGATCACGGCGGGGGTGGCGCCCCAGTCCTCGTGGACCTTCAGCGCGCAGGCCCCGGCGACGATCTGTTCGTCGAGCGCCTCCGGCAGGCTGCCGTTCCCCTTGCCCATGATGCCGAGGTTGACCGGGAAGGTCTCGGCGGCCTGGAGGAACCGGGCGATGTTGTACGGGCCGGGCGTGCAGGTGGTGCCGTTCGTGCCGTCGGACGGGCCGGTGCCACCGCCGATGAGGGTGGTGATGCCGTTGGTGAGCGCCTGCTCGGCCTGTTGCGGCGAGATCAGGTGGACGTGGGTGTCGATGGCGCCCGCGGTGGCGATGAGGTGCTCACCGGCGATGGCCTCCGTGCCGGGCCCGATGACCAGGTCCGGGTGCACGTTGTTCTGGGTCTGCGGGTTGCCCGACTTCCCGATGCCCGCGATGAACCCGTCCTTGATGCCGATGTCGCATTTGACGACGCCGACGACGGGGTCGATGACCACGACGTTGGTGATGACGGTGTCGAGCGCGCCCTGGGCGCTGGTGGCCTGTGGGTCCGAGGCCATGCCGTCACGCATGGTCTTGCCGCCGCCGTAGAGGACCTCGTCCCCGTACTGGCCCTCGCTGAAGTCCTTCTCGACCTCGACGACGAGGTTGGTGTCGGCGAGGTGGAAGCGGTCGCCGACCGTCGGGCCGAACATGTCGGTGTACTGCTTGCGCGGCAGGATGGGCATCAGTGCGAACCCTTCTTCTTCGGCTTGGAGTCCTTGGAGTCCTTGGAGTCCTTGGAGTCCTTGGAGTCCTTGGAGTCCTTGGAGTCCTTGGAGTCCTTGGAGTCCTTGGAGTCCTTGGAGTCCTTCGGGTTCTTCGGACTCCCTGCGTCCTTGGTGTTCCTTCTGCTCTTCGACGGTGTGCCGGAGTCGGCGTCGTTCCGGGCTCCCTGGAAGCCCTGCTCGATCGCCTTGCGGACGGCCTCGACCTTGGCCGGGTGGGATGCGAGGCTGCCGTTGAGCAACCCGCTGAAGCCGACGAGACGCCCGGTGCCGGCGTACGCGCACAGCTCCACCTCGCGGGTTCCGCCGGGTTCGATGCGCACGGAGGTTCCGGCGGGAATGTTGAGGTGCATGCCGAGCGCCTTCTGACGGTCGAACGACAGCGCCGAGTTCACCTCGAAGAAGTGGTAGTGCGACCCGACCTGGACCGCGCGGTCGCCGGTGTTGCTGACGGTGAGCTTGACAGTGCGGCGACCTGCGTTGATCTCGATCGGGTCCTTGCCGTAGAGGTATTTCTGACGGAACGTCATACGGTGCTCCTGGTGGCTGGGCCCGCACCCTTTACCTGCGGGTGCTGACGCGCGTACTGATGTGGGTGCGTGTGCGTGTGTGCATGTCCGTGACCACGGCCGTGGTCGTGGCCCTCGCCCGGCGGATGGGTGTGCGAGTGGCCGTGCTCGTCGGCGGCGGTCAGCCCGGTCGCGATGCCGTCGTCACCGCGCTCGCTCCACTTCCGCCGGGCATCGGCCACGCGCTCGGCGAGGACTCGGGCCAGCGCGGCGGGCGGCACCAGCGGACCGGCGCGTTCGACCCGCGTACCCGATACGTCCGGCACCTCGGGCGGTACGAACGCGGCCGGGAGCAGCACCACGCGGGAGGCGCCGAGCAGCCTGCAGCGCCGCACCCCCTCGACCGGATCGGGATCGCCACCGCCGAACGCGACCTCGACCAGGGCGTGACTGCCGAATCGGCGGACCAGACTCGCGACCCGGTACAGCTCGGCGTCCTCGAACGGATCACCGGACGGGGCGGTGACGAGCAGCGCCGCGGCATCGGGGGCGCGGACCGCGGCCGCGCGCAGCCAGGCGACCAGGTGCCCGGAAGTGCCGAACGGCTCGGCGAGCACGGTCCCGGATCGTTCGTCGGCGGGCAGCGCGCGCAGCGTACGGGCGGAGTCCGCGACGAGCTCCGGGTCACGGCCCAGCGTCATGGGGACGACGCACACCTCCTCGCCGCCGCGCCTCAGTCCGGCGACGCTCCGGAACAGCTCGCGTCCGCCGGGTACGACGGTCACCGCGGGATCCACCAGGCCGCGCAGCGCCTTCCCGTACGCGGCTTCATGCCCGCACACGGCGATCACCCGGCAGCGGTCGGACACCGGGCTCAGCCGCCGATGGGGTCGTGACAGGACACCAGCTTGGTGCCGTCCACGAAGGATGCCTCGACCTGCAGCAGCCCGAGCATGTCCCGTACGCCCGGCATGGTGTCGTCCTCGCTGACGATCTGGCGGCCGAGTTCCATGCAGTCGGCTACACTCCTGCCGTCCCGGGCGGCTTCCAGGATCGCTTCGGTGATCAGCGCGACGGACTCGCTGTAGTTGAGCTTGAGACCGCGGCCCTGGCGTTTACGGGCCAGGTCGGCCACGACGTACACCAGCAGTTTGTCGATCTCGCGAGGTGCGAGGTTCATCGTCAGTACCTTCCTCGGGGCTGTGCGGACAGGGGTGGGGAACGTCCGTGGGCGGGCGGGGTCAGTCGCTGCGGCGAAGGCGCGTCAGCAGCGGTACGGCTGCCATGAACGCCCAGGTCGTGAGGATGAACGGCCAGGTGAAGGTGTGGCCGCCGAACGACTTGAAGAAAGACGTCAGTGAGGCCGTGAGGCCGGTGGTGGCCGCGGCCCCGAAGAGCGCGTACGCCCCGTTCCACACCGTGTCGGTGAGAAAGACCGCGCCGATGGCGATGGCGACGAGAACAGCGTTGTATCCGTAGATGCCCTCGGCGATCAGCGCGGTGGGGGCACCGAGTGCCCAGGCCGCGACGATTCCCATGACGCTGCCGGCCGCCGCGTACAGCACCACGCGCACTCCGGCCAGAGCCAGGCCGACGAGCATGATGAGCCCGACGTACCACTCACCCACCAGGAAGATCTGCGACACATTGGTGAAGAAGGCGTGCCACAGGTGGTCCCACGAGATTCCGGTGTCCCCGGTGGTGACGCTGGAGACGGCCTTCGGGGCACCGTGCCAGACCCGGTGGAAGGACGGCGCCCCGAGCACCATGACGCCGGAGACCAGGCAGAACGGTGCGGTGAGCGCCGTCAGTCCGTAGGGGGCGAGCAGGTTGGTCAGCGCTGCCATCAGCAGGGTGCACATGATCGCGCCGACGACGGTGAGCACATAGGTGGCGGGGTGGTGTCCGAGCGAGGCGACCAGCGCGATGCCGGTGAGGCAGCCGCTGTAGCCCTGGAGGCCGAGGGCGATGCCCGACCGGTCCACACCCAGCGCGTAGGCGGTAGCCGTGGAGAGCATCGTGCCGAGCGTGGCGAACAGGCCGATCTGCCAGCCCGCGACCCACAGCCCGGCGAGGATGAACGCGCCCGTCCAGATCCCGGGTTGGAGGTCGACCTGCCCGACTCCACGCACCGATGCCAGGAGATAGGCGGTCGGCTGCCGGCTTTCGAGCCTGCGGACGGCATCCGGCTCGGCGATGGACAAGGCGGGCTCCAACGGTCGGGCGGAGAGGGCCGCTCTCATGACTGTGCGGAGCGGTCGAAGAACCACTCACCGCCATCCATACATATGACGGGCCTTTTTTCCCCTTATGAGCCGTTCGGTAGATCCATTCGAGTGCGGACCCGAGTCGTTCAGCGTGCTGGGGGTCCCGCATCCGGCGGCGCTCATTACGTTCGCCGAATGTCCCCGAAGATGGCGCTTCACCGTTTCACCCACCCCGATCACCATCCCGGCGTGCAGCTCACCGTCGTCGCGGTCGTCGCGGTCGGCGGCGCCGCGGGGACTGCGGCCCGCCGCGGCGCCGAACTCCTGTGGCCGACCGGCCCCTCGGCGTTCCCCTGGACGAGCCTGCTGGTCAACGTGGTGGGCTGCTTCCTCATGGGTGTCCTGATGGTCACCGTGAAACTGCGATTTCCCGGCGCGCCCCGTCTGATCAGCCCGCTCCTGGGCACCGGCCTGCTCGGCGGGTTCACCTCGTTCTCGCTCTACACGGACGACGTCCGGCAGCTGTTCGAGGCCGACCGGGCCGGCTACGCGGTCGGCTACCTGCTGCTGACGGTCGTGGCCGCGTCGGCCGCCGTGACGGCGGGAGCGTTCGCCACCCACCTCGCCTTCGGGCGCGACCACCGCACACAGGACGGCGCCTGATGCTCGACTGGCTGCTCGTACTCGCCGGCGGGCTGGTCGGCGCGCCCCTTCGCTACCTGCTCGGGGTGGATGCCAAGTTCCGCCTTCACACCGTCTTTCCGTGGGGCACGTTCGCGGCCAATGCCGGTGCGGCCCTGCTCCTGGGCTTCCTCGCCGAGGCGGTGACCCGAGGGGAACTCGGACCCCGGCTCCAGCTCCTGCTCGCCACCGGATTCTGCGGCGCCCTGTCGACGTGGTCGACGTTCTCCTACGAGCTGCTGACCTTCACCTCGGCTCGCCGTCCGGGCATCGCGGCCGGCTATCTGGTGCTGACCGTCGGCGCGGGCGTCGGGCTCTCGTTCGCCGGGGCCGCGGTGGCGGACACGGTCCTGTGACCGGCGGACGCGCCGGAACGACCGAGCTCCGGCCCGCCCCTTGCGGGAGGCGGGCCGGAGCTCGGGGGTGAAGCGGTCGGACGCGAAGCGGTCAGTCGATGCCGGGCAGGATGTGCGGCTCGGCGAGGTCCTCCTCGTAGCCGGCCAGCCGGATCGGCGCGGACCTGGCCCAGACCTCGATGTTGCGGAGCTTCTCGGGCCTGCGGGCCCGCTCTCCGTATCGTTCGGCCGAAGGCTTCTCGTGCTTCGTCAGTTCTGGTGTCGTCACCGCGCACTCCTTTGTGTCGCGTAGCCCCGGGCGTCGCCGGCACCCCGGCCTCATTACCAGGAGTCGGCCACCCGCGAGGGGCGGGGGAAGGAACAGTACGGTCGCGGTGGCGCCGGGTACGGGACGGGACGGCGACTTGGTTGACAAGCCTGTCCCAGGACGGTCGGGGAGGGTTCGTGGACTCCTCGATGACGTCCGTTCACATCAGAGTAACCAAATGAGCGCGTTCCCGCTCGATGGAATGTGTGCTCTAGGTCACTTTCAGCCACCGGATAGGGAAAAGACCCGGCCAGGAGGGGTTCCCGACCGGGTCCATGACCCCGCGCGCACGCCGCGCCGCCCGTTGCCTACCAGTTGGCGGGCGCGTAGTCCTTGAGGAAGCAGCCGTACAGTTCCTCGCCCCCCTCGCCGCGCACGATCGGGTCGTAGACGCGGGCGGCGCCGTCGACCAGGTCGAGCGGGGCGTGGAAGCCCTCCTCGGCGAGGCGGATCTTGTCGGGGTGCGGGCGCTCGTCGGTGATCCAGCCGGTGTCGACCGCGGTCATCAGGATGCCGTCCTTCTCGAACATCTCCTGGGCGCTGGTGCGGGTGAGCATGTTCAGCGCGGCCTTGGCCATGTTGGTGTGCGGATGGCCCGCGCCCTTGTAGCCGCGGCTGAACACGCCTTCCATCGCCGAGACGTTGACCACGTAGGCGCGCTTGGCGGCGGTCGCCGCCATCGCCGGGCGGAGCCGGCTGATCAGGATGAACGGAGCGGTGGAATTGCAGAGCTGGACTTCCAGCAGCTCGATCGGCTCGACCTCGTCGACCGTCTGGATCCAGGTGTTGGTGTCATGCAGATCGGGCACGAGACCGCCCGCGTCGATCGCCGTTCCGGCGGCGATCCGCTCCAGGGACGCAGACCCGGTGACCAGGGCGAGCTCGGTCACGTCCTGCGCGCTCAGGCCCTCCTTGCGGGCGGCGGGCAGCGCCGCGACCCGGTCGACGGTGCCACTGCCGAAGGTGCCGATGACCTCGGCGGCGGGCAGTTCGCCCGCCGGAAGAGGAGCGGACTCGGCGTGGACCAGTTCGCTGTACGCGTTGGCGGAGCGGCGCACCGTCTGCGCCGCGTTGTTGATCAGAATGTCCAGCGGGCCCTCGGCGGCGACCGAGTCCGCGAGCGCGACGACCTGGGCCGGGTCGCGCAGATCGATGCCGACGATCTTCAGCCGGTGGATCCACTCGTCGCTGTCCGGCATCGCCTTGAAGCGACGGATCGCGTCGTTGGGGAAACGCGTGGTGATGGTGGTGTGCGCGCCGTCGCGCAGCAGCCGAAGCGCGATGTACATGCCGATCTTCGCGCGACCGCCGGTGAGGAGCGCGCGGCGGCCGGTGAGGTCGGTCCGCGCGTCGCGGCGCGCTCGGTTCTCCTGGGCGCACTGCTGACAGAGCTGGTGGTAGAACGCGTCCACCTCGACGTACCGGGTCTTGCAGATGTAGCAGGACCGGGGGCGCTGCAGGACGCCCGCGATCTCGGCACGGGCCGAGGACGACGGCAGGATCCCCTGTGTCTCGTCGTCGATGCGGTCGGCCGAGCCGGTCGCGGTGGCCTCGGTGACGGACTTGTCGTGCGCGGTCTTGGCGGCGCGGCGCTCCTGACGGCGGCGCTGCTTCACGGTCCGGTAGATCCCGGCCGTGGCACGGCGCACGGCGATGGCGTCGGGGTGGTCGACCTCGATGGTGTCGAGGTCGTCGAGCACGCTCAGGCAGACGGCCAGCCGCTCCGGGTCGATACCGGGACCGAACTCCTCAGTACCGGGAGCGAGCTCCGGGCTGTCCTCTGTCACCGTCATTGCCGTTCCTCTGTCACTCGTCTCTCGTGGCGCCGACCGCCGTACCGGGTCCTGTCGGGCCGAACGCCCCGGTCAAGTCTGCCATGCACCTGATGCTGCTCCGTTCGTGTGGCGTGTCCCGCGAGGTACCCCGTGGTGCGCCGGGCGCGTCATCGCGTGACTTCACGTGACTTCACGTGACTTCACGTGACTTCGCGAGGGCCGAACCGCTCCGCCTCGCGGGTTCCTCCACGGTTCGGTCACATATGCTTCCCTGCGATACGGCCGGAGCCGGGCCGTACCGGTCCGTACACAGGGGGTGGACAGTGGCCGAGCCCCCCATGGGCGGATCCCCAGCACAGCCCGTACAGCCCGTGCGTCCGGCCGCCGTCCCCGTACAGAACGGGCGTCCCCCGGCCGACAGCGGTTCCGTCTGGGATGTCGATGCCGTGATCCTGCTCGTCGAGGACGACGCCGGTGACGCGCTCCTCGTCGAGGAGATGCTCGCGGACAGTGAGCTCGACTCGGCGTTGACCTGGTGCAGGACGCTGACGGAGGCGCGCCGCTTCCTGGCCGGCTGCCGGACCCCGTGCTGTGTCCTGCTCGATCTCCACCTGTCCGACGGGTACGGCCTGGACGCCGTCACCCGGATCGTGGAGTCGGCGCCCGATGCGGCCATCGTGGTGCTGACCGGCAGGTCCGAGGCCGATACGGGCCTGTCTGCCGTGGCGACCGGTGCCCAGGACTATCTCGTCAAGGGCCGGCTCGATCCGGAGGCACTGGGGCGTTCGGTCCGCTACGCCCTCCAGCGCAAGCAGGTCGAGCGGGCCGCCGCCGCGTTGCGCGCCAACCGGCTGATGGCTCAGGAGAACGCCCGCCTGGAACGCGGTCTGCTGCCCGTGCCCCTGCTGCACGACGACTCCTTCGAAGCGGTGGCGCGGTACGCACCGGGCCGGGCGCAGGCCCTGCTCAGCGGTGACTTCTACGACGTGGTGCAGACCTCCGACGGCACGGTGCACGCGGTGATCGGCGACGTGTCGGGGCACGGGGCGGCCGAGGCGGCGCTCGGTGTCTGTCTGCGGGTGGCGTGGCGCACGACGGTGCTGTGCGCCACCGGTCAGGCCGAACAGGTCCGGCTGCTGGAGGAGATCCTCGTCGCCGAACGCTCCGACCCTCATGTCTTCGCCACCGTCACCTCACTGGTCTTCACACCGGAAAGACGCCGAGTGCGGGTGGTGCGGGCCGGTCACCCCGGCCTGCTGCTGCGCGGAGGTGCCCGGGTGAGCTGGATCGAGCCCGAGCCGGGCATGGCGCTGGGACTGCTGCCGGGGACGGGGCGCTGGAGCGTCTCGGAGCTGTCGCTGCCCGGGGACGGCCGGATCGTCCTCTTCACGGACGGCCTCTTCGAAGGGCGTACGGGGCCGAGAACCCGGCTCGGCGAGGACGGGCTGCTCGCCATGGCCCGCCGACACGGGTCACTGGCGGCCCGCGCCTTTGTGGACACCCTGGTCGACGAGGCCGCCCTGGCCGCGTCCCCGTACGGCGGCCTCGCCGACGACGTGGCCGTGCTCCACCTGGGCTGGGGGCGGGAGGAGCCGCGATGAGGGGCCGGGAAGCGCCACCGGGCCCCCGCCGCCGTCCGACCGCCCGTCTGTCGGTCCAGAACCGGGTCCATCTGATTCTCGCCGTCTTCGTGCTGGTCGTCTGTGCCGGACTGACCGTCGGTGGTCTCGTGCTGGCCCGGATATCCGACTGCACCACCGAACTGGTGGACCGGATACAGCCGGCGCGCTCGTCGTCGTTCCAACTGCAGAACGCCCTGCTGGACCAGGAGACCGGGGTCCGCGGATACGCGCTCACCGGTGATTCGACGTTCCTTCGGCCGTACGAGGCGGGGATGCGGGACGAGAAGCTGCGGCTGGCCAGAGTGCGCGCGCTGGTCGGGAACGAGCAGCCCTTCGCCCGCGATCTCGACCGGATCGCCGCTGCCGCGCGGGAGTGGCGCAGCGTGCACGCCGAGCCGCTGGTCGCCGCGGTCCGGCAGGACGGCCCCGCGTCCGAGTCCTCCGCCCCGATCCGGCGGAGCAACCGCGAATTCGACACCCTGCGGCGGCTGTACGCCACCCAGCAGGCACACCTCGACGTGGCGCGCGACCGGGCTCGCGCCGATCTGAGCACGGCCCGCACCACCCGCGACCAGGTGCTGATCTCGTTGGTCCTGGGCTTTCTGCTCGCGGTCCTCTCGCTGAGTCTGCTGCTGAACCGGATGGTGGGCCGGCCGCTGAGCCGGCTGACCGCCGCCTCCGAGACAGTCAGCTCGGGGGAGTTCCACCATCGGATCGAGGTGGACGGCCCGTCCGATGTGCGGGCGGTGGCGGCGGCCGTGGAGGACATGCGCCGCCGTATCGTCGAGGAGCTGGCCGAGTCCAGGGAGCGCGAGACGCTGCTGGCGGACCAGACGCGGGAGCTGCGCCGGTCCAATGGAGAGCTGGAGCAGTTCGCCTATGTGGCCTCGCACGATCTGCAGGAGCCGCTGCGCAAGGTCGCCGCGTTCTGCCGGCTTCTGGAGAAACGGTACGGCGCGCAGCTCGACGACCGGGCGCGGCAGTACATCGACTACGCGGTCGACGGCGCCGGGCGGATGCAGGTGCTGATCGACGATCTGCTCACCTTCTCCCGTACGGGCCGGGTGCACGAGAAGTGGAAGCCGGTCGGCCTCGACCGGACCCTCGACCGCGCGCTGGCCAATCTCGCGCTGGTCGTCGAGGAGTCCGGTGCGACGGTCGTACGGGAGGGGCCGCTGCCCGAGGTGACCGGGGACGCGACGGCGCTCGCCATGGTCTGGCAGAACCTGATCGGCAACGCGGTGAAGTTCCGCCGCCCCGACGTGCCGTGCCGGATCACGGTCGGCTGCGCGCGGGAGGGCGACGACTGGCACTTCCGGGTGGCGGACAACGGCATCGGAATCGCGTCGGAGTCAGCGCAGGACGTCTTCGTCATCTTCCAGCGACTGCACAGCAGGGACGAGTACGAGGGCACGGGCATCGGTCTGGCCCTGTGCCGGAAGATCGTGGAGTTCCACGGCGGCCGGATCCGGCTGGACCCGGAGACCGCCGAGGGCGCCTGCGTCCGCTTCACCCTTCCCGTCGCTCCCGCCCTGCCGGCGCACCCGACGGCAGAACCGCTCGCCGTGGATCCTTCCGCCGCAAGGCACGGCCATGGCTGAGATCTGCCGGGTTCTCCCCGGAGTGGGACCGTTCGTCGCGGGTAGGCGAACGGCGAGAAGCTGTCAACGAACACCCCTGCGTCGCCCTGGCTGGAGCACATGAACGAACAGGCCACCTCCCGACCGGCCGGTCACCCCTCCCCGGACCGGCCCACGGAGGTTCTGCACAGCGCCGAGGTGTTCGACGGCGAGCCCGGCTGCATCGCGCAGGCCCGGGAGCTGGCCGACCGCTTCCTGGTCCGGCTGGCCGCCGAATGGCTCGCGGTGTTCGGCGAACACACCCGCAGCGATCTGATGCTGGCCGTGAGCGAGCTGGTCACCAATGCCGACCGCTACAGTCAGGGCCCGTATCTGCTGGAGCTGGAGGGCACCGCGGAACGCGTCAGCGTGACGGTGTACGACAGCAGCACGGCCCTGCCGCTGTTCTACTCGCCCGATCCCACACGCCCCGGTGGCCACGGCATGGAGATCGTCGTGGCGCTGTGCGACCGGCTGACCGCCGAGCGCGTACCGGTGGGCAAACGCATCCGGGCCGAGTTCGAGCTGAGCAGCTGAGCTGTGGGGCGGGCGGGACGCCGCCCGCCCCACGACCACGGTCGGTCCGGTGCCTCGGGTGTCCGCGGCCGAGAGGCCGTTGCCGGGGGCGTACTCGTTCCTGGTTTCCCGGTGATCCGGGCCAGAGGTGCGGACGGACATGTTCCGGCCCGTCCGGGACGGGCCGGAACGGGCCGGAGCGCTGTCACGGATCAGGTGGTGGGACACCCCGCCACGACCGGGTTCGACGCGTCGCGGACGAGCGCCTCCTGTGCCGCCCTGATGCGTTCGACATCGGGCTTGACGATCCGGCGGTCGTACGTGAGAAGCCCGTTCAACTCCCCCTCGACATCCGAGATCTGGGTGTATACGGCGCCGTTGCTGCCCTGGCAGGCGAGCTTTCGCACCTCGTCGAGCCGGGCGAGATAGTCGTCGGTGTAGGTGGCCGGGTCGACCGCGATGTACGACTGCTGTACGGCCCAGGCGTGCCCCGGTACGGCCAGGCCGAGCCCGCCGTACTCCCCGCTGACCAGGGCGCGTCTCCCGTCGGGCCGCGGAAGAGCGGGGCTCGGGTAGCCGTGCGCGTCGGCGATGTCACCGTTGCCGCCGTCCACTGCGCCGCAGCAGTTGAGGCCGCTCATGTTGTTGACCAGCCGGGTCGGGTCCCAGGACTTGGCCTGTTCGGCGACGCGGGCCTGGTCGTACTGGCCCCAGCCCTCGTTGAAGGTGACCCACATGACGACGGACGGGTGGCTGGAGTGTTCGTCGATCATCTCCTTCATCTCGCGCTCGTACTCGGCTCGCGCGGCGGCGGACGGGTTGACGGTGTTCATCGCGGGCATGTCCTGCCAGACCAGCAGGCCCAGCCTGTCCGCCCAGTAGAACCAGCGGTCGGGCTCGACCTTGATGTGCTTGCGGACGGAGTTGAACCCCATCGCCTTGTGCATCCTCAGGTCGTACGCCAGCGCTTCGTCGGTGGGTGCGGTGTGCAGACCGTCGGGCCAGAAACCCTGGTCGAGGGTGGCCATCAGGAAGACCGGCTTGCCGTTGAGCACGGTGCGCGGGGTGCCGTTCACCTTGTCGACGGCGATGGACCGCATCCCGAAGTAGCTGCCGACCCGGTCCGAACCTACGGTGACCTTCAGCCGGTACAGATGCGGATCGTTCGCGGACCACAGATGCGGGTCGGGCACACCGAGGTCGAGTGCGGCCCCGGTACGTCCGCTGACACTCCCGACCTTGCGGTTCCCGTCGTAGGCGGTGGCCGTGACCGGCACCCCGTCCCGTACGCCGCGCACCTCGACGGCCACCTTCTCGCCCGTCACGTCGGGGGTGAGCTTCAGCGAGTCCGCGTGATCGGCGGCGACGGGCTCCATCCACACGGTCTGCCAGATCCCGGACGACGGCGTGTACCAGATGCCGCTGGGATCGAGGCGCTGCTTGCCCATCGGCGGGTTCTCACCGTTCGAGGAATCGGTCGGGTCGTGGACACCGACGATCAGCTCCTGGTTACGGCCGGGCTTCAGCGCATCGGTGATGTCCGCGCTGAACTTGTCGTAGCCGCCCTGGTGCTCGGCGACCTTCCTGCCGTTGACGTAGACCTCGGACTGCCAGTCGACGGCCCCGAAGTTCAGCCGAAGACGCCGGCCGGATCCGACCTTCCAGTCCTTGGGTACGGTGAAGGTGCGGCGATACCACATCCGGTCCTCGTGCCGCTCGATCCCCGAGAGCTGCGACTCGACCGGATAGGGGACGAGGATCTTCTCACCGAGCTTCCTGCCGACCGGGGGCCGCTCCCCCGCCCTTGCCGGGGCGAACTCCCAGGAGCCGTTGAGGTTCTGCCAGTTGTCGCGGGTGAGCTGGGGTCGCGGGTACTCGGGCAGCGCGTTGTGCGGGCCCACCTCATCGGCCCACCCGGTACGCAGTTCGTACCTGGAGCGGTTGGGCCCGCTGGACCAGAAGGCGCCGACGGGCTTGCCGTCGTCCCCCGCCAGGGCCCCGGCACCGTCGTAGCGGACATCGGCGAGCCCCCTGGCGTCACCGTTCTTGTTGCCGACGACCGGCTCCTTGAGCGCGACGGTGAGGCTGCGCGGGTCGGCCGGGTCCGCCTTGACGGCGCCGAGCGGCCATGTGGCACCGCCGATCACGGCGTCGAGATGGTTGGCCAGCCCGGCGGGCAGGGGAGCGAGCTTCTGCGCGAAGTCCAGCTTGAGGCTGCGCCCGTCGGCGAGCACCGTGGCGGCGATGGCCCCGTCGTACGCGAAGTCGTCGGGCAGCCGGAAGGCGGACTGCGGCACCGGCACCTTGCTGCCACCGGGTTCGGTCCACTTCAGATGCAGGTTGGACCCTCCTTGGTGCTCGAAGAACTCGACCTTGAGGTCGTAGGCCTTGCCTGCGGTCAACTCGACCGGCCGCGAGGTCTGTTCGACCTCCCAGTCGTCGACCCAGTGGTCGATGACCGGCTTCCCGTCGATCCACAGCCGGAAGCCGTTGTCCCCGATCATCGAGAAGACATGCGCACCGGTCTTCTCCGGAACGATCTTTCCGGTCCAGCGGATGCTGACGTCGTCGCTCTGCCCGGTCGCCGAAACCAACCGCGGCTCAAGCGTGGGGAAGTCGATGTCGGGGTCGAATCCGGTGGCCTTGAGCTGCCCGAAGTCGAAGGCGCCGGGGGCGGTATGCGTGTAGTACTCGCCCTTCAGCCCATGCACTTCACCGGTGCTCCCGGGGTCCGGGACGGCCGAAGCGGCGGGCACGGCGGACAGGCCGGCGGCGCCGAGAACGGCAGCGAGAAGTAGAACCAGTTTCTTTCTGATGCGCACGGATCCTCCTTGTCGAGGAAAGGTGGCGGCTCGTTGCAGCAGGATGTACAACGTTGGAAGGAACGGCAGTTGGCATGACAGCACGACACCCGTCGGGCTGTCCAGGTGCATGACAAGTCGGAAGCGGTCCGCCTCGCCCGCCGCCCGGCGCGGACACCGCACCCACCCGACCGGCCGCCGCGCCGGTCGTCGGTGTGCCCCGGCACAGCCGATGGGTTCGGGCAGCCCAGGGGCTCTCGTCCGGATCGTGCCGAGCTGGCGTGCCCCGGGGTCCCCGCACGAGTTGTCCTGTTCGAGGCATCGTTCGGGGTCGTGCTCGGGGAACGGGTGAGACGCCGCAGGTGTTCAGGCGTAGACCAGTTCCAGCGCCTTCTTCAGGTTGTACTCGGCGATACCTGCCATGAACGCCCGGCCGGGGAAGTCCCCGTCGAGCAGCCGTAGTGGACCGGCCGTCAGCGACAGACGCTGCGCGAGCATGTAGAGCGCGAGCCGGTCCTCGTCCAGTCCGTCCACCTCCAGCAGCCGGTAGGCGGCGTGCAGGCGGATCCGCAGAAAGACGTGCTCCCACTCGACGTCGAAGTACATCAAGCCCTCGATGTCGATCGCCACGGGGTTCCCGCTCGTGTCCACCAGCACGTGGTCGGGCCCCAGTTCACCGTGCACGACCGCGTACTGTGCGCGAGGCCGCACCGCCGCCGCCAGATCCAGCAGCCGCTCCTCCAGCCGGTCGCGGGCACCCGCGATCCGCGGATCACGCGACGCCGCCTCGGCAAGGTCCCGCAGCGCACGGTCCAGGACGCCCCCCTCGCACGACGTCCCACGCGCCGTACCTCCCCCGTCGATCAGCGCCACTTTGCCGTACCTGGAGACCCGGTGACGCCGCATCGCCTCAAGCGCCTCCCCGAGCCGGGCCATGACCGGGGCCGCCGCGCCCGGGTCGCGCGCGAGCAGCTCCTCCACGTTCTCCCCCGGAACGTCCTCGACGATCGCGAGGTCGGCCGGACAGTGGGCGTGGTCGCGGTCGCGGTCGACGAGACGGATGGCGGGGACGCGGACGCCGAGCACGTCCAGCCGCGCGTGCGCGGCCTCGAACAGGTCGACCCCGAGGCCGGGCGCGAACGGGTCGGTGAGGTCGTCGTCCCCCTCGGCCGCCGGCCAGTAGTTCTCGGCGTCATCCCACACATAGGCGATCGCAGTCGTCGCGTCATCCATCACCAGGCGGTATACGCCCTTCTTGCTGCCGCCCGCGACCCGCTCGACCGCCTCCAGTCGCCGCCCGCCGCCCAGCGCGGCCCGCGCCGCACCCGCCAATTGCTCCCGTGTCTCTTCGCTGGGTGCCACGTTCCGAACCACCTCTCCGTCACGACGGCGCCGGCCACACCACCGACGGTGCCTGCCCACCCCGGTGCGGACGCCGCGAAACTCAACTCAGCAACTGAAATATCCAGTGCCGGTGGGCGGGATCTTCGCGTCGTCGAGCAGGTCAGAGCCTGCGGCCATCCGGTGCCAGGCCCGTTTGAGTGTGTGCTCCGTTGTCTGCATGGGCGTCAGTATGCGGCCGGGCACTGACACGACTGTCTCCGACGGCAGGGCCACTGCGGCTGCTCGACGGCCTCCCGGTCGAAGTCCTCGGGCGGAGTCACGGAAATCCGCGCGGGCGACGGTCCCGGGTGCGACCCGAGTGGCGCAACTTTCGCGTGTACCCGGAACGATTCACCGGGTTCGGGGCATCTTGTTGTGGTCCCCAGAGGCACGTCTACACCCCCACGCCTCATCCCCGCCGGAGCAAGGGGTGCATGCACCATGCGGATGTCCAAGCCGGTCGCGCCCACGGCGCCCACGAATCCGGGCCTCAAGCGGGACATCGGGCTGATCGGTCTCATCTGGACCTCGGAGGGGTCCATCATCGGGTCCGGCTGGCTGTTCGGCGCACTGTTCGCCGCACAGGCGGCCGGCACGGCGGCGCTCATCTCCTGGGGAATCGGCGCGCTCGCCATCATCGTGCTGGCCTTCGTCCACGCCGAACTGGGAGCCATGTACCCGGTCGCGGGCGGTACCGCCCGCTTCCCGCATTACGCCTTCGGCAGCGCCGCCGGCGCGTCCTTCGGATGGTTCTCGTGGCTCCAGGCCGTCACCGTGGCGCCGATCGAGGTCATGGCGTCGCTGAACTATCTCAGCGTCCACGCCCCCTGGGTACAGACCGGCAAGAATCATCTGACACCCGCGGGATACGGGCTGGCCGTCGCGTTCATGGCGTTCTTCGTCGTCGTCAACTTCCTCGGCATCAAATGGCTCGCCCACACCAACAGCGTGGCGACGTGGTGGAAGGTGGCCGTCCCCGTCTTCACCATCATCGTTCTGGCCGCCACCACATTCCACAGCGCCAACTTCGGCTACCAGGGCTTCGCCCCCTTCGGCGCCAAGGGCGTGCTCTCCGCCATCAGCACCAGCGGCATCATCTTCGCGCTGCTCGGCTTCGAGCAGGCCGACCAACTGGCGGGCGAGAGCCGCAATCCCGCCAAGGACATCCCACGGGCGGTCATCGGTTCGATTCTCATCGGCGTCCTCGTCTATGTGGCACTTCAGGTCGTCTTCATCGCCGCCCTGCCGCACAGCGCGTTCGTCCACGGCTGGGCCGACCTCACCTTCAGTGGAAAGGCGGGCCCGTTCGCCGGGCTCGCCACATCCGTCGGACTCGGCTGGCTCGCCACGCTGCTGTACATCGACGCGGTCGTGTCACCGTCCGGTACGGGCCTGATCTACACCACGGCCACCTCACGGGTCTCCTACGGACTGTCCCGCAACGGCTACGTCCCGGTGGTCTTCGAGCGCACCACCAAGCGCGGCGTCCCGTGGTTCAGCCTGCTTTTCGCCTTCGTGATCGGACTCATCGTGTTCCTGCCGTTCCCCACGTGGCAGAAGCTGGTCGGCTTCGTCACGTCCGCGAGTGTGCTGATGTACGCGGGGGCACCGCTGGCCTTCGGATGCCTGCGCAAACAGGACCCGGACCGGCCCCGTCCGTACCGGCTGCGCGGGGGGATGTTCTGGGCACCCGTGGCCTTCATCGTCTCGAATCTGATCATCTACTGGGCGGGCTGGGACACCCTGTGGCGACTCGGTGTGGCCATCGTGCTCGGCTATCTACTGCTGGGCGGCTCCGCCCTGCTCAAGCTCAACCCGGAGGTTCCGCACATGGACTGGCGATCCGCGCAGTGGCTGCCGGTGTACCTCGTGGGCATGGGTCTGATCTCCTGGCAGGGCGGTTTCTGCAGCACGGGCCCGGCATCGTCCGCATCCTGCGGCGCGACCGACGCGCTGCCGCTGTGGTGGGACATCGTCCTCGTCGCCGCCTTCAGTCTGGTGATCTACTTCTGGGCCCAGGCCGTCCGTCTCCCGGCCGAGGAGACCCAGGAATACATCGGCTCCGTCGAGGTGGTCCCCGGCGGGTGACCCGGCCCCCCGGGCTTCCGGCCGCGGGCGGCGTCGGGGCTCGGCGGTGCTGCGGCCCGTGGGCGTCGCGGCTCGTGGGCGTGTCAGGCGCTCTCGAAGACGCAGTCGCCGCACAGGCCGCCCGCCGGGCAGCGGTAGTACAGGCAGCAACTACGACGGCGGAACGCCGCGTCGTGCGGGCCGCCGGTATTCCGCAGGTCCGGATGGTCGAACAGTTCGGCGACCAGCGCGCGGGCCCGGATCGACACGTCGGGGCGGCGATGCGTACCGGCCCAGGCGACCAGTTCACGCAGGGCCCCTGCCAGCGCCGAGCCCGCGTTGCCCCACAGCAGCCGGTCCGACACGGGGCCGTCCCGCTGGATCGCCTCGGCGAGGGGAACGAGATGGCCGTACTGGACGGCTGCCCGGATCCGGTCGGCCGTGGCGGGCAGCATCGCGGCGGAGCTCAGCCACAGGTCGTCGGGGGTGGTGTGCCGTGGATCCCAGTGCAGGGCATCGGGAGAAAGGACGGGGAAGCGTCCGGTCAGGGCCGCCGGACCGAGCGCGACGGACCAGAGGCGGGCGGCCAGCCCCAGGTGTGCGATGGAGGCGGCGACCCTCCGCTCGGAGGTACCGAGCCGGTCGCCGACGGCGTCGATACGAGCCGTGAGCTGTGCGGACTCCCCCGCGTACAACAGGGCCAGCGGCCGGTGCGCCCCGTCGGGCGGTGCGGATGTCCGGAGTGCGAAGAATCCGGCCGGCGAGTGGGCCGCAGGCTCGTCCGTCACGCTGCTCCTTCCCGGCTCCCCGCCGTCACCCCGATGACATCGCGGGCACCCGGAGTGCCGCGCCCCGGCCCTCACCGTACCCCCTCGGAATGATCGTTCCGGGTCCCTCGGAGGGACGACTACCGTCGGGAGGAGGACACTGGGACTAGTCCCGTACTACCAAGGCAGTACGCCGGATTGCCGCCTCAAGGACGACGACGCAGCCACTTTGAAGAGACATCGTGGTGTACATGAGTTCCCTTGCGCTGTCCGTGCTTCTGTCACTGGTCTCCGCGGTCGCCTACGCGGCCGGGGCGATCGTCCAGGAGCGCGTGGCCACAGCTGGAGACGGCCGCTCGTTCGCCCCCCTGCGCAACCCCGTCTGGTGGTCCGCCGTGGCGCTGAACGGCGTGGGGGCGGTGCTGCATGTGGTGGCGTTGGCCTACGGTCCGCTCAGCCTCGTCCAGCCGCTCGGTGCGCTGACCATCGTCTTCGCCCTGCCGATGGCGGCGCTCTTCGTGCGCCGCCGGGCGGGGGCGACCGCGTGGCGCGGAGCGATCATGGCGGCCGTCGGTCTGGCGGGACTGCTCGCGCTCACCGGGAACACCGAATCGCACACCCTGAGCGGCCCGGACCAGCTGATGCTCGCCGGAGTGACGCTCGGCGTGGTCGCGGCGCTCTTCCTGATCGCCAAGGGAGTGCACCGGCCGGTGGTGAGGAGCGTGGTCCTGGCGGGGGGCGCGGGTGTGGCCTTCGGTATCGCCTCGGTGTTCACAAAGACGGTGGCGGTGCAGTGGTCCTCCGGTGCGGCGGGCGCCGGGGTGACGGCATTGCTGGCGATCGCGGTGTTCGCGTCCGCCGGGCTACTGCTCTCCCAGGCCGCGTACCGAGGTGCCGGGCTGACCGCGCCACTGGCCACCGTGACCGTGGTGAACCCGGTGATAGCCGCCGCCGTCGGCATCACCCTGTTCGATGAGCGGTTCCGGCACGGTACGGCGGGCACGATGCTCGCCCTGGCCTGCGGGGTGGTCGCCGCGGGTGGGCTGATACTGCTGACGACGGAACGACTGGGCGCGGAGCAGCGCGCCGGGCAGCGGGCCGCAAGCACGCACCCGGTCGTCCCGGGCGACGTGGCATGCCCGGAGGACCAGACGGTAGTGGCACGTCACGAGCCCGCACCGTCGACGCCCGCCGGGGCCCTCGAAGGCGTTGCCGAAAGGTCCGCGGCAGCCCCGGCACTGCACCTGACGATGCCGCTGAAGCGTCGGCTCGGACAGGTGGAGTTCGCGCCGGATCGCTCTTCGCGTTCCCGCTCCGCACTGCTGGGCGGCACGTCGGTGGGGTCCGCCGCGCCGGTTGATCCGGACGCCCCCCGGGGCGCCGTTCAGACGCTGACGCCGCCCGCTCTGAGGTAGGACAGCGGGTCGACGTCCGAGCCGTAGTCGGGGCCGGTACGGACCTCGAAGTGCAGGTGGGGACCGGTGACGTTCCCGGTGGAGCCGGAGCGCGCGATCCGCTGTCCGGCGGTGACCTGCCGGCCTTCACGGACGTGAAGCGCGGACAGATGCGCGTACTGGCTGTACTTGCCGTCGCTGTGCCGGATCACGATCTGGTACCCGTACGCCCCCGCCCAGCCTGCCGATACGACTGTGCCGGAACCCACCGCCTTCACCGAGGTACCGGTCGGGACGGGGAAGTCCACACCGGTGTGATAGCCGCTGGCCCAGGAACCGGCCTGGTGGTACGGGGTGCCGATGCCCGCCGCGACCGGCGCGACGAGGCCGGAGTGCTTCTGGGCCCGCTCCGGTTTGTGGACCTCGGCCCTCTTCGGCTGTGACTTCGGCTTCGCGCTCTGGTGGTGCGGCTTCGCGGGCTCGTGCCGGGGCGTGGCCGCTTGCTGCTTCGGTGGGGTCGTCCGGTGCTGCGGCTTCGCCTTCTCGTGCGGTGCGGTCACCGCCTGCGTCTTCGGTTTCGTCTTCGGTTTCGGCTTCGTCGCCGAGACCGAACCCGCCTGGGAACCCGTCCTCGGTGCCCGGGACGCGTCCAGGCTCAGGCGCTGCCCAGGAAGGATGAGATCCGGATCGGCGCCCACGACCTCGCGGTTCGTCGCGTACAGATGCTGCCAGCCGCCCCGGACGTGCTCGGTCGCCGCGATGGCGGAGAGTGAGTCACCACGGGCCACGGTGTACATCTCACGCCGGCCGGGCACGGTGGTCGGCGTGGCGGTCGCGGACGTCCGCTTCGTCTCGGGCTTTCCGGCGGTGGCCTTCCCCGGCACTTTGGCGTGCCCGGTCCGCTCCGACTGCGGGCTGATGTCGGGGGCGGCCCCGCCGCTGGTCAGCCCCGCCCGGGTCGAGCAGTGCGGCCAGGCGCCCGGCCCCTGCCCTTCCAGCACCTTCTCCGCGACCGCTATCTGCTGCCCCTTGGTGGCCAGATCGGCGCGCGGGGCGTAGACCGTGCCTCCGTAGGCAGCCCACGTCGAGCGGGTGAACTGCAGGCCGCCGAAGTAACCGTTGCCACTGTTGATGTGCCAGTTGCCGGTGGACTCGCAGGCGGCAACCTTCTCCCAGACGTCCGTCGAGGCTGCGCCTGCCGAGGCGGCCGCGATGAGCGGGAGCGCGATGCCCGCACCTCCGGCGGTGACCGTGAGCGAGGCACGGTTGAGCCGGCCGGGCTGGTATCTGCGGTGCCGTCCGTTTGCGGCCATGACTTGGCTCCCCCACTGGCAGTAGGACACGTCGCAAGCGCCCAACTTATGTGCAGACAAAGGCCGATGACAAGACAGCGAGGACAGCCCACCCGTCACGCACGGCTCAGGAAACGCTGCCGTCCGGCTTTCACGTCTCAGGGATCTGCAACGAGCGGCCGGAACGCCCCGGCCACTGCCTCCTGACCAGTGAACGAAGTCCTTGACCACCCCGAGGCCGAGCCCGAGATCCTGGAGCCGAATCCCGGTCGGAGTCCGCCGGGGGCGGTCCAGGCCGGCGGTAAGGACTGTCGCCCGTCAGTCGAGGACGGCGAGGCTGAGCCGTCGGAGGCGCGCCGGGTCGGCGATCACCTCGTACGCGGCGATCCTGTCGTTCTCGACGATGAAGGTGAGCGCGAACAACAGCCGTCCGCGCGGGGCCACGACGACTCCCACCGCACCGTCGACCAGGGCGAGTTCCGCGAGCCGGGACCTTCGGGCCAGTGCGGCGGTCCCCTCCGCCACGGCCCGCGCGCCGCGGACCACGGTCGCTCCGCCCGGCGGCAGGGCGGCGGGATCGGCGCGGCGCACCACGTCGGGGGCCAGCACGGCGAGGATCGCGCTGAGGTCACCGGCCCGCGCGGCGGCGAGGAACGCCGAGACGACCTGTCGGTTCCGGGCGAGCTCTGCCGCCGGGACCACCGGCCTGCCCCGCACCTTGTGGCGCGCGCGGCTGGCAAGCTTCTTCGTGGCGACCGGCGTGCGCTCCACGATCGGCGCGATCTGGTCGAACGGCACGGCGTACATGTCGTGGAGCACGAACGCGACCCGTTCGGCGGGGCCCAGCGCATCCAGCACGACGAGCAGAGCCCGGCTCACCGAGTCGGCCAGCAATGCCTCGTCCTCCGGATCTGCCCGGGGGTTCGCCCGCACGGGGTTCGCGATGTGGTCGAGCGTTTCCTGCGCGGTCAGGTCCTCCCGCCGCGAGCTGCGGGAACGCAGCATGTCGAGGCAGATACGGGTCACCACGGTCCGGAGCCAGCCGCCCAGGTTGTCCACTTCGCCGGCGTCGATCCGGCCGAGCCGGAGCCATGCCTCCTGCACGGCGTCATCGGCCTCGTCCAACGACCCGAGCATCCGGTAGGCGATTGCCCGCAGTCTGCCGCGCTGCGTCTCGAAACGTTCCGCCAGCCCGTCGCGCTCGTCCACCGGTCACCTTTCTCCGTCCCGCCCCGTCAGCTCTCTTGACGAACGCAACGTAGCCGAAGTGACTGGAGAAGCGATGACGTCCCTGCTGCACCTGGATTCCAGTGCCAATCTTTCCGGCGAATCCCTCAGCAGACAGCTGACCTCGCTGTTCGCGGAGACCTGGCGTGCCGTGCACGGCACGGCCTGCTACCGGTACCGGGATCTGGCCGCCGCCCCGGTGCCGCCGCTGGGCACCGCCTACTGCTCGCTCGGCCGGCGCGTGGAGCGACACGGCCTCGTCCCGCCGGCCGAAGTGGACGCTCTGGTCGAGAGCCCGGCCGAGAAGCGGGAGTGGGCACTGACCCGCCCGTTCGTCTCCGAACTGCTGGCGGCCGACACCGTGCTGATCGGCGCCCCGATGTACAACTACTCGGTGGCCGCCTCCCTGAAGGCGTGGATCGACCGGGTGGGCTTTCCCGGGGCTCTCACCGACCCGGACACCGGGGAGAGCCTGCTGCGGGGTACGCGGGTCGTGGTGATCACCACACACGGCGGTTCCTACGGTCCGGGCACCCCACGCGAGGCATGGGACTTCCAAACGCCCTACCTTCGGACGTACTTCGGCGGGCTCGGCGTGGCGAACGAGGACCTGAGCTTCGTCGGCGTCGAGATGACCATGGCCGGACTCGTCCCGCACCTGGCCCGATTCCGGCCGATGGCGGCGCGTTCGCTCGCCGCGGCGCGGGCCGAGGTGACCGCACTGGCCACGGCCGCGCCCCGCCCGCCGATTCCCGCCGTCGGTGGGACTGCGCCGATGGCAACCCAGCTCGGGGCTTCGGACTGATCCCGTCCGGCCGGACCGCTTGCGTCCATACGGCCCATGCCGAGCAGGCCGTCACCGCGCTCCCTGTCCATACTGGAGAACCCGGCATTCCCGACACAGATTGCAGAGCAGACAGATGAGCGGCACTGCGCAGATCGGCGTCACAGGCCTCGCGGTCATGGGCCGCAATCTCGCTCGAAACTTCGCGCGCAACGGCTTCACGGTCGCCGTGCACAACCGGACGACCGCGAAGACGGACGCTCTCGTCGAGGAGTTCGGCAACGAGGGCTCCTTCGTGGCCGCACGGACACCGGAGGAGTTCGTCGCGGCGCTGGAACGTCCGCGCCGGCTGGTCATCATGGTCAAGGCGGGCGATCCGACGGACGCCGTGATCCAGGAGTTCGCCCCGCTCCTGGAGGAGGGCGACGTCATCATCGACGGTGGCAACGCGCACTTCGAGGACACCCGCCGCCGCGAGAAGCAGCTGCGCGAGCGCGGCATCCATTTCGTGGGCGTCGGCATCTCGGGCGGCGAGGAGGGCGCGCTGAACGGGCCGAGCATCATGCCGGGCGGCTCGGCCGAGTCGTACGCGTCGCTGGGGCCGCTGCTGGAGAAGATCGCCGCGAAGGCGAAGGACGGCACCCCGTGCACCACCCATATCGGTCCCGACGGGGCCGGGCACTTCGTGAAGATGGTCCACAACGGCATCGAGTACGCGGACATGCAGCTGATCGCGGAGGCGTACGACCTGCTGCGCACCGTCGCCGGCTACTCCCCCGCGAAGATCGCCGAGACCTTCCGCGGCTGGAACACCGGCCGTCTCGACTCGTATCTGATCGAGATCACGGCGGAGGTCCTGTCCCATACCGACGCCGCCACCCAAAAGCCCTTCGTCGACGTCGTGCAGGACCGGGCGGAACAGAAGGGCACGGGCCGCTGGACGGTCCAGATCGCGCTGGATCTGGGAGTGCCCGTCTCCGGGATCGCGGAGGCCGTCTTCGCCCGCTCGCTGTCCGGCCACGCGGATCTGCGCGAGGCGGCGCAAGGTCTGGCGGGTCCGTCGGCCACGGCGCTCGGCGAGGCCGAGGCCGCCGCCTTCGCCGACCGGGTGGAGCAGGCGCTGTACGCGTCCAAGATCGTCTCGTACACCCAGGGGTTCCATCAGATCCGAGTGGGCAGCGAAGCGTACGACTGGAACATCGACCTCGGCGCGGTGGCGGCGATCTGGCGGGCGGGGTGCATCATCCGGGCGGCGTTCCTGGACCGGATCCGCGCGGCCTACGACGCCCGCCCCGACCTGCTCAGCCTACTCTCCGACGAGCAGTTCGCGGCGGAGATCGGCGCGGCGCAGGACGACTGGCGGACAGTGGTCACCGAGGCGGTGCGGCAGGGGGTGCCGACACCCGGATTCGCGGCCGCGCTCTCGTACTACGACGGACTGCGCGCGGACCGGCTGCCCGCGGCGCTCACCCAGGGACAGCGCGACTTCTTCGGTGCGCACACGTATCGGCGCACCGACCGAGAGGGCTCCTTCCACACGCTCTGGGGCGGCGACCGCTCCGAGGTCGGGGTGGGCTGAGGCACAGGGCACCGGGGCGCGCCGGCTCCACCACGGCGGGCGACGCCCCTCCGGTTCGCTGCCCAGCGCGCCGATCGGGGCAGGAGCTGTCCGATCGGCCGGAAAGGGCGCGCGGCGTCATGCCCGTGCCCTCCCGGACGCCGGTGTCGCGGATCGTCATGCCCCTCGATACCCGAACGCGGGACGTCGATACCCCGGCGGTCGCCCGGTCGGATGCCCCGGAGTGCGGCATTGCCGTGCGTGTGCGTAAGTGGCAACGGGGCCTGTTGTCGCCCCCCGCACCGCGAGCCGTTGCCGTTCCATACCGCTGACGCCCCATGGAGCCCCTGTATGCCCGACGCCACGACGGATCCGGTCACTGCGCAGCCCGTCGTCACGCCGCTGACCAGTGCGGCCCTGATCCTGGTCGCCACGATCGAGCCCGGTGGCGAGGCCGTCGTGCGCGGGGTGCTGCCGGATCTTCCGGCGATCGCCCGCTCCGTCGGATTCCGGTTCCCGGTCACCGAACTGGTCCCCGTGACCGGCTTCGGCTCCCACGCCTGGGACCGGCTGTTCGCGGGCCCCCGGCCCGCGGGGCTCCACCCGTTCCAGGAACTGCGCGGTGCCCGCCACCATGCTCCGGCGACCGCGGGGGACCTGCTGTTCCACATCCGGGCCGAGCGGATGGACGTGTGCTACGAGTGGGCGTCCCAGCTCCTCGACCGGCTCGGCGGGTCGGTGAAGGTCGTCGACGAGACGCAGGGGTTCCGCTACTTCGACCGCCGGGATCTGCTCGGCTTCGTCGACGGCACCGAGAACCCCGTGGGGGCGGACGCGCGGTCGGCGGCCCTGATCGGCGCCGAGGATCCGCAGTTCGCGGGCGGCAGTTACGTCATCGTGCAGAAGTACCTGCACGATCTCGCGTCCTGGAACGTGCTGAGCACCGAGGCGCAGGAACGCGTCATCGGCCGTACGAAGTTCACCGACATTGAGCTCTCCGACGACGTCAAGCCCGCCGACTCGCATGTCGCCCTCAACACCATCACCGACCCCGACGGCTCGGAACGCGAGATCCTGCGGGCCAACATGCCGTTCGGCAGCTTCGAACAGGGCGAGTTCGGCACCTACTTCATCGGCTACGCCGCCGACCCGGGCGTGACCGAGCAGATGCTCCGCAACATGTTCCTCGGTAATCCGCCCGGCACGTACGACCGCATCCTCGACTTCTCGACAGCGGTCACCGGCACACTCTTCTATGTCCCCGGCGCCGACTTCTTCGACGCCCCGCCGCCGTCGCCCGCGGTGACCGCAGCCGAGACCCTGCCGGGACCGGCGTCCGCGCCGGTGGCGCGGACCCCGGTCCCGGTCCGTTCGGACGACGGTTCGCTGCGCATCGGCAGCCTGCAAGGAAGCGCCCAGTGATGAACAACCTCCACCGCGAACTCGCCCCTGTCACGGAATCCGCCTGGGACCAGATCGAAGAAGAGGCCCGGCGCACCTTCAGCCGCCATCTGGCGGGCCGCCGTGTCGTCGATGTCACCGGTCCGGACGGCCCCGAGCTGGCGGCCGTCGGCGACGGTCATCTGCGGGACATCGATCCCCCCACGCCGGATGTGTTCGCCAGGGCCCGTACCTCGATGCCCGTCATCGACTGGCGGGTGCCGTTCACCGTGACCCGGTCGGCCGTGGACGACGTCGAGCGCGGTTCCGACGACAGCGACTGGCAGCCCGTCAAGGACGCGGCCCGCACCTGCGCGTTCGCCGAGGACATGACGATCATCGACGGGTACGCGTCGGCGGGCATCACCGGACTGCGGGACGGCTCCTCGCACGCACCGCTGCCGTTGCCGGCCGACGCCCGCGACTATCCGGCCGCCGTCAGCCAGGCGCTGACCCAGCTGCGGCTGGCCGGCGTCGACGGGCCGTACCGGCTGTTGCTCGGTGCGGACGCCTTCACCGAGGCGACCGAGACTTCCGACCACGGCTACCCGGTGGCCACGCATCTGACCCGGCTGCTCGACGACCAGATCCTGTGGGCCCCCGCCGTCACGGGCGGTGTGCTGCTGTCCACCCGTGGCGGCGACTTCGAGCTGCGTCTGGGCCAGGATCTGTCGATCGGCTATCTGGACCACGACGCGAGCAGCATCCGGCTCTACTTCCATCAGGCGTTCACCTTCCGGATGCTGACGCCCGAGGCCGTCGTCCCGATCATCGCCTGAGGACCTGCTACCGGTGCCCGGTCGCCGCGACGCGCCAGGTGAGGGTCTCGGTGGCCAGGGCACGGACCGCGGGATCGCGGATGGCGTCGGTGCGGTCGACGGCCTCGGCGGTCACCCTGTGGCCGCGGCCGTCCGCACGGACACCGAGCGAGGCCGGGGTGACGGAGGTACGCCCTCGGGCGAAGACCCTTTCGACGCCGTCGACGTACCAGCGCAGATCGGTCCTGGCGAGACCGGCGGCGGCGCCGGGCCGGTGCGTGTGGGGCTTGGTGCCGGCAGTCCCGAGGCCCGCGAGGGTCACCGTGATACGACGGCCCTGACCTACGGCGGCCTCCCTGTCGACAGTGCTGCTCAGCGCGTTGCCCGCGCGGTAGAACCCCGCGATCATCGCCTCCCGTCCGGGCAGGTTGAACTCGGTGTTGCTCAGCTCACGCATGATCGATGAGCCGGTCGGCCGGTGGATTCCGAACGGGTAGTAGGCGCTTCCCTCGTACGTGCCCACCGTGCCGCCCGCCGGGTCGCTCCGTCCCAGCCAGCGGTACCACTTCGCGCGCTGCTCGGTGAGCTGCGCCGGCGTGTACGTGGTGGAGTTGATTCCGCCGGGCTCGCCTCCGGTCCAGGTGCCGTACGCGTCGTACGTGTACTCGTCGTCGAGCAGACCCACCGAGTGCCCGATCTCATGAGCGGCGATCAGGCTCGACGAGGCGTGGTCGGAGGAGAGCGTGGAGACCCCGTTGAAGGGGTACCCCTCGGCCTGCAGCCCGGAGTACCCCGCTCCTCCGTACTTGGTGGAGTTGGCGATCACCACCACGAGGTCGGCCGCCGGGGCCTTCGCGGCGTAGGCGGCCACCTTGTCGACGTCGGTGCAGATCAGCCGCTCGGTGTCCGCGCACCAGAAGTAGCTGCCGAGTGCGGTGTCCCGGACGCTGTCCGCTCCGGGATCGCCGCTGATGCCGGATTCGCGGGAGACGGCGTCGACGGTCCAGACGTTGAACAGGCCCTGGTAGCTCTTGTACGGCTCCAGGGCGGTGATGTCGGCCCATTTGGCGGTGGCGTCCGTGTGGAAGTCGTCCTGCTGGTCCGCCGTGTAGCCGTCCCCGATGATCACGACGTCCAGTCGGTCGTCGGCGGGGCCGGTCACGGCGTGTCGGCCCACCGTACCGTCGACGGCGGCCCCGGCAGCGCTCAGCGGGGCGGCGGTGCCGCTGCCCCGCTGAGCGGAGGTGGTCGCGGGCACCTCCACGGTCCTGCCCGGGCCGCCGGGGTCGGGGAAGTACTCGGCCTGGACGCGTCGGCCGCCGTCGCGGTCCGCGGCGGTGACCGACGCGGAGGCGGGTGCGACGGCCGCCGCCAGGAGACCGACGAGAACGATTCCCGCCACCGTTCCCGCTGTTCGGCGCGCGTGGGGGCGTATGCGCATGGACAACTCCTTCAGGTCCTGGGGTACTTCTGACTCTCCGTCGCCACATAACTCATGAGTTAAGTCGACTTAAGATGCCGCTTAACATAGAAGCGTGCGGCGTTCCCAACAAGACCAGGACGCCCGGTGGTTGAGGCAGCCAACCGGGCATTTACGATGCATGGGCCACATTTCGAGGCCGGGCGAGACGGAAGGGCGGGGCGCGATGGACGAGAAGCGCACAGCGGGACGAGGAGTCGGCGCCTTCTCCGGAGACGGGCCGCACGACGCCCACACCCTCAACTCCCCGGACGGACGGGACAGCGCGCACGTACCGTCCGCCCCCCGCGGACGGAGCGGCGCGCAGGGACCGGACGGCACGCCCTCGCCGGGCTCCCCGCACGGGCCTTGCGGCGACCCCGGTGCCATCGGGCTACGCGTACAACGACTGCGCGCCGAATGCGGCCTGACTCAGCGTCAACTCGCCGAGCCCGCGTACACCGCGGCCTACGTCTCCACTCTGGAGGCGGGCCGGGTGCGCCCGTCGGAAGCGGCCGTGCGCCATCTCGCGGATCGGCTCGGCGTGACGCACGAGGAGCTGGCGACGGGCCGCCCCGCCCATCTCGCCACCGATCTGCGGCTGAGACTCGTGGAGGCCCAGCGGACGCTGGCCACCGGTGTCGCCGAGGACGCAATCGCCGCCTACTCCCGGCTGCTCGACGAGGCCGAGAGGCACGGTCTCGACGAGGAACGCGCCACGGCGCTCCTCGGGCTCGGCCAGTGTGCTCTGGAGACCGGCGATCTGTCCGTGGCCCGTGAGCACTTCGAGGCCGCGGAGCAACTCCTCTCCGACGCACCGCTCCCCCGGCGCGCCCCGGCCGTCCGCGGCCGGGCGGTCGCGCATCTCCTGGCGGGCGAACTCCGGTACGCCTGCTACCTGCTGGAGAGCGCCATCGACGAGCTGAACTCCTCCGGGCTGCAGGACCCGGGCGCGCTCGTACTGTTGTACACGGCCGCGATCGCCCCGTACATGGACATGGGCGCCCACGCCCGCGCCGCACAGGCGGGTGAGCTCGCGCTGGCTCTCGCGCCGCAGGTGTCCGATCCCGAACTGGTCGCCGGACTGCACCGAAGCGTCGCCCGCACACTCATCGCGGCGGGCCGCACCACGGAGGCGGATGCCGCCCTCGCGAAGGCGGCCGAGATCTACCAGCAGCTCCAGATCCGTACGGAGATGGCGCACTGCCACTGGATGCGCGGTTACGTACGCGCGCAGGACGGCGACCTGTCCGGCGCCGAGACCGAACTGTGCGCCGCCCGCGACATGCTGGCGTCGAAGCGGGCCGCCCTGTACACGGCGCAGGTCGAGGTGGAGCTGGCCGACGTACTGCGCCGAAGCGGCAAGACGGCCGAGGCCCGCGAACTGCTGCACCGGCTCCTGGGCGAACTGCACCCCGAACGGGGATCGGTCCACGCCGGTGGCGCGCACCGGCTGCTCGGCCTCGTCCACGAGGATCAGGGCGATCTCGAAGCCGCCGAGGAACACTACGTCACGGCGTTGGCCCTGCTGGAACGGGCGGGCGCGGCAGGCGATCTCGCGGACATCTGCCGGCTTCTGGGAGATCTGTTGCGACGCCTCGGCCGTACCGAAGCGGCGATGGACGCGTACCGGACCGGACTCGGGCACCGCGCCTCACCCGGCAGCACCACACTGGGACCGGCGCCGGTACGGCCGCCCACGGCCCGGGTTCCGTCCGACGGGGCCGGACCGTCGGCCCAGCACGCCCCCGCACCGGGAACGCCCCGGCTGCCCGGGTGAACGGACGGCGCTCGCCGCGCCGGAGGCAAGGGTCCACGTCCGGCCGGACGGCCGGTTCGGGACGGTGAGGGCTGGCCCGGGGTCGTTCGGGCTCGTTCGGGCCGGGGAACAACCCCACGATTTCGACGGCGGTACGGGGCAGCGGACCGCCGCGCGCGGTTTCGTCGTCGGACTGCGCGACCGCGGATGCGATGCACCTCTCGTCCCGCCGGGGGACGTGGCGTGGACAGCGGCCCACGTACGGAAGGGCGAGATCACCGAGGGCCGACAGCAGCACGGTCGGGACCAGGACGATCACTGAGGGCCGACGGCCCCGGACGGCTTCAGCATCGTGACCGGCAGGAGGCGAACAGGGCCGGAACCGTCGAGATCACGGCCCGGCTGTACGGCGATCTGCCGGCCGAGGACCTGGCAGCGCCCGGCCGCGTGCTCACCGAGGTCACCGCGCGGGCGAACGCAGCCCTGGCAGGAATCCGAGACGCGCCGCCGGCGCGCGCCGGCCCCGTTGAACACACCCGGGCACGGTCATCCGGCCGGCTGGGGTGACGGCTGCGGTTCCGGCGTGGGCGGCTGCGGAATCGGATCCGGCGAGGGGCCGGGCGGAACGGGTCCGGGCGGCGGTGGCGGCGGCTCCGGAAGCGGTGACGGCGGCCCGGGCATCGGTCCGGGAGTGGGAGCCGGGGGTACGGGGTCGGGGTACGGATCGGACATCGCGGGGCCTCCGAACGGTTCGGGGTGGATCTCCTTCCACCGTCTCCCGGAGCGGCTGCCCGCGCCCGGTGAGTCCATGCGTAAGGGTTCGGGATGCTCCGCCCGAGGCCTTCCGCGCCCCGTCCGGCGGATCAGCGCGCCGCAGCGACCGCAGCAAAGAGGCCAGGCCGGGGGCTGGAGAGCACCGGGATCCGGGTGGCCGTCCGGGGAACCGCGTCAGCCATCGACGCCTGGGCCAGCACGATCACATCGGCCTCCGTCACCGCGTCGGCCGCGGCCGCGATCAGGTCCAGATAGCCATCGCGGTCACCGGCTTCGAAGCACGCCCAGGCCCCGTCGACCACAACGGTACGGACCTCGACGGACCGCTCCCCCGCCTCCTCGGCCAGCAGTGCGAGCGTCGGTGCCAGAGTGCCGGTGATCGCGGCGAGAACCACCACGCGCCCCCGTCGCGCGGCATCGGCCGCCATCGGACGGTCGACACGCAACACGGGGACGCCGATCGCCGCCGAGGCCGATTCCGCGACCGCGCCGATCGTCGAACACGTGCAGAGCACGGCGGAGGCCCCCTCGGCGACGACGCCCGCGAGCAGCGCCCGGATCTCGCCCGACACCGCTTCGGGGCCCGATTCCCTGGCCCGGAGCAGCAGACCCTCGTCCACGAGATGGCGCAGGGCCAGTCCGGGATGCTCCGCGTCCCGGAGGGCGTCGAAGACAGGAACGTGGACCGGGGAGGTGTGCAGCAGTGCGAGCGTCACCGTCCGAACGGTACAGCCCCCGGCCGCCGCGGTTCAGTACAGCTCGGGTCGGGACATGAGCTGCTTCTTCGCCCGCTCCACCAGTTCCGCCGACGCCTCGGGGGCCTTGTCGGGGTGGCGCTCCGCCCACTTCGCGGCGTACGGGCAGAGCGGGACGACGGGCACGCCCCCGCGTCCCGCCATGTTGTAGAACTCCTGGACGAGAGCACCCGCGATGCCCTTGCCCTCGTGGCCGGGTTCGACGACGGTGTGCACGGCGACCAGCGCGGCCGGCTCGCCGTCCATCACGAAGTACGCGATGACTCCGACGGCCTTGCCGCTCTCGTGGGCGAGCAGGTTGCCGCTCGCCCGGTCGTCGCGGATGTCGAGTCCGATCCGGTGGGTCTGTTCGGCCATGACGGGTGCTCCTTCAGCGGTCGAGCCGGTTCAGCGCGCCGAGGCGACGGCGTGCGGGCTCCGTTCGGTGGCGGTGCTGGGCACGGGCTCGGAGGCGTCGGCGCCGATCCCGACCATACGGTTGCCGGAGTCGACGTGCACGACGCGCGGGATCATGCGGCGGGCCTCGACGTCGTCGGCCTGGGCGTAGCTGATCAGGATGACCAGGTCACCGGGGTAGACGAGGTGGGCGGCGGCGCCGTTGATGCCGATGACGCCGGAGCCGCGCTCGCCCTCGATGACATACGTCTCCAGGCGGGCACCGTTGTCGATGTCGACGATGTGCACCAGCTCACCGGGCAACAGATCCGCGGCCTCCATCAGCTCGGCATCGACGGTCACAGAACCGACATAGTGCAGATCGGCCTGGGTGACGGTGGCTCGATGGATCTTTGACTTGAGCATGGTACGCATCATCGGGGTACTCCTGAACCTAGGCTCCCTGCCTGCGATTTTGCAGGTCAAGGGCGATTTTTCTACCCTACAGCGAGTCGCATGTCCGGGCAGCGTTCCCCAGGTCTTTCAGGACTTATGCTGACCCCTTGCCGACTTTCCTGATGCATCGTCAGGCAAGGTCGGGAGAGCTCATCGCCCCCATCACGCCCCCGCCGTGGCGACGATGCAAGCCTACGCAACACCCCTCGCGGGCCCTCCGTGACTACCGTCACTGCGACATCTCGCGGCAATCCCCCTGCCCCATTGGAGTCGCCGACGGCTGGACAGGACCTAGCCAAACCGGCGTTTCTCGTGACCGTTGTTGTCGCCCGCAGGTGACGCTTGGCAGTGGTACGTGGCGGGCACTCCCTGGCCCCAGTCCCTCACCCACCGTCCTGACCTGCACCGGGCCACAAGCCACCTCGCCCGCCTCGATCTCACCCTCGCAGCCTGACCGAATCAGCCACCCGGCTCTCAGGGTCCGCTTCCATAGGCTGAGGAAGGACACGGCGTTTCTCTGCTTGATCGGACTTGTGATTCGACACCCCAACTCTGACGGAGGACGGCGTGTGCGCAAAAACTTCCTCGCCCTCACCACCCCCCTCGACTTCAGCCACCGATGTCACACCACCAACCACAACATCGGCACACCCAATCGCTCCTACGCCAACAAGCACCGCAGCTGGTCCCCATAGCCACCTGCGCGAGCAGTGTGGTCTTGGTAGCGATCCAGACGTCGAGGTCGTCACGGCTGGCGGGCGAGCATACGAGGCCGACCACACCCCCTGCTGCCCGCCCGCCAGCCCGCGATCATGCTTCGAGCACGGAGAAACTCCCGCTCATCGAGCAGGGGATCCCTTGGCCACCACGCGCTCAGGCTCCCCCGCCGTTGGACTGTGGGATCCCCGGTGCGAGGGAACGGAACTTGTAGATGTAGCCGCCGTTGTCGCCGCCTACGGTGATGTATCCGTCGGTCGTGCCCGGCCTGATCACCAGGTTGCTGACGAGCGGTTCCGACTTGGGCTCCTGCGGGACGACGATCGTGGCGATCAGGTCTCCGCCCGAGTTCCACACGAGGATCTTCCCGGCGCCGATCACCACCTGGTAGACGTTGCCGGCCGAGTCGACGGAGTTCGAATCGAAGCCGTGGAGACCGGTGCCGGCGGACATCCCCACGCTGCCCGCGACGACGCTCTTGCCGTCGGGCGCCAGTGTGAAGTGGTCCTCCCGGCCGAGGCTGTACTCGCCGACCCACAGGCCGGAGAAGTCCGGGGTGAACGAGATGCCATTGGGAGCGGACAGGCCGCCCTGCAGAACGATCGGGTGGGTGCCGTCGGGGTTGAGACGCACCACCCGGCCGATCGGGTCCCACGGGGAGCCCTGGTAGTCGGCGATGTACATGCCCCCCGCCTTGTCGAAGGCGATGTCGTCGGGCACCATCGACCGGCCGTCCACCGACCCCGAGAAGACCGTCGTGAAGCCCGTGCCGTCGGGGTTGAGCCGATCGATCTTCCCGTTGTCGAAGTCGGTGACGTAGAGCTTCCCGTCGGCGGGGCTGAACTGCAGGGAGGAGAAACGGCTCGTGGCGTCGGTGTAGACAGGCGTGACGGCCTTGGTGCGCAGGTCGAACTCGAGGATCTTGGGCTGTCCCGCCGGAGCGGTGAAGTTGACGAAGTACAGATGGCCGTTGGGCCCGAAGGCGGGGCCCTCCAGCACGGTCGCGTGCCCGAATGCAGACGGCGGGTCCAGAGGCGCCACCTTTGCGACCTCGGTCGCCCGGATCACGGGCACCGGCGGTGTTCTCCGCCCCTCGTCGGAGGCCGGGGCAGCGCCGCGTCCTTCGGCCGTCGGCGCAGCGGTCGTGACCGCTGCGCCGCCGATGAGCAGGGCCACCACGAAGGCGGCCGCGAGTATGAGCGGTCTCCTGACCTTGATCACAGTTCCTCCCGATCCGCGGCCATGCTCCGAGCGGCCGGCGCCCGATCCGGTATCGGGCACTGTCGCGTATGGCGGCGGGCTGTTGGGTTGTAGGGTTGTTGGTCATCCGGCACGATCGGGCCCGTTGGGGGCTGTTGATCGCAGCGGCTGGTCCCGACAGCCGGTGGGTGCTGGTGGAACCGTGCCGCCGTCGTTCACGGTGCCTGCCGCAAGCGGGCATGTGCGGCTCGCTCCCGCAACAGCGCCTTCTGGATCTTCCCGGTCGATGTCCTGGGCAGCTCACCGAAGATCACTCGGTGCGGTGCTTTGAATCTCGCGATCCTGTCCCGCACGAATGCGACCAGTTCTGCCTCTCCGATCGCAGCGTTGGCCCGGAGGGCGACGTACGCGATCGGCACCTCACCCCACTTCGGGTGCGGTGCGCCGACGACCGCGGCCTCCAGCACCGCCGGGTGCTCGGCGAGTGCGTTCTCCACTTCTACCGAGGTGATGTTCTCCCCGCCGGAGATGATGACGTCCTTGGCCCTGTCGCGCAGTTCGACGTAGCCGTCCGGATGCATGACGCCGAGGTCGCCCGAACGGAACCAACCGTCGACCGTCGTCGCGGCCTCGGTCGCCTCCTCGTCTCGGTAGTAGCCGAGCATCACGTCATTCCCGCGCAATACGATCTCGCCGAGCGTCATGCCATCGGCCCGCACATCCGTGCCAGAGGAATCGACCACCCGCAGCGGTTCGGCGATGATGTTCGCGATGCCCTGCCGCGCCATCAACGGGGCGCGCTGTTCGAGCGGCAGATCCCGCCACTCCGGCTGCCAGTCGCACACGACGGCCGGGCCGAAGGTCTCGGTGAGTCCGTAGAGATGGCGGACTTCGATGCCGAGCGTGCTCATCCTGGCGAGCAGTGCCGGCCAAGGCGGCGCACCTCCCACGAACACCTGAACCGGACGGGGGACGGGTGCTGCCGCGGCAGGGTCCTCGGCCAGCATCGCCAGAACGGTGGGCGCTGCGCAGAAGTGGGTGACGCCGCTCTCGCGGATGGCATGCCAGATGTCGGGCGGGTTCACCTTGCGCAGGCAGTGGTGCACCCCTCCGGCCGCGGTCACCGCCCATGGGAAGCACCAGCCGTTGGTGTGGAACATCGGCAGTGTCCACAGATAGCGTGCGGACGTGTCCAGCTTGGCGTGGTAGGCCATCGCCAACGCCTGGAGGTAGGCGCCACGGTGGTGGCACATCACGCCCTTCGGTCGTCCGGTCGTACCGCTGGTGTAGTTGATCGACAGCAGGGATCTCTCGTCGCTTACCTCCCTCGCCTGCGGGACTGCGTCCACCAGCAGGGACTCGTACTCGTCCTGCGGCTGACCCGAGTTGATCACTTTCGGTCGGATCGCACTGTGCTTCAAAGCCTCGGACAGCACGTCACGGCATGCGGCGTCGACGATCACCACGTGCGCCCCACTGTGGTCGAGGATGTAGGCGATCTCGGCAGGTGCGAGCCTGGTGTTGAGCGCCACGAGTACTGCGCCGGCCAGCGGCACCCCGTAGTGCGCTTCGAGCAGCACATGGGTGTTGGGGGCGAGGACCGCGACCCGGTCCCCGGGCTGCACTCCGTACCCCGCCAGCACCCCGGCCAACGCCTGTACCCGTTGCCAGAGTTCGGCATAGGAGTAACGCAGTTCGCCGTCGACGACCGCAGGCCGATCCGCGAACACCTTGGCGGCACGCTCGGCGAACACGACCGGCGTCAATTCAGAGAAGACCATCCCGTTCATCGTTCCTCGTCCGTCCTTCAAGGGGGATCGCTGTCGCGCTGCTTGCAGCCGGATCGGAGACAGAAGAAAGAGTATCCTCTTTAGGTGGGAGACACAACGAACCTGTCACGCAGCAGGCATCATTGGCAGCGCTTCAGGCGCCATCCGATTAGATCTGGACCTACCAGCCGAGTAATCAGTACACTGAAATGATGCTGAGCAACATGGGATTCACAGAGGGCAGTTGCGTCGTGATCTCCGGTGCGGGCAGCGGGATCGGCAGGGCCGTCGCGCTCGGCGCCGCTGAACTGGGGCTCGCCGTAGCGGTGTGGGACATCGACGGCAACGCCGCCGCCGGCGTGGCCGAACCGGTCGAGCACTCGGGTGGGCGGGCGCTCGCGGTCCAGGTGGATGCGTCGGATCGCCAGTCCGTCGAATCGGCGTGGGACCGTACCTTGGAGTGGGGCACGCCGGGCTTGCTGGTGAACAACGCCGGGCCACCGAGCAGTGCTCCCCAACCGTTCACATCGGGAATCATCGGCGTGCTCGGGATGGTCGAGCTCGTCACCACCTCCTGGCTGGATCGGGTTCGAGGTCAGGCGAAGGCCGTGGTGAACATCGCGTCCATCGCCGGCACCGCAATCGGTGGCGGAGTCGACTGATACTCGGCGGGGAAGGCCGGCGTCATCGGTTACACGCGATACCTTGCCGCCGCCGCTCCGTTCGGGGTACGGGTGAACGCGGTCGCGCCAGGCCTCGTCGTCACACCGCGGATGAAGGACTTCCTTCCGTCCGAGCCGGGGCGGCGCATGGTTGCGCGGACCCCGCGTGGCGTTCCCGTCCAGCCGCACGAGATCGCCGCGCCGGCACTCTTCCTGTTGTCCCCACTGGCCACGGCGATCACCGGCACGGTATTGACGGCCGATGCCGGCATGTCCGTCACGACCTGATCCACAGCAGCGTTCGGAACCACCTCTCCAGCGACTCGCGAAAAGGATGTCCCCATGAACTCGCCGATCCGGCCGCACCAGGGCACAGACGATCTTCTCCGCAATCTCGGTATCCCTACCAGGGGCGCAGTGTATGACCTGTCATCGGGCTGGTGGCGGCATATGCCCACTTTCGACGGCTATCCTCGCTTCGAGGTCGTCACCTACAACTCGCCGCAAGGCCAACGAGCGGCTCAACGGTTTCCGTTCGACGATCCGGATGAGAATCAGGTCGGTTTCGGCTATGTCTCCGAACTCGTGTCGGGAAGTCTGCACACCGGGACGCATATCGACGCGCTCTGCCATGTCACCTGCGGGGCGAATGACGAATGGCATGGCGGTGTGTCAGCCAACGAAGCACTGGGAGATCACGGTGCCGAACGCGATGACGCGGCAGAGTTGGCCCCCATCATCGGAAGAGGAGTGCTGCTGGACGTTCCCGGAGCCCTCGGCCTCGAGGTTCTACCGCCGCACTTCGCAATCGGTGAACAGCACCTGCGGCGGGCAGCGGATGCCGCCGAGATCTCGATCCGGGACGGGGACGTCGTACTGGTTCGAACGGGACAGATGAAGTTCTGGCCCGATGTCGACCGGATCCGGAAGTACAGCGGTGGCAGTGGTGTCGCGCTGGACGGAGCACAGTGGCTCGTGTCGCAGGGTGCTCGCTATGTGGGCGCGGACACCATGTCCTTCGAGGTGAGGCCGTCTTCGGTGCCCGGAAATCAACTCCCGGTGCACTTGTACCTCCTCCACGAGCAGGGGATCCACATCATGGAATGGGTCAACTGCGAAGGCCTGGCGGCCGACGCCGTCTCCCAATTCCTCTTTGTGGGCCTGCCACTCACCATCAGCGGCGGCACGGGGTCGCCGCTCCGGCCCGTCGCCGTGGCCTGATCGGACAACCAGGCTCGTCAACTCGCGACAACCTGACCCACGGAACCGACAGGAGAGCCGGAAATGGCCTGTGGCAAGTCGCGCCGCGGATGACGGCCTACAGCGGCCCCGGCTGATCGAAATGCGCTGGGCGCGCCTCCTCTGCTGCCGATCCAACGGCTGCCGACCAGACCGGCCTGCAGCCGTTGCCACGCAGCGCAGGGGCCCATTCCTCCTACTCGTCCTCCAGGAGCGCCGCGATCTACTCGTCCTCCAGGAGCGCCGCGATGGCTTGCAGGTGCCGGCGCATCCGGTGTTGCGCGAACGGAACGTCACCGGCCACGATCGCCGCCACGATCGCTTGGTGCGCCGCATGGGACTCGGCTGCGGCATTGCGATGCCCCTCGTCCGGCCGGTCGTCGGACTCCCATTCGTGCTGCACCATGTCTTCGTCGAGCTGAGCCAGCACCTCGACGAAGAGCGTGATTGCCGGATTGCCGGCCAGTTCGGCGATCACGCGATGGAGATTCCGCGCGTGTCCGAGTGTCACGCCTCGGTCCATCAACTCCTGCTCGGTGTCGAGCGCCTTCGTCAGGCTGGTGATGCCTCGCTCTGTCAGCCTCTCGGTCGCCGCGGTGACACCTGCGAGTTCGAGGGCCATCCTCGCCTCGAAGAGCTGCCGACGGCTGACAGCCGCGTGCCGGAGATAGACTCGCGCGGCATCGCGGACGATGCCAGGATCCGGTTCGGTGACGACGAGGCCGCCTCCCGGCCCACGCCGCATGCGCGCCATCTGATGATGCTCGACGAGCCGCACGGCCTCGCGGAACACCGCTCGACTCACACCGTAGCGTTCGATCAGATCCCGTTCGGATCCCAGAACCGACCCGGTGCGCCAACCCTCCTTCATGATGTCCTTCTCGATCAGCCCCGCCACGGTTTCGGCGAGCCGCTGACTCCCCCGCCCAGCAGGTGCGGAGCAGTTGTTCCCGTCATCTGTCATGGACAAGACCTGTCCCCGTCTGAGTATCGGTGCCCCGCTACACGTCGGTGCTGATAGAGCACACTCTTTCTTCGGACCATAATAGACCCGACCACGGAGCAGGCTGGCGGAGCCGATCGATTCAAGCCGAATGAGTGGCCTCATTCTCCACCAGGGATTGCGGCATCGACTCTGGCCGGGGTGAGCCGACCGGCCTGTGCCGGTCACGGAGTCAACCGTTGCGGATACCGTCGAGGACTTCCAGCGCGAGCGCCAGGTCGGACTCGGCGGCCAGCGATACCGACACCCTGTGGTAGACGCCGGTGTAGCGTTCGCGGATCAGCCGACCCGCCTCCGCAGGCGTCTCTGCGACCACGGCGAAGGCGTGCAGTACATCGTCGTCGATGAGTTGCCCCATCTCCTTCCAGCGCCCCTGCAGCGACAGCGCGTGCAGCTCCTCCTGGAGCGCGCCCCAGCCGTGGTGCTCCAGCACGGTCCGGTACGCCGGTGTGGAGCCGTAGAAGGCGAGGCGCTCGCGGATGCCGGCACGGTTGTGCTCGTACTCCTGCTCGGTGCGGCCCGTGACGGTGAGCACGCTGCCGGCGATCTCGAAAGGCCGCCTGGTCCACGGCGCCCCCTCGGTCTCGGCCTTGGCGCGGGCCTCCAGCACCCCGGGGGCGAGCTGCTCGGTGATGTACGGCGCCGTGCTGAACGGGTGACAGATGACACCGTCGCCGACCTCGCCGGCCGCGGCGGCCATCAGCGGTCCCACGGCCGCGATGAGCACGAGGGGCGCACCCTGCTCCAGCGGGCCGGGGTCGAACGTCGGGTTCATCATGGTGTGGGTGTAGAACTCACCCCGGAAATCGAGCTTTTCACCGGTCTGCCAGCAGTCCCAGATCGTACGGGTGGCGGCGACGAACTCCTTCATGCGGGCCGCCGGCCTGGACCACGGCATGGCGAACCGGCGGGTGATGTGCGCCTTGATCTGCGAGCCCAGACCGATCACGGCGCGACCGCCGGAGAGCTGTTGCAGTGTCCATGCGCTGGATGCCAGCGTCATCGGGGTACGGGCGAATGCGATGGCCACACCGGTGGCCACTTCGATGGCGGAGGTGCGGGATGCGGCTATGGCGAGCGGCTGGAAGGGGTCCTGGGTGGTCTCGGGTACGAGGACCCGGTGGACGCCGTGCCGTTCGGCGGTGACGGCGGCCTCGATCATCTGTGACGAGGTGCCGATCGCGGCGTCCAGCTTCAGAGGCTCGGGGGCGTGCGGAACAGCGGTCATCGAACGGGGTCTCCTTGGTTGTCCCGGTGTGGTGCGGGCAGCAATGGCGTGGCAAGCGGTGGGGCTGCGGGCAATGACGTCGGCGGGAGCGAAGCCCGGCGCAGATCGAGGGGCTCGGGGCCGCGAAGTCCCTGGCGGTGCCCGCCCCGAGGCCGGCGACAACCGCGATCGCGGCCTCGGTCGGCTCAGGGCGGCCGGCAGCCGCTCGGGGGCAGCGGGCCACAACCCGGGTGTGCCTGTTCACCATGCATGACTCGTCAGCGGTCGGCGTCGGCGTTCACGTCGCCGGACAAGGCCTCCGCACGCACCCTTCGGCGGTCGGGCTTGTTGTTCGCGGTGAGTGGGATCGAGTTGAGCAGCCGTAGGCTCTTGGGAATCTTGTAGCCGGCCAGACTCGCCCGGCACAATCCCCGTATCTCTTCCAGACCGACCGTCCTGCCGGGGACGGCCACAATGCCGACCTCGACACGCTCGCCCCAGTGGTCGTCGGGCAGGCCATAGACGATGGCGTCGACGACGTGCGGGTGGCGAAGGACGACTTCCTCCACCTCCCGTGGGTAGACGTTCTCGCCACCGCTTATGATCATCTCCTTTTTGCGGCCGGCGATGAACACCCATCCATCGTCGGTACGTGAGGCACGGTCACCGATGTGCACACCATCGGCTCGGAAGGTCTCCTCGGATTCCTTCGGCAATCCGTAGTAGCCATGGGTTTGCCAGGGGCAGGAAACCACGAGATCGCCGACGGTACCGACGGGGACGTCATGGCCGTCCTCGTCGAGTATCCGGACGATCGCCCCCGGCAGCGGCCGGCCCACACCGGTGGACCGACCTGCCAGAAGGTCTTCGTGATCGAACCCCATGACCGAGCCGAATTCGGTGGCGCCGAACCCCGCACGGATTCTCGCGTTGGGGAAGTCGCGCAGCAGGTCGCGCACGAAGCCGTCTGTCGACGGCGCGGATCCGAAGCGAATCGCCGTGACGTTCTCGCGGCGGGTGGTCGCGAAGGCCGGGTGGGCGCGGAGCGCGGAGAACATCGTCGGCGCACCCATCAGACGGCTGGCGCCTCGGTCGATCGCCGCGAGCGCCGAGCCGGCGTCGAACCGGCGCTGGATCCAGACCTCACCACCTGCGAGCAACGGAGCCAGCAGGTTCGTTCCCAGAGTGATGTGAAAGAACGGCGAGAAGAACAGTTCGATGTCGGTGGGCGTGCGTGGGTTGCCGTGTGCGCAGGTGTTCAGCCAGAGCCACAGGCTGCGATGTGTATGGAAGGCGCCCTTGGGCGTTCCTGTCGTCCCGCCGGTGGCGAAGACGACGGCCGGGGCGTCCTCGGCCGGGACCGGCAGGATTCCGCCGCGGCTGATCAGCGGGGCCATCCGGTCCGCGATGGGCATGCGGTCGGCCGCCGGCAGTTCGATGACTCGACAGCCGGTCTCACGGGCCAGGGCCGCGTGGGTGGGGTCGGCGATCACGACGCTCGGATTCAGCGTGGCGAGGTAGGCGCGCGCTTCCGGTCCGGTCAGGCGGACGTTGAGCGGTGCGGCGACCATGCCGGCGGCCAGGGCACCGAGGATGACCATGGCCTGCGGAATGGACGGCTCCATTGCCGTCACGACTCGGTCCCCTGTGCGCAATCCGGCCTGCCGCAGCCCGGCGGCCACGGCATCCATCGTGTCTACCAGCTCGGCAAACGTCAGTTGACCGAAGTCGTCCCGGAGCGCTCGTCGATGCACCCCGTGCCGTTGGGCACCGATCGTTCGCAGCCAGTTCGGCAGGGTCAGTTGATCACCCACGAAGTTGCTCCCTTGGTCGTCGGCCAGCGCAGTCCGTGCGAGGAGTTCCCTTGCAGGCTATCGCTCCGACACTGATTTGAGTACACTCATCCACTCATTTCATGGGTGATGCGGCACCGTTTCGAGGGGGCAAGCCGATGCGCGTCAACGCCGTGTCCGATCGCCGCGACCGGGAAGCGGGTGGCGGGGGGCGACTTGGTCCGGGCAGGCCAGGAGAAGCCCTTGAGGCCGTCCGGATCACCGCCGGCGCAGTGACCGACGGACGGTACGACAGGACGCACCCCCTCCCCCGCCGAGAGCGCGGTACACCTTGTCACCAACCTGAAAGAGTGTACTCTTTCAGGTTAGTTAGAGACTCCCTCGATTCGATGGGAGCGGCCAGCCCTGCTGCGCCTCTTCGCGGCGCCTTGCTGGAGACGCATGACCGCATCACACGGAGGAACTGATGGAGTTCGCCTTTAGCGAAGCGGACGCCGCATTTCGGAGCGACCTCGTCGACTTTCTCGACCACGAACTGCCCGACGCCTGGAACCGTTCCGAGTTCGGTCTCGGCAGTGCGGTGTACACCGACTTCTCACGAGAGTTCGTGCGCACGCTGGCAGCCAAAGGCTGGCTCACCCCCCACTGGCCGCAGGAGTACGGCGGCGGTGGCCAGGGAGCGTGGCAGCATTTCGTGCTCGGCGAGGAGATGTGGAAGCGGGGGGAGCCACGCGGACCGCAGTACATGAACGTGAACTGGGTCGGCCCCGCCGTCATCAAGTACGGTACGGAAGAACAGAAGAAGGCCCTCCTGCCACCGATAACCCGGGGCGAGGTCTTCTGGTGCCAGGGCTTCTCCGAGCCGGAGGCCGGCACCGACCTTGCGGCCCTGAGGACACGCGCGACGCGGGATGATCACGGTTACATCCTCAACGGCCAGAAGATCTGGACGTCATATGCCAACGCGGCCGACTACTGCTTCCTCCTTGCGCGCACCGGTTCGGTGTCGGATGGTCGGGATGGAATTTCCGTCTTCCTGCTGCCTTTGAAGACGCCGGGCGTCGAAGTCAGGAGAATTGACGGGTTCGTCGGCGAACACTCCTTCAACGAACTTTTTCTCACCGACGTCAGGGTTCCCAAGGACTGCCTGCTCGGGGAGGAGAACAAGGGCTGGGAGATTGTCCGCCGGACACTCGCCTACGAGCGGGTCGGTGCCCCGCGCTACGCACGTGCGGCCCTGGTTCTCGACGGACTCGCCGGCTGGTGCCGAGCGGCCGACCTGCTCACGGATGCAGGGATTCAGGAGCAGTTGGGCGACGCCCGAGCCCTGTGTGAGGCTGCTCGTGTCCTCGTCCACCGTGTCATCGACGAGCGAGCCAAGGCCAAGGAACCCTCTCCCATGGCCTATCAGGCCCGCGCGGCAATGGTTCAGGCCGAACGTGCGGTCGGCGACCTCGCGCTCGACGTCATGGGAAGCGAGGCACTGGCCGAGCAGTCGTTGGGCGATGCGCAGTTCCGCAACTCGCTCGGCGCCGGCATCGCAGCGGGCAGCTACGAAGTCCAGCTCAACCTGATCACCCGGCTGATCCTGAAACTCCCGAAGGAATAGACGTGGATTTCGAACGATCGGATACGCAACGCGCACTGCTGGAGGCGCTGGGAACGTTGCTGAGCCGGCACGCCGGGACGCAGCGATGCCGAGAGCTCGCCGAACGCGGGGCATACGACCAGGTGCTCGAGTCCGAGCTGCGCGCGGGTGGGTTCCTCGACCTGTTCGCTGACGCCAACGCGGGACCGCTGGAAGCCACCTTGGCCATCGAACAGATCGGCGCTGAGCTCGGCGCGATCACACCGGTACCGCATCTTCTGGTGCTGCCCGCACTCGGGCTGCCGGTTCCCGAAGGTCCGGTCGTCCTGGCCACCGGCAAGGACTCAAGCCCCGAACGGTACGGCAGCGAGGCCCGCCACATCCTCATATCCGGAGCGGATCGGTGCACTGCCGCGGAGCTGCGTCCACACGACGCGACGCCGGTTCCGTCAGCATACGGTTACCCGCTGGCTCGGGTGGTACCGCACCATGAGCAGGACCTGGCTCCCGGAACGTCGGCGAACATGCTGAACTGGTGGCGTGTCGGTGTTTCCGCCGAGGCGCTCGGGATGATGCAGAAGGCATTCGATCTCACCGTTCAATATGCGAAAGACCGCAAAGTGTTCGGGCGGTCCCTCGGTTCGTTCCAAGCGTTGCAGCATCGCCTGGCCGAGTTGAGCGTGCTCCTGGAAGGGGCACGCTGGCTCACCTATGAGGCTGCGTTCCGGGGCGCACCCAAGGAGTCCTCGGCTGTCGCCGCCGCACACACGATGGCCACACTGCACCGGTTGACGCGGGAAACGCATCAGATCATGGGGGCCATCGGGCTGACCCGAGAACACGATCTCCACCTCTGGACGCTTCGCTTGCAAGCGCTCAGAGCCGAGCTCGGGGGCCTGCGCGAGCATCGGCGTGCCGTGGCGGCATCGCGTTGGGGAGCATCAGCAGCATGAGCAGTGTTGGCTTCACCCCGGAGCAGGAGGCACTCGCCGAGTCCGTCCGACGCTACTGCCTGGCCAGGTGCACGGACGAAGTGCAGCGTGCGAGTTCCAGCTCGTTTCCGCGGGCCTTCTGGCAAGGGCTGGCCGGCCTCGGCGTGCTGTCGTTGGCGATGCCCGACGAGGGTGGCGGTGCGGGCGAGATTTCCGCCGTGGCCATGGAGTTGGGGCGTGCCTGCGCCCCCGGACCGTTGGCAGGGACCTTCTTCGCGACACACACTCTGCCCGCGACGCACGCACGTGCCGTCTCTCGTGGCGCGAGTCTGGTCTCGTACGGACGTCCGCCGCTGATGCCGTGGTCGCCGATCGCCGACCTGTTCGTCGAGTCGGACGGCGAGCGGGCCTGGCTCGCGCGGGCCACCGGGGCGGTGGACTCGGTGGAAACCCTGGGCAACGAGCCTTGGGGGCGTGTCTCGCTGGAGCGTGTTCTGCCGCTGGAACGTGTACGGGAGGGAACCAACTTCTCGAACATGGCGCTCGCGGGGTACCTGTGGGGTGCCGGGAAGCGCGTCCTGGACGCCGCGGTCGAGCATGCGCGCACACGGCGTCAGTTCGGTCGTGCCCTCGGCTCCTTCCAAGCCGTCGCACATCCGATCGTGAACGCCGGCCTCGGTCTGGAGGCCGCGGAAAAGCTGATCAAGGTGGCCGCTCAGGCGATCGACCACCAGCACCCTCAGGCCTGCGGTCTCGCGGTCGCAGCGCGGCTGTCGGCATCGCGAGCTGCGATGGAAGCGGCTTTCGTCTCCCATCAAACGCACGGTGCACTGGGCTACTCCGTCGAAGGACCGATCGGCCACATCGCACAGCGCATCAGGCAGCTCTCCCTGTTGCCGTCGCACGCAGACGACATAGCGGAAGAGGTACTGGCGATGTACTCGGAAAGAGGACAGGAATGACACATGGCCAAGAGCACACGGTGGACGCCGAGGAGCCCGAGGTGCTCTTCGAAAAACGCGAACACATCGCTTATATAACGCTCAACCGACCGCACAAGGGAAACTCCCTGACCGGAACGATGATGCCAGAGATGAAGGCGGTGTGGCGCGAGGTCCGGGAAGACCCCTGGATCCGTGCGGCCATTATCACCGGCGCCGGTGATCGGCACTTCTGCACGGGCGCGGATGTGAACGTCGTCGCCGGGCGGGGAGGTATGAGTACCGGCACGGGGCCCTTGACCGACGAGGTCTTCTGGTCGCCTCGACAGAACCGGGTGTGGAAGCCGGTCATCTGCGCGGCCAACGGCCTCGTGGCCGGAGCCGGGCTGCACTTCGTGGTCGATGCCGACATCGTGGTCGCCTCGGACCAGGCGAGTTTCATGGACACCCACGTCAATGTGGGCCTGGTGGGGGCCATGGAGAACATCGGTCTCGCCAAACGCCTGCCGCTGGGATCCGCACTGCGCATGACCTTGATGGGCAAGAGCTACCGGATGCCTGCAGAGCGCGCGTACCAGCTGGGACTGGTCGACGAACTGGTCGCTCCTGACCAGCTCATGGCCACCGCAGAAGAAATGGCTCGCTGCATTGCCAAGAACTCGCCGGCCGCGGTGTCGCTTTCGCAGCAGGCGATCTGGGGGTCACTGGAAATGGGATACACCCAGGCGTGCGAGTACGGGTGGGCGCTCCTACGGATGCACTGGGCGCATCCCGACTCCAAGGAAGGCCCCCGGGCATTCAGCGAGCGGCGCGAACCGAAGTGGACCACGGCTGCCCGCGAGGAAGACTGACATGGACTTCGGATTCACCCGCGAGGAGGAGGAGTTCCGCAGCGAGGTACTCGAGTTCCTGGCTGACCATGAGGGGCTGAACGGATACTTCCATCGTGGTGAGAACACGGCGGAGGGGGTGCGCAGGCTCTACCGGGCGCTCGGGGAGCGTGGTTGGCTCTCGCTCTCCTGGCCAGTGGAGTTCGGTGGCATGGGACTGCCGCCTGCCTATGAGTTCATCCTGTGGGACGAGATGGCCTATGCGCGGGTCGCCCGGCCACCGATGGGTCCGGGATTGGTCGCCAAGGCGCTCATGGCTCACGGTACGGCCGAGCAGTGCGAACGTCTTCTTCCAGGACTGCGACTCGGACAGATCAACTTCGCGCTCGGCTACTCGGAGCCGGATGCCGGCTCCGATCTGGCGGCAGTTCGCACCCGGGCCCGGGTGGTCATTGACGAGTACGAGATCAACGGCGCAAAGTGCTGGACGTCCAATGCTCACTGGGCCGACTTCATCTGGTTGCTCTGCCGGACCGGCTCGCCGGACAGCAGATCGCGTGGACTCAGCGTCCTGATCGTTCCATTGGACCATCCTGGGGTGTCGATCTCCCCGATCCCGACTCACGACGGCGGACGCCTGAACGAGGTTCGGTTCGACGGTGTGCGGGTGCCCGTCGAGAATCGCGTCGGCCTCGAGAACGAGGGATGGCAGGTGGTCGCATCCGCGCTCGCAGTCGAACGGCATGTCCAGTTCCCACCGAAACGGCTACGACGTGACCTGCAGGACCTCATCGCCTGGGTGGAGACGTCGGGCCTGGGCCGAGATCCCTTCGTCCGTCGGCGGCTGTCCGACCTCGCCGTGAAAGTGGCGGAGGTCGAGGCACTGGCGCTGGCATTGCTCGGTGACATCACCTCTGGGCAACCATCGGCGGTTCCGGCGGCCTATCACAAACTGGCCGGCACACTCCTCGTCCAGGAAATCGCGCGTGCGGCAATGGAGTTCGGATCGCCCGAAGCGCTCGTCAAAGGCACCGATGTCGAGTTCATGTGGCGGCAGGCGATCCTGGAAACCATCGGCGGCGGAACGTCGGAAATGATGCGTGGACTCGTCGCACGGCAGGCGTTCGGTCTTGAGAGCAAAGTCTGAAAGGTCATCGCGCAACCGCTGAACAGAGAAGAAACGATCTCGTTCGGCTGAGCGGCTCACTCTCCCGGATACCACTCCGGAGAACGAGCCCTGCACCACCGCGGAAGGTACCTCGCCGTTCACCAACCCACAACATCCCTACCGCTCAAGGGAGTCAGCCATGTCTGCTGCACCCTCCGCGTCGTCCCCGCAGAGCCCCCGGACATCCGGGGGCGCCGGGCAGCCACCCACAGCGCCGGACACCGCCCTGCTGCGCAAGGTGGCGCTGTCGAGCCTGCTCGGAACCGTCATCGAGTACTACGACTTCCTGCTCTACAGCACCATGGCCGCTCTGGCCTTCGGTCGGCTGTTCTTCCCCGATTCGAACCCAGTGGTCGGCACGATCGCATCGTTCGGGACACTGGCCGCCGGCTACGTCGCACGACCCATCGGGGGTGCCGTCTTCGGGCACTTCGGTGACCGGCTCGGCCGCAAGGCCATGCTCATCCTGACGATGCTCCTGATGGGGGCCGCGAGCTTCCTGATCGGAGTGCTGCCCACGTACGCGACCATCGGCGTCGCGGCTCCCGCCTTGCTGGTCCTGTTCCGCATCGTGCAGGGCGTCGCCATCGGCGGCGAGTGGGGTGGCGCCACGCTGATGGTCGTCGAGCATGCCGACGCACGGCGCCGCGGCCTGTGGAACGGCGTGATGCAGATGGGGTCACCGATCGGATTCCTCCTGTCCACCCTGGCGGTCACTGCGACCACGATGCTCCCCCAAGAGCAGTTCATGGCCTGGGGTTGGCGCATCCCGTTCCTGTTCAGTGCGCTGCTGCTCGGCATCGGCCTGTACGTGCGCATCAGCATCACGGAGAGTCCGCTGTTCCAGCAGGCGGTGGAGACTCGGAAGCAGCAGTCCTCAGCCGAACCGCCGCGCATCCCCCTGGCGCAGGTGCTGCGCAGGCCGCGGACCCTGGTCCTTGCCTGCGCGGTCGGCATCGGTCCCTTCGCCCTGACCGCTCTGATCAGTACCTTCATGCTCACCTACGCCACGGGCGTCGGGTACGCCACCTCCGACGTGATGTCCGGACTCACGGCCACCTCAGTCACCGGGCTGGTGGCCATACCACTGTTCTCCGCGCTGTCCGACCGCCTCGGACGCCGGGCGGTCTCGCTGGCCGGCGCCGTAGGCATCTCACTGCTCGCCTTCCCGATCTATGCCCTGATCAACACGAAGTCCGTTCCCCTGCTGATCCTCGGTATGGTCATCGGCCAGGTGGTACAGAACGCGATGTACGCACCGCTGGGCCCGCTGCTGTCCGAGATGTTCGGCACCAAGGTCCGCTACACCGGAGCCTCCATGGGCTACCAGCTGGCCGCACTGATCGGCGGCGGCTTCACCCCGCTCTTCGCCAGCAGCCTGCTCTCCGCGTCGGGCCACATCTCCAGCACCCCTCTCGCCGCCCTGGCCATAGGCTGCGGGCTGATCACCGCACTCGCCATCTGGCGCACCGCCGAAACCCGCGGGCGGGACCTGTCCGACGACCCGGACACCTCACCTGGGCCAGGGGCTGGGCGCGGTGGAAATCCCTGCTGACGTTGACCAAGTGCTCCGATCCCGGGGACGGGCGAGTCACCATCCATCTCGATGTGATCGACGCGGTGCCGGCCGACCACGAACGCTTCGCGTAACCCGGACCGACGCCGGCGCACCCCCACCGCCCAACGCCACCCTCCAGCAGACCGCTCCGTGTCCCATGAGACACACCGAAGCCTGGAGAACAACGGGCACTGGACCATGCTGCGGTCCGACCCGGAGACGCAGAATGACCGAAGGACGTGGGGGGGTGCACATGCAGCGAACGTCCGACCCGGGCGCCGGCCCGGTGGATACCGGTGTCAGTCCAGACGGTCGTATGCGCCCGGCTCCCAGTCGGCGACCAACGTCAGCGCCTCCGCTGTCTCGGTACGCTCCGGCGCCGCAGAGGTGGCCGGGCACCAGTTCTCCACCTGATGAGCGTCCACGAGAACGAAGCCCCGGTATCCGTTGCCGGTGGAGACACTGCTGCGCCCCGGGCCAGAGCACTGATCCGGGGGCACCGCGGACGCGATACGCAGTCGTGGCTGGTTGCTCGCCTCGGATCGGGAGGCGTGTCTGTCAGGCTGGTGACAAGCCGCTGGTGTCCAGGTCCACGCCGAACGGCTCCGGCAGACGGAGCACCACGCCGAGTGGGTGAGCAGCTGAGGTCGGCTGGACCATTCACATGCCCGCAGGGGTGCTTGGAGAAGAGGAGCACGGGGGGCTCCGACCTCACGGCTGCGCTTGCTTCGGCAAGGTGAGGATTTCGGCTCCGTCGTCGGTGATAGCGATCGTGTGCTCACTGTGTGCTGTCCGGCAGCCTGTCGCACTTCGGAGCGTCCACCCGTCGGCGTCAGTGACGAGTTCAGCGGTGTCCGCCATGACCCACGGCTCCAGTGCCAGCAGCAGTCCAGGGCGCAGTTTGTATCCACGGCCAGGCCGTCCGGTGTTCGAAACGTGCGGGTCCTGGTGCATCGTTGATCCGATGCCATGACCTCCGAACTCGGTGTTGATCGGGTACCCCGCCTCGCTGAGGACCGTGCCGATGGCATGGGAGATATCGCCGATGCGAGCCCCGGGCCCGGCAGCGGCAATCCCTGCGGCCAGCGCGCGTTCGGTCGCACTGATCATCGCGACGCTCTCCGGGGGCTTTGCGCCGCCCACGATGAAGCTGATGGCAGCGTCTGCAGCGACTCCGCCTTGGGAGACGGCGAGGTCGAGTGTCAGCAGATCGCCGTCGGCAAGCGTGTAGTCGTATGGCCTTCCGTGGAGCACGGCGTCGTTGACGGCCGTGCAGATGTAGTGGCCGAACGGGCCGCGTCCGAAGGATGGCGCGTAGTCGACGTAACAGGACAGCGCTCCCGCCTCGACGATCATGGTCTCGGCCCACCGGTCGATGTCCAGAAGGTTCGTGCCGATCGTGCTACGGCTCTTCAGCGTCTGCAGGATGTCAGCGACCAGGGCGCCTGCGTCTTTTGCTCGGGCCAACAGGGTGGGGTTCAGGATCTCGATCATGCGGCGCCCTTCTCAGCAACCAATAACTATACCGGCATTACTATACCGGTACGGGAATCGACATGGTCGGGTTGCCGCTCACTCCCGCAGAGGTCGAACGCGGACAGCGCCTCGGCGCCCTCCTACGCCGGGCCAGGGCAGAGCGCTCGATGCTCGATATCTGCCCGGCGGCCTGCGCCCCCTGCGCGACAAGGACGCCGCCGCCGACGAATGACCGCCAGTGCGCGGGGACGGCAGCGGGCCCGGTCAGTGAGAGGTGCGGCAGTTCGGGGCGGTACAGCCGCTGGCCGGCGCCAGCGAGCGGTCCTCTGGGCGGTCAGCGTACTGCGGGGCGTGTACGGCGTGCGGTGTGTACGGGCCCCTCCGTTGCGGTGTACCAGAGCAGGGCCGCGCACAGGAAGGCGGCTGCTGCGAGGACCAGCGGTCCTGTGACGGAGTCATCCCGTGCGCCGGCGGCGAGCCCGCCGGCCGCTGACAGTGCCAGGGCGATGGCCGGCAGCGCACGAGGGCCCCGCGTGGCGCCTGATGCGCCCGGCGGGGAGCAGCAGCCGGGCCGCGACTCCCCGAAGGCAAGGTCGTCGAACACATCCCAGGTGTCCTCGCCGCCACGCGCCCTGCCGAAACTGGATGAGCAGATGGTCCGTCTCGAACGGCACATGAAAGACTTCGTCACCTCCCCTGCGACGGCTGAGGGACGGAAAGTCCTGCAGCGTCAAGCGACTTGGCACCTCCTGCGTCGGCTTCACCGACGCGGCCGCGGAAAGGAGATCACGCACTACCAGCTCACTGTCGCCCGCCGGTATCTGCGGGGGCAGCCGTCTATCTCCTGAACCGACTCGAAGGACAGAACCTCACCCTTGCCACCTCCCGCCAGAGCAACCTCGAACGCTGGATGACCAGCGACGACGTCCGCCTCCGCCAGGAGGCAGGCCACTTCGTGCGCTGGGCCCTCGCCCAGAAGATGACCCGCGATCTCAGCTTCCCGGCCGAGCGACTGTTGCTCCTCCATGCCCAGTGGCTCGCAGCGATCTCCCGGCTGACCGTCAACCACATCGAGGAGACGGACGGAGCGGTCCACATCCACCTCGGCGCTGTTCCGGTTGAGCTGCCCACGCCCGTCGCTGACCTGGCCCGACAGCAGGTCGTGGCCCGCCGCAGCCATGCCGTCCTCGCCCCGACGGATGCATCCTGGCTCTTCTCCGGCGGCCAGCCCGGCCGCCCGATCAGCGCCTGGGCCATGGGTGAACGGCTCCGCAAGCTCGGCATCCGGCTCGCGGAGGCCCGCTCGACCGTGCTGTTCCAGCTCGCCACCGAGCTGCCCGCCGCGGTCCTCGCCCGCACCCTCAGCATCCGTATCACCGTCGCGTCAAGTGGCAGCGAGCCGCCGGCGTCGACCGGGCCGCCTACGCGGCTGAGGTCAGCCGCCGCCAGCCATGATGTCCATATCCAAAGGGAAGGGAACAACACAGATGCTGCTACGTGATGTTGAGTACGGCGACGTCGACGCCTACGTCCGGATGCGATGCGACCCGGTCATGATGGCCGAACTGGGCGGCCCGCTGCCTCGCGCAGGCATGGAGGCGAAGGTCCGACGTGATGTCCGACGGGCGGCGGTGGGCACCGACTGGACCAAGATGATCGTGCCCGATGCGGCCGAGCCGGACGTGGTCGCGGGAACCGTGACCTTGTGGCCCCACGACAGGGACGGCGAGCGCATCTCCGAGATCGGCTGGATGGTGCTGCCGGAGTTCCAGGGACGGGGACTCGGAAAGCAGGGCGTCCGCACGCTGCTCGAACTGGCCCGCGACGACGGCCGGTGGGGGCTCATACACGCGTTCCCGGCAACAACCAACGCCCCGTCCAACGGCATCTGCCGCACCCTCGGTTTCCGACTCCTGGGCAAGCAGGACGTGACCTTCGCCGGTCGAGTCCTGCAAACCAACCACTTGGTTATCGACCCTCGCACCGACCTGATCTGATGCCGGGCCGCAGCACGCCGGAGACCCCTGCGGAGCCCCGAAGGCGGGGGCATCAAATCCTGTCGCAGCGGATCTGCGCACCGTCGGCCTGCCAGCGCGAGACGGCCGGGCTCGCCACCGGCGAGTGAGCGGTGATCTTCGTGGACAAGTCGAGCGTGTCGGCGTTGTTCGCCGCGCTCCAGGTGTGGTCGATCTTCCCGACCGCCGAGTGCGAGAACGGATCCGCACCCAGCCACTCCAGCGCCCCGTCCCACTGCTGCGGACCGTTGGTGCACCGGTCGGGCATCATGCAGTCGAACCGCACGTCCAGTGTCACCGACACGAACTTCGCATCAACAGCCACCGGCACGAAGGTGAGTTGCCGGGTGAACGTCGCCGAGTTCCCTGACACCTTCACCTCCTGGCCAAGGGCCCACGAAGAGTTCAGGACTTCACCGGTGGGCTTACCGTCCTTGACGACCCACCGTTTTCATGGCGCTGGGTCCAGGCTCCGTCGCGACGGCGGCTGGTGTGAATCAGCCGCCGCCGAGCCGTGGTGGGCAACCGTGCTCGGCTGCGCCCGTGATTGCTTCAGAGGGGGTGCGTTGGATGGCGATCATGGCGGCGTCGTCGGCCAGGTCTCCGCCGACGTGGGCGAGCAGGTCGCTGCGCAGGTAGTGGACCAGCGCGGAGGGGCTGTGGTGGGCCAGCGCCGAGGGACTGTGGTCGGTCCAGGAGGCGGCGCGTTCGGCCAGCGGGTAGAACACGCCCAGGGGGTCCCGGGCCTCGATCACTCCGTCGGTGTGCAGCAGGAGCAGGTCTTCGGGCTCAAGCGTGAAGGTGTCTTCGTGGTAGGTGGCGGCGGTCAGTTCGCCCAGGCCCAGCGGTGGCGCGGGGTGGGTGGCGTGCAGCGTGGTGACCCGCCGGCCACGCAGCAGCAGGGGCGGCGGGTGTCCGCAGGTGACCATGTGGATGTGTGGCAGCGCGTCGGGGATGTCGAGGATCGCGGCGGTGATGAAGCACTCCCCGGCCTTCTCCGCCTCGGTGGGGTCGACCAGGTTCCAGCACACACTTTGATCCAGGTAGGCCGCGAGGTCGGCCAGGGTGGCCTGTCGGTGCGATGCCTCCCGGAAGGCGCCCAGCAGCAGGGCGGCGTCGCTGATCGCGGTCAGGCCCTTGCCCATCACATCGCCGATGATCAGCCGAGTGCCCGTGCAGGTGCGGGCTGCCGCGTACAGGTCACCACCGATCAGGGCCTGCTCCTGCGCCGCCAGATACATCGACGCCACCCGCAGCGGGCCGATCCTGTGGGGCAGAGGTCGCAGCACCACCCGCTGCGTGGCCTCCGACACCATCCGGACCAGTGCCAGCTCACGGGCATGCCGCTCCCGCAGATAGCGGAATACCGTGACGATCAACGAAACCGCCACCAGGGCGATGAACTGCGAGTCGAAGTCCAACGTGCCGAGCAGGTGGGCGTCCAGGCCGATGACGAGCATGCCCACCACCGCAACGGCGGCGACCGCCCCGGTGGCGAGGGTTGAGGCGAAGGACGCGGTGAGTGCGGGCGCCACGATCAGCAGCGACGGACCCAGTGGCAAGCCGATCGCCACTACGTCCACCAGCACGATGACCACGATCAGGCTGAGCGGAAGCACCAGCAGGGCATAGCTGGCCTGCCGCGAGCGATGGCGGAGCGAAAACCGCTGCCAGACGCGCATATTCCATGCTTACACCCGTCGGGGCAACCACGCAGGTGCAGGAGCACGCACACCCGTCACAGCTTTCCCGCCGCTGCCCGCCAGGTCCTTTGCCTCGGGCTGCTGTGGACCGCGATCAGGAGGGACGCCTCCGTGAGTGCGCAGTCGGGACGGCGGAGGATCCAGCCGGTGATCGTACAGAGTGACAGCGGCCGCGCGGTGACCCGGCGGGACCCGCGGTTCAGCGCGGGTCCTCGTAACGGGTGAGCTGAGCATTGATCGTCTCGTCGAGCTCTGCCATGGTCCGGCGGAAGGCAAGTTCAAGATCCACGTTGTGGCGATGGGCCAGGATCAACACCGACCACAGACAGTCCGCGAGCTCATGCTCCAGAGCTGCTCGACCGCCAGGGACGTCTCGTGCTCCTTCCTCCGCCATGACAAGCTTGGCCAGGTCGCCGACGTCTCCCATGAAGCCCAGCATGAACTCGTCGCGGGTCCAGACCCGTCCGTGTCTACGGCGGTTCAACTGGTCGTAGAGATCATGAATCCGGATCGCCCGGCTGTTCAGCTCGCCAAATTCCACAGGCCGTCCTTCCCGACTCCACGTGCGATGAAGATCCGACTCTCTGGTCAGGGCACCGATCATTACCACTACCACACCCCTGCCTGGACAGTCGGCACAGCCAGAGAGATCGGTCGGCCGACGGCAGACTCCCGGAGCCGCGTCGACTGCTGCTCTCTCGATGCTGGACGAGGCAGTCGGCCGAGGACCGAGGGCTGTGCGGGAACAGATCGGGTTGGAGGCTGCCGGCGGCTTCAAGGGCGTGGAACCGGGAGATTGCTGCCGCGCCGCGAGTGCGCGAACGGTCGGTGGAACGCCGGCGGCGTCCGTGGCAGGAGCGTGACAAGGCCGCTTTCCAGTCGAAGAGTTCTCCTGGGCGCGCATGCCGACCGAGCTGCGTGCAGCCGGCCCGCCGGCGATGGACGACGCCGCGATCGACGCCTCGCATGTCGGGCCAAGGCGCGGACGGGGACACGGACTCGGACGGGCCGACCGTGGTCCGGGCGGTTGCCGAACGGTCCGTGGATCCCGCGAGCAGTCCACCGGTGCCGAGCAGCAGTGAACGTCGGCCGGGTGGTTGCCGGATGCGATGCCCCGTTCCCGTTCGGAGTCCTCATCCACAGGGATTCGGACCCGTAGAGATTTCGATGGTCAGGCATGAATAGCTTCATCATCTTCCATTCACCCGGGCGCGACTGCCAGCATCGGCGCACCGCCACCCCGTGAGGGAGAAACCTGATGAATCGTCCCCGTTCTCTGCGCTGTCTGGCAGCCCTGGCCGTGGTGGCTCTCGCGGCCACCGCGTGTGGACGCTCCGGCCAGGGCGACGCCCCGTCCGGCAGTTCCTCGCAGGCCGGCGCCGGCCGGACCGCAGCCGAGCTGCTCCCCGCGCAGTACCGGCAGAAGGGGGTGCTGCGGGTGGCCACCGCGGTGGGGTATCCGCCGATGGAGATGTACGAGCCCGGGACCACCCGGCTCACAGGTGTCGACCCCGACCTGGCCAAGGCCATCTCCGAGCGGCTGAAGCTGAAGCTCGAACTCGCCAACGCCGCATTCGACGGGCTGATCCCCGGTCTGGAGTCCGGACGTTTCGATCTGGTCATGTCGTCCATGACAGACAGCGCCCAGCGGCGCCAGGCGGTCGACTTCGTCGACTACTTCCGTACCGGCGGCGTCATCATGACGAAGAAGGGCAACCCGCAGGGCATCAAGTCCCTCACGGACCTGTGCGGAAAGACCGTCGTCCTCGCCAAGGGCAGCTCGAACCTCCACATCGGCGAGGAACAAAACGCCAAGTGCAAGCAGAAGATGCAGATCTCGCAGAGCGAGGACGCGCCGACCGGGCTGCTGCAACTGGACAGCGGACGCGCGGTCGCGACCATTGTCGACTATCCCGTCGCCAGGATGTTCACAAAGAAGAGCAGCGCGTACGAGGTTCTGCCGACGCAGTACGGCACCGCCCCCTGGGGCATCGCGGCCGCGAAGAGCCAGGGCGGACTGCGCGACGCCGTCCGAAAGGCCCTGCAGGAACTGATCGACAACGGCGGCTACCGGAAGATCCTCGACACCTGGGAAGTCGGCGACAGCGCCGTGCCCGAGGCCACCGTCAACGACGGGCAGTGAGTGCGGACATGACCGACCGGAAGAAGCCAGGCGCCACCCTCGGTGCCGCAGCGGCAGCCACCACCGCCGTTACGCCACCGGAGGACGACCTCTCCCTCCAGGTGACCCGGCGCCCCCGTCCCGGACGCTGGCTGGCGGTCCTCGCCTCCGCACTGTTCGCGGTGTGGCTCGCCTACACCGTCATCGTCAATCCCAACCTGCACTGGGACATCGTCGCCAAGTACCAGCTCGACGGCGTGATCCTCAAGGGCCTCGGGGTGACCATTCAGCTCACGCTCGTCTCGATGGCCCTCGGCATCGTCATCGGGGTACTCGTCGCGGTGATGCAGCTTTCCGACAGTCCGGTCCTGCGTCTCACCGCCGGTGCCTACACCTGGTTCTTCCGCGGCACCCCGCTGCTGGTCCAGCTCATCTTCTGGTTCAATCTGGCCCTGTTGTTCCCGGTGATCAGCATCGGTGTTCCGTTCGACGGCCCGAAACTCATCAGCTGGCAGTCCAACCAGGTCATCACCGGCTTCGTGGCGGCCCTGCTCGGCCTCTCCATCAACGAGGGCGCCTACATGGCCGAGATCGTTCGAGCAGGCATGCAGAGCGTGGACCCCGGCCAGCGCGAGGCGGGTGCGTCCATCGGTATGTCGAACCGTCAGATTCTGTCCCGGATCATCCTTCCGCAGGCGATGAGGGTCATCATTCCGCCGTTCGGAAACCAGTTCATCTCCATGCTCAAGACGACCTCGCTGGTCTCTGTCATCGCGGGGGCCGACCTGATGACCGTCTCCCAGCACCTCTACCTCGCCAATTTCGAGGTGGTGGCGCTGCTGCTGGTGGCTTCCCTCTGGTACCTGGTGCTCACCACGATCGCCAGCATCGGCCAGCATGCCGTCGAACGCCGCTACAGCCCGGGCGCCGCCCGGCCGCTTCGGCGCAGGGTCCTGACGAATCTTGTACCCGGGCGTGACAGGAAGGAGGCGGCGGCATGAACGAGGTGATCCTCAAAGCCCGTGGGGTCCGTAAGCATTTCGGTGACACCGAGGTGCTGAAAGGCATCGATCTCGATGTCCGCAGCGGTGAGGTGCTGTGCGTCATAGGCCCTTCCGGGTCCGGGAAGTCGACGCTGCTGCGCTGCTTCAATCACCTTGAGCGGATCGACGCTGGGCGGGTATGGATGGACGGTGAGCTGATCGGCTACGAGCAGCACGGCCCGTCCGGGCGCGTCCTGCGCGAGCGGCGCCCCCGTGACATCCGACGCCAACGCGAGCGGATCGGCATGGTGTTCCAGCGGTTCCACCTGTTCCCGCACCGCACGGCGGTGCAGAACGTGATGGAGGGGCCCGTCGCCGTCAAGGGTCTCTCCCGTGCGCAGGCCGAGAAGCAGGCCCGGGAGCTGCTGGATCATGTCGGTCTTGCGGACCGGGCGGACCACTACCCGGGGCAACTGTCCGGTGGGCAGCAGCAGCGTGTGGCAATCGCCCGCGCATTGGCCATGGAGCCGGCACTCATGCTCTTCGACGAACCCACCTCAGCTCTCGATCCCGAGCTCGTCGGCGAGGTCCTGGGCGTCATGCGCGACCTGGCCCGCAGCGGTATGACGATGGTCGTGGTCACCCACGAGATGGGCTTCGCCCGCGAGGTCGCCGACCGTGTCCTGTTCATGGATCAGGGTGCCGTCGTCGAAGCCGGGAGCCCGAAACTTCTGTTCACCGACCCGCGGCACGAACGCACGCGGGCCTTCCTCTCGACGGTGCTGTGATGGGTCGGCCTGTGGATCTGCTGCTGCGCGGCGGCACACTGGTCGACGGAACCGGCGCGCCCGCCAGGGAGGCGGACATCGCGATGGTGGGCGGACGGGTCGCCGTGCTTCCCGCGGGCACTCCGGCCGCGGCGACGGAGACGCTTGATGTGACCGGCCAGGTCATCACGCCCGGCTTCATCGATGTGCACACACACTCCGACGCCCTCGCGGCATCCCACGGCACCGAGCGCACCGCGGAACCGGTCGACGACCTTCGCCTCGCACCACTGCTCCAGGGCGTCACCACGGAGATCTGCGGCAACTGCGGGACGAGCCTGTTCCCTTCGCTACAGGAACGGCTGCCCTCACTCACCGAGCATCTCAGGGTGACGTTCGGGCTCGGACCTGTCCGGCCCGCAGTGGACTTCGACTCATTCGCCGCCGGACAGGATCCTGCTCTGCGCCACACCCACATCGCCTCGCTCGTCGGCCATGGCACGCTGCGCGCCGGGGTGATGGGCTTCGAGGCCCGCCCGCCCCGGCCCGACGAGCTGGACACCATGTGCGCGCTGCTCGACCGGGCGCTCGGCCAGGGTGCGGCCGGCCTGTCCACCGGGCTGATCTACCCGCCCGGCACCTACGCCGACACCGAGGAGATCGTCGCGCTGGCCACAGTGGCCGCGCGTCACGGGAAGCCGTACGTCACCCATCTGCGCGACGAGATGTCACAGGTGGAGACCGCCCTGGAGGAAGCCCTGGAGATCGCGGTGCGCTCCGGCGCCCCGCTGCAGATCTCCCACCACAAGACCGCGGGCCGGCATGCCTGGGGCGCCACGCTTCGCACCCTGCCCCGGCTGGAACAGGCCCGAGCCGAAGGGGTGGACGTGCTGTGCGACGTCTACCCGTACACCGCGGGCAGCACCGTCCTGCACGCCATGCTGCCACCATGGACGAGCGAGGGCGGCGTCGGCGCCCTGCTGGAACGGCTGCGCCGGGCCGATACGCGCGACCGGATCCGTACGGACATCGCTCAGGGCGTCAAGGGGTGGGAGAACACCGTGGGCAACGGTGGCTGGGACCTCATCACCGTGGCCGCCGCGCAGGCTCACCCGGAGGCCGAGGGCCGCAGCATCGCCGACCTCGCCGCCGCTCGCGGCGTCCACCCGGTCGACTACGTGTGCGACCTGCTGCTGGCCGAGCAGGGCGAGGTGACCATCATCAGCCACTCCATGCGCGAGGACGACGTGCGACGGGTGCTTGCCAGCCCGCTGTCGATGATCGGCTCGGACGGCGTCCCCAAACCCGGTCGCCCGCACCCTCGTTGGGCGGGAAGCTTCGCCCGCGTACTCGGCCATTACGGCCGCGATCAGCAGCTGATCCGGCTGGAGGAGGCGGTGCACAAGATGACCGGTCTGCCGGCCCGGCGGTTCGGGCTCACCGGCCGCGGTGTGGTCCGCGACGGCGCCCTCGCCGATCTGGTCGTCCTCGACCCGGCGTCGGTACGTGACACCGCCACCTTCGACCGACCGCTGCTGGCCCCCGAAGGCATCGATACCGTCGTGGTGGCGGGACGGGTCGCGGTGAGGGGCGGTTGCCCGACCGCGGCGCGGGCGGGGGAAGTGGTGAGGATCCGATGAGTCTGGCCCAGGTGGCCGCGGCGGCGCGGCGTTCGGCCGCGCTGCCGCTCACCCTGGCCGTCGCCGCCGTCGACATCGACGGCGGCGAGACGGCGGGGGCCGACGAGTGCACGGTGCTGCCGGTCGCGTCCGCTTCGAAGCTGCTGCTGCTCGCCGAGGTCTCGCGCCGGCTGGACACCGGGGAGCTGCTCGCCGACCGGCCGGTCGAGGTCCTCGACGAGGACCTGGCGGACGGAACCGGGCTGCTGCGCCGGATGAGCAGGCGCGGCTGGACCGTCGAGGATCTGGCCTGGCTGACCGCTTCGGTCAGTGACAACACCGCCACCAACGCGCTGCTCCGCCTGGTGGGGCGCGAGTCCACGGCCCGGCTGGCGGAGGAACTCGGGCTCGACCACCTCACACTCCATGACAAGGTCCGTGACATCCGGGGCCCTGACGTGCCGCCCGTCTTCGCCACCGGCACCGCACGGGGCCTGGCACGGCTGGTGACACATGCGGTGCGCGGCACGCTGAGCTCCCCGGCAGCCTCCGCGCGACTCCTGCAGTGGATGCGCGCCAACACCGACCACGGCCTGGTCCCCGCCCTGGTGGACCACGACCCGTACGCCCCCGGCTTCCCGAATCCCCTGCCCGACGGGCTGCTGGTGGCCAACAAGACCGGCACCGACGCCGGGGTCCGCGCCGATGCCGGTGTCATCGTCGGTGTGCGCCGACTGGCGTACGCGGTGGTGGCGCACTGGGACCCGGTGCTGGGGCCCAGCACGGAGCGGGCCGCGGTGCACGCCATCCGGGACGTCGGGCGCACCCTCGCGGCGTGTGCCCGACGCCGCGCCGGCGAATGAGAGCGGTGCGCCCCGCCGGTCAGGACCACTGCATATCCAGCAGCGACCGGATCTCCTCGGCCGCCGACCGCAGCTCCGCGAGGAAGATCCGCAGCAGCGGGTTGCGGTTGGTGGGCCGGGTGGCGACCCCGATCCGCCGGTGCAGTCGGGGATGGTCCAGGCGGCAGACGTGCACACCCGTGGTGTCGCCGAGCCCGAGGGCCGGGACGAGCGCTATACCCATGCCCGCGCGGGCCAGGTTGATCGTGACCTGGTAGTGATCGCTGCGGCAACGGACCCGCGGCCGGAACCCCTCGGCCGCACATGCGCGTTCCAGGACCGGTTCGCCGGTGTGGCCACCGTGCGTACCGATCCAGCTCTCCCCCTCCAGAGCGGCGAGCCGGACCGCGGTGCGCCGCCCGAGGCGGTGCCGCAGAGGGAGGACCACCAGCTGCGGCTCGTCGAAGAACATCTCCACGTCCACGGCCGCATGCCGGCACCAGGGGTCCAGCGGATGTTCGAAGACGACCGCCGCATCCAGCCGGCCCGCCTCCAGATCGGGCACCAGCTCGTGCGGTTGCCCCAGGATCAGCTCCAGCTCGACCTGGGGCCGCTCGGCCGCGAAGACCGACAGCGCCCGAGGAAGCAGCTCCAGGCCCGATGAAGCGAAGAAGCCCAGCCGCAGTACCCCGGCGTCGCCTTGGGAGTGCGCCCGCAGATCGTCTTGTGCGACGGCCATCAGGTCTGCGACGGCCTGTGCGTGCTCGGCCAGTCGCACACCGGCCGCCGTCAGCCGCAGGCTCTGCGGCTGACGTTCCACCAACGCCACCGCGAGCTCCTGTTCCAGCCGGGCGAGTTGATGAGAGACCGCGGACGGGCTCAGATGCAGCGCCTGGGCCGCGGCCACGATGGTGCCCGTGCGGGCGATTTCCAGCAGGACGAGCAGTCGAGCACTGTTCAGCATCGGGTCAGGTTAGGCCGTGCCGACACACCGCGCCGCCCCGGCACCCGACGCTACCGTCGGCGGCGGCGCGACGGGCCGGGCGGGCTCGTCCACGTCCAGGCGCAGCAGGTCCTCCTCGGTCTCCCGGCGCACCACGGTGCGCGCACGGCCGTCGGACACGAAGACAACAGCAGGACGCGGCACCTTGTTGTAGTTGGACGCCATGGCATATCCGTATGCACCCGTGACAGGCGTGGCCAGGAGATCACCCACCGCGACCTCGGCCGGCAGGGCGGCGTCGTCGACGATCACATCGCCGCTCTCGCAGTGTTTGCCGACCAGCCGTGCCCGCAGCGGTCGCGGCGCGCGGGGGTGGCGCGGCAGGAACGCCTCGTAGCGGCTGCCGTACAGGGCGGGGCGCAGATTGTCGCTCATGCCGCCGTCGACGCTGACGTATGTCCGCACGCCCTCGATGCGCTTGATCGTGCCCACCCGGTACAGGGTCAGCCCTGCGCGGGCGGCGATGGACCGGCCGGGCTCCACTGTCACGTCGCCGCCCCAGCCCACATCGCGCACCGCGGTGCGCACCCGGGCCGCCCAGTCGGCGAACGAGGGTGCGGTCTGCCCCGCCTCGTACGCGACACCGAGGCCGCCGCCGACGGTGAGCCGGTGCACCTGTGCCTCCGCGGCGAACCGTGCGACGGCCGCGGCTCCTGCCGCGAGCTCCGCCGCGTCCAGCACCTGGGAGCCCACATGCGCGTGGACGCCCTCCAGGATCATCGCCAGGGAACCGGCGGCCCGGCGCACTGCGGCGGCGGCGGTTCCTCCGACGAGGCCGAAGCCGAACTTCGAGTCGTTGCCACCGGTGCGGATCGCCTCGTGTGCGCCTGCGGCGACACCGGGCGCCACCCGCAACTGCACCCGGACGGGTGGTAGTTGTTCCTCGGCATGCAGGCGCTCGATGCGGTCCATCTCGTCGAAACTGTCGACCACCACGTGCCGCACCCCGGCTGACATCGCCGTGCGCAGCTCCGCCTCGTCCTTGTTGTTGCCGTGCAGCACGATCCGTCCGGCCGGCACATCCGCGTGCAGCGCCACCCGCAGCTCGCCGCCGGAGGCCACATCGAGCAACAGCCCTTCCTCATGGGCCAGTCGGGCCATGGCCGTGCACAAGAATGCCTTGGAGGCGTACGCGACGTTGTCCCGGCCGAAGGCCGCGACCGCTTCCCGGCAGCGTAGGCGCAGGTGATCCTCGTCGTACACGAAGAGCGGCGTCCCCGAACGCTGCGCCAGTTCGGTGAGCAGGACCCCTCCGACGGCAAGCCCTTCCGGGCGGATCTCGGAAGTGAAGGGCAGCAGACCCGTTTCGATGGCTGACAACATGGTTCCTCCCCGCAGGCCGGTTCTCCGCCATCCTGCGGCCTGCGGGAGGGGTCACAAAAGCGCATTCTTCTGTGGCTGAGCCTCATGAATTTCGATGCTCAGGCCGCGTCGAGGGGCGCGGGAAGGGCCTCGTACCGGGCCGAGGAGGTTCCCGTCACAAGGTTGTGATCAGTCCTCCGTCGATGACGAAGTCCGATCCGGTGACGTTGCCCGACCGGCCACTCGCCGGCAGAACCACCGGATCGGCGACGTATCCGGCCGGGTGGACCTCTCGGTCACCGCATGGGCCGCGAACCCTGGGCGACAGTGTCCGGTGCGGTGCCGCCGACCGCCGCGGCGGCGGTGACCGCGATGTCTCCCTTCCCCAGCCAGGGATCCGTGGCAACGGGTCCGCTGCAGCGCCGTCACCGCCGCCCGCGCCACCGCCCAGGAGTGCGCCGCCGAACTGGTCGGTGGCGCACTCGTCCGGCTGTTTATCAGGAGGTGTTGTGCCCGGTCCCCGGTGAGCGCGGGAGATTCGCGGGGCGCCCGCGCCGGCGAGAGAAGTCACCGGCCGGGTTCACCGGCCGGGGGCCTGCGGCATCCACACGGCACCCCGCATGCCTGCGGGGCGCGCCGGCACGTCCTTCATTCCCCGCAGTCGGTCACTGGTTCCCCGCCGCGAAAGGGCCGTTGCCGAAGGCGAGGTGAGCGAAGCGTTCGCCGATGCGCTGGTGGGTGGCGGGGTCCGGGTGCAGATCGTCGGGCAGCGGAAGTTCGGCGTAGTCGGCCTCGCCGTAGAGATCGAGGCCGTCGAGGTAGTGCAGGTTCGGGTCGGTGGCGGCTCGCTGCTGGACGATGCGGGCCAGCTCGTCCCGGATCACGGTGAGGGTCAGTTTCCCGGCGGCGCTCTGCGCGGGATCGCCGGTGGCCACGAACCGCAGCCGCCCCTCGCTCACCGCGCTGAGGTCCGGGGCGCTGGGTCCGGGCGTGTTCTCGTGGATGGCGCAGTAGATGGGCGAGATGACCAGCAGTGGGGTGGTGGGGTGTCCGTCGCGGATGGTGTCGAGGAAACCGTGGACGGCCGGGCCGAACGCGCGCAGCCGCATGAGGTCGGCGTTGACGATGTTGATGCCGATCTTGATGCTGATCAGGTCGGCGGGGGTGTCGCGCATGGTGCGGGCGGTGAACGGGTCGAGCAGGGCGCTGCCGCCGAATCCCATGTTGACCAGCTCCACCTTGCCCAGGGCGGCGGCCAGGGCGGGCCAGATCCCGGTTGGGGTGGCGGCGTTGGAGCCGTGGCTGATCGAACTGCCGTGGTGCAGCCAGACCTTGCGGCCGCTGGGCGGTGGCGTGTGGACGGGGGCGTTGGTGCGCAGGGCGGCCAGCTGGGTGGTCTCGTCGTGCGGCAGCCAGATCTCGACATCCTTCTCGTCGTCCGGCAGGCCGGTGAAGCGCAGGGTCTCCACCGGCCCGGGACGGGTTTGCGTGGTTCCGGAGGTCATGTCGATGATCAGCGTGTCGCCCGCGGTCGCGCCGGCCCGGCCCGCGAGCCGCCCGTCGACGAGGAGCTCGTACACCCCGTCGGGACGTGGCGGCGCTCCGGCGTAGACCCGTTTGGTGGCCACGACGTCCAGCTCGACGGCGGTGGCCCGAGTGCGGAAGGCCAGCCGCACTCCGGAGGGCTGTGACTCCGCCATGGCCAGCTGGCCGTCGGGGATCTGCTGCCGGGCGCGCGCAGGCAACCGGTGGGGCAGTACGCCTCGTTCGGTGCGCTCCAGGTCGAGGGCGCCGCGGAGGAGGCCGGCGGTGATGGGAGTGGTGGTCCAGTCGTGCTCGGTGTTCATTTCTTCGGTCTCTTCGATCAGAAGGGTCGGTTGGCACAGGCGCCCCGAAGGGTTGGTCAGGAGCTGGTGGGCCAGGTGCGCAGCAGGGCGTCGAGCGCGTTGAGGATCTCGGTCCAGCTCTCCTGCGAGTCGGGGGCGCTGTGGCTGAAGCCGCCGGCGGTCTCCAGGCCGACGTACCCGCTGAAGACGCTGCCCAGCAGCCGCACCGCGTGTGTCTGGTGCGGTTCTGCCAGGTCGTATCCGCGCAGGATCGCCCGTGTCATCTGGGCGTGCCGGACGCCGGCGCTGGCGGCCGCCGTCTGCGGGTCGAGCCGGAACCGGGTTGCGGCGAAGCGCCCCGGGTGTTTCAGGGCGTAGTCGCGGTAGACGTTCGCGAAAGCGGTCAGGGCGTCTTTGCCGGCCCGTCCGGCCACCGCGGCGGAGACCTGGTCGGCGAGTTCCTCCAGGGCGAGCAAGGCGATCTTGGTCTTGAGGTCGTGGGCGTTCTTCACGTGCGAGTACAGGCTCGCGGTCTGCACGCCGAACCGCCGGGCGAGCTCCGCAGGGGTCGCCTGTTCGAAGCCGACCTCGTCGGCCAGCTCCGCCCCCGCCCGGACCAGGCGCTCCGTCGTCAGTCCTACCCGTCCGGCCCGTGCCATGTTCATCCTCCGAATCGCTCCTCATCCCTGACATCGACGATTATGCACTTGCCTAATTCTATTAGGCAAATTAGCGTGCCTATTATGAAACGGCTGACTGAGCAAGAGATTCGTGCCGCGTTCGTGAACTGCACCAAGGGCAAGGCCAAGCGCCTGAGCGTCCCCCGCGACCTGGCCGAGCAGTGCTGGGACGACCTGGACTTCCTGGGCCGGCGAGATCCCCAGGCCCCCGACCGGGCCTACCTCGTGACCGAGCTCGACGGCCGCTCGGTCGGCATCCAGCTGCGCTCCTGCGGCGTCGGCTCCTGGCAGATGCGACGCAGCATGTGCTCGGTGTGTGTGACCACCCACACCGGGGGCGTTTCCCTGATGGTCGCGCCGAGGTCCGGAAAGGCCGGGCAGCAGGGCAACTCGGTCGGCGTCTACATGTGCAGCGACCTGGCTTGCTCCCTCTATGTGCGCGGAAGGAAGGACGCGGGCATAGGCGCACGCCTCCACGAATCCCTCACCCTGGAGGAGAAGGCCCAGCGGACCGTGGCGAACCTCGCCGCGTTCATTGCCAAGGTGACGGCGTGAGCAGCGCTCCGATCCGGCCCTTCGGCGTCCTTGCCGGCACGTTGCCGCTCATCCTTGCCTTTCGTGAGTACCGCTCCGGGGAATCGACCCTCTGGATCGGGGCCGAAGCTGCGACCCTCCTCAGCGCCTTGCACACGCCGGTGCGGGACGTGCAGCGGCTCCGCACAGGGCCGACGACCTGACGAGCGAAACCGCTTCCGACCGACGCCTCCGGTCGTTGTTCAGGTGTGCCGTCGACTGACGCGCAGCGGGCGCGGATCGACCCGTTGCTTCCGGCTCGGACACCGAGCAGGGAGGGGCCCCGGCGGACGAACCGGACGACCACGCAATCGGCCGGCCCTGCGGCGGACCGACCGCGAAGAACCACCCTCAGCGCATCTCAGGATCTCGCCCGGATCGTGTACCCCCGGGCCTTCCGCCATGGCTCAAGCGCCGCCGATATCGCCGCCTCCAGACCGGTCTTGCGGACCGTCTCGACCAGCAGCACACTCCGACCTGTCGCGCGAGTGCGTCGACGGAGGGGTGGGCCAGTGACGAGCGCGAGCGTGAGGGCCTGAGCCCGGGTCGGGGCGGCCCGCCGTGCCCCGGCACCGGAGCACCGCTCGCCCGCCCCGGCCCCGGTGGCGGCGCGGACCAATGGGCCGGGCGAGGGCGGCACAGCGACCAGGTCGCTGTGCCCGAGCCCTCTCCTCAGTGCTCCCGCGCGTACGTCACGATCCAGGCAATGGCGATCGCAACCCCGAGAACCCCTACGCCGAAGATGCCAAGGGCCGTCCAGATCCCCTTTCCGTCCACCGCAGAGCGCACCCCGCCGGCGAGCCCGCCGACAGCCATGCAGATACCGAGGACGAACGTCCGCGAACTCCGAGGTCGTAGCCAGTGCCCCACGTTCGGGCGGCGGCGACCGGGCGGCGGCGGGCCTGCGGAGTGCTTCACCGGTACCTCACCTTTCCTGGTTCTGCTGGTGCTACCACATGGGTGTCACCGGGTTCCTTCTTCGACGGGGTGTAGTAGAAGTCGATTCCCGTCGCCACCACGGCCACCGGCGCGCCGAATATCTTCCCCCCGAACTTACCGATCGTGTTGATGAACGTGGGGCGATGGTGCTTCCCCTTTACCTCGCTCAGGATCGATCCCTTCTCAAGATGCTTGCTGGCCTCGCCGGCGGCGTACGCGGGCGTGCCGCCGATGAATCCCTGCACCGCGCCGTTGATGTCTCCGTGCAGGAGTGCCTCACCGCCGCCCATCCAGGATCGGTAGCTGAGGAACTCGGCAATGGGCTTGATGGTGCCGCTGCCCCACTTCTTGGGGGGCTCGTACTCTGTCTTGTCCAGCTTTGTTCGTTGTTCTTGCACCATGCCCGTCTTCGCGTCCTTCAGCGAGCCGTAGTGCATGCTGCTGAACTCGTGCGGGTCCTTGGTGAGATCCCTCAAACCCCAGGCACAGAGTGCGTCGGCGTCGACCGCACGCTGGAGAATGGCCTCCAGTCGATCGACGAGTGCGTCGACGTCACCCTGGGCCGCATGGGAGCCCTCCGGGTGCGTGATGACTCCGTCCGGGGCGATCCCGAGGCCGTGCGGCGGATTGTCGTAAATCGTTTCGAGGTCGGTCTTGGCTTTCGTCAACTCACCGTAGGCGTCCTTGAGTATGTTGGTGATGCTCTCGGCTTGGGTCACCGCATCACGGAACTCGGCTGCCGTCCTCGTGACGAACGGCTTCGTGACGGAAGCATTCTCGCCCTTCCAGGCCGTCCCTTCCGCATAGGAACTCATGTCTCCGGCATGCTTGGCGAGTTCCTTAAGCTTTTTGACCATGACAACCCAGTCGTCGATCGCCGAATCGAGTGGCTTGGTCTTCAGGTTGAGAAGCTGCTGGAAAACCAGCATCGGGCACCTCGCCTGGGTAGGGGAAGAAGGGAAGTAAGGAGGAAGGTGGATGAATGATCGGAGAAGGCTGGATCAGATGATGGGACCCTGAGCCTTCGGTATCGAGGGCTTGGTGTCTTCTTCGGGGACGTCGTAGTAATCGGCAATCTTGGACGCGCTGACCTGAGTGGCGACCCATTCGTCGTCCTTTTCCTTCGACGCCTTTGTGTAGTCGAGATGATTGGAAATGTGTGCGCAGGAATCGACCAGTGTCCCGACCTGCTTGTCCCACGCCGTGGATGCGGCGGTCAGTGCCTTGCCCATCTCGAACCCGTCCGACTCCAGACTCGTACCGGCAGCCTCGGTCGTGGTCCGGGCGTGCTTGCCGTCGGCCTTCAGGTTGTTGTGCAACTGGTAGGCGAAATGGCCGATCTTGCCCAGTTCGTCGTCGTAGATGACAAGGTCCCCGTCGGACGGTGCCGGGCCCGGGTCCGCCGTCGGCGCACTGTTCAGCTGCAGGCGGGCGGCAGCCTTGGCCTTGAGGTCGGCCCATTCTTCTTCGAAGGACATGAAGCCTCCTGTGATCGCGATGGCCGGTGCCACTGACGTACAACATCCGATTATTGACCGAACCTGCGGCATGCCGCGTCCAGCGTCTCGGGTCATAACCTCGGGAGTCCGGCATGCTGGCCTCGATCGTTTATGAGGGTCCGTCAGCTCGCTGGCGGACCCTTTGTGGTGAGTGTTGATGGGATGCTCGGAGTCTGGGCGGGTTGGGTGCCCGGCTGTCGCGTCGGGTTCCACGGCTCAGGTGGGCTCGTGCTGCTCGCAGGGATGGGAAGGTGCCGGTCAGCCGGGGTTCGGGAGGGCTTGCAGCCGATCCGGAGCGCGGGTGAGTACGTCGGTCCAGGGCCAGTGTCCGGCGAGGCAGGGAATGCGGCGACGGAACGAGTCGGGCGGCGGAGAAGAGGCGGAGCCGCAGGCGGCGGGGCTCCCGAAGCCGGGCGGCGCCGGTCGGGGCGAGCAGGCGCATCCAGGCGAGCAGGTCCAGGGCGATCTGGATGATCGCAAGCCAGATCCGGTTCTGAGCCGTATCGTGGAGAGGGGGGTTGCGCAGGCCGATTGCGCGGGCGGCGCGTTATGCGATCCTCAGCCCGGGCCCGCTGCCGGTGGCGCAGTTCGAAGGCGACGATCGCCTCGCTGGCCGTGTTGGTGGCTTTCTCGGAGTGCGCCAGGACGAGGAAGCCGTCGATGTCCACGATCACTTGCCCGTCCGCGTCCGGCGCCGCATCCCCGGCCAACCGCCGGACGTGTTCGCGCACTTCGGCGCGGGCGGTGCGGAACGCAGCCAAGACCCGCTTGCCGCCCGACGCCAGCCCGCCGACCAGGCGAGAGACCATCGGGTCGGAGGACACCGGCCCGAACACGGCCGACTCGGCCCGCAGCAGGCCCACATCGGCCAGGCAGTCCCCGCCCAACGCGACAGCGAGCGCCACATCCAGCAGGATCTCGCCCGGATCGTGTACCCCCGGGCCTTCCGCCACGGCTCAAGCGCCGCCCATATCGCCGCCTCCGACGTTGGCGAGGGGTTGACCAGACCGGCCCGCCCATCCCGAAGAACCGCGTCACCCCGGCGCCATGGAACTCCATGGTCATCCGAGCCGACACTCGGACCCCGCCACACCCGCACGACAGGACACGCCCATCCACAAAAGCCCGGGGCCCGCGTCAGCAAACTGACACGGACCCATGAACGATCGAGGCCGGCCCCGGTTCAGGCCCTGGCGATATTCCTGCCCGGCATCGGCTCCGCGAGTGCTGTCCGCCATTCAGGCGAACCGAAGCCATCCGCGAAGTACTGCGTCTCGTGCACTACATGCTCGTGGGCAAATTCCATCATGCTCACTGAGTAGGTGGGCACCCCGTCGTACGTGATGAGGCATTCGCTCACCCACAGGTTTCCGCTGCCAACGATCCGGTGGACGGTGAAGTGCCGGTTGGCAGGGTGCCCGCCACGTTGCGCCGAAATCGTCGCGCGGCCCCGGAATCGTTCACCTGACTGGGGGTAGTCGAGGATCGCGTCCGCAGCGTAGATGGCGTGCTCGGCTTCGGTATCCCCACGTTCCGATGCCCGCCAGTGTTCCTCGATTGCGGCCCTGGTCCGGATATCAGGATCCATTGCATTGTCCCTTCTGCAGGCGGTCGGAGCGATCCGGGGACCTCGGAGCGCTTCGCGGCTTCCTCCCCGGGCGCTGGGACCGTTGAACGTAATGGGCAACGGTGACAGCGTAGACGTTCCGAATTTACTTCTCCGGCGCCTGGAGGGAATTGCGGGTGTCGCGCCGCATCGGCTTGGCCGTCAGGAGCCGGAGCCACCGCTCGACCTGGTTGAGCCAGGAGGAACAGGTGGGGTCAAGTGCATGTGGAACCGGGGGTACCCGAAGCCGCTGCCTGACGGCCGGCGGTGCATGCATGCTGTCGTCGGACAGCTCGAACATGCCGACCTGGTGCTGCTTCAGGCCGAATGCCGTCCAGGTCCAGCCGACGCTGGAGCTCGACGTGCGCGGGCGGTGCGGTGAAGTCGTCGGCGGATCTGGCGCTGCTGCCCGAGCACCGTCGGCGGGCACGGGGCGATGTACGGCGGCTTGAACCACGTCCGGATCTATGTGGACCGGCTGCGAACGGTACTGGCTGGGTCACCCGTCGAAGCAACGCGGTGCCCCGCCCGCCTGGTGGTGGTCCTCGAAGACCGGCGTTGCCCCGACGATGTCGACCTTTGCCGTCAGGCATGTCTACGCCGCTTCGCCCCTGAGCACACCTTCCGCTTCGCACGACGGACCCTCGGCTGGACCACCCCGAACATCCGCACCCCAGAGGCGGCGGACCGCTGGACCGCAACCCTGATCGCCGCCCGCACCCAGCTCCGACTCGCCCGACCGCCGGCCGCGGACCTACGCCGTCCCTGGGTGAAACCCGCCGCCTCGAACAAGCTCACCCCCGGTCCGGGTCCGCCGAGGTTTCCGGGACATCCGGGCTCACCTCCCCTGCCCGACCCGTGTTCCCAACCCACCGGCACGGGCCCCGGACGACCACCCGGCGCGAAGAACGAGCGCCGGGCGCCCCGCTACAACGTCGGCAGAACCGTCAAGCGCGAACTCACGATCACCGCACATCGAACCGCCGGAAGACAAAGAGCACGCCGAGGAGGTGGCGGCGGAACCACTGGCCGCCCCGAGACCGGCGAGCGACGCCCGGCGAACGCCGCGGCACCTCGCGTCGGTCGCCGTCCGCCTCACCGAAGCCGGTGGGGCATTCCGGTACGCGAGGGGCCGCTCATTGCTCATCCTCGGCGGTCCCGACCTTGCCGACGGTCCGTACCGGAAAGAGCGCGGACCAACGGGCTTCCTCCTCACGCTGCTCCCGGCCCCGTCGCCGCCACGCCTGGACGGTCAGGGACCCCACGGCGGTGGTGGCCGCGACCGCCAGCAGCGCGATCGCACTCGGATCGACCGGCATGAGCAGCAGAAACATCGTGAGGGCCGCCGATCCCCAGCCGGTCAGCACAGCGGCCGCGGCCAGCCGCCGGGAGCGAGGCCGGTCCTGGCCCGCCCGCAGATCGATATACGCGGGCAGGTACCAGACGTTGCCGGATGCGAGGAGCACGACGACACCGACCGCCAGAACACCGTGGGACATCGGGCAACACTCTCCTGAGGGCGGGGCTTGCGGGGGGGGGGGGGGGGAGTTGGCAAGGTCAGTGCGGTACAGCGGGTTCGAGTTCGAGCGCGGCGATCTCCGGATGGTGCAGATCGAACGCCGGGGACTCGCTGCGGATGCGAGGCAGGGAAGTGAAGTTGTGCCGCGGCGGAGGACAGGACGTGGCCCATTCCAGGGAGCGGCCATAACCCCAGGGGTCGTCGACGGTGACCTTCCTGCCGTACTGGCTGGTCTTCCAGACGTTGTAGAAGAAGGGCAGGAACGACAGTCCGAGGAGGAACGAGCCGATAGTGGAAAGCGTGTTGAGCGCGGTGAAACCGTCAGCGGCGAGATAGTCCGCGTACCGGCGCGGCATTCCCTCGGCTCCGAGCCAGTGCTGCACGAGGAACGTGAGGTGGAAGCCGACCGTCAGCACCCAGAAAGTGATCTTGCCGAGGCGCTCGTCGAGCATCCTGCCGGTGAACTTCGGCCACCAGAAGTGGAATCCGGCGAACATCGCGTAGACGACCGTACCGAAGAGCGTGTAGTGGAAGTGGGCGACAACGAAGTACGAGTCGGAGACATGGAAGTCCAGCGGCGGTGAGGCCAGGATGACTCCGGTCAGACCGCCGAAGACGAAGGTGATCAGAAATCCGGTGGTCCACAGCATCGGTGTCTCGAAGGACAAGGATCCCTTCCACATCGTGCCGATCCAGTTGAAGAACTTCACTCCCGTCGGTACGGCGATCAGGAAGGTCATGAAGGCAAAGAAGGGCAGCAGTACCCCACCGGTCACATACATGTGGTGAGCCCAGACGGTGACGGACAGTCCGGCGATGGCGCTCGTCGCTGCGACGAGACCGATATAGCCGAACATCGGCTTACGGGAGAAGACCGGAATGATCTCGGAGACGATACCGAAGAACGGCAGAGCCAGTACATAGACCTCCGGGTGGCCGAAGAACCAGAAGAGGTGCTGCCACAGAAGCGCGCCTCCGTTGGAGGGATCGAAGATGTGTGAGCCGAACTTCCGGTCCATCTCCAGCGCGAAGAGCGCCGCGGCCAGGACCGGGAAGACCAGGAGGATGAGTACGGCGGTCAGCAGTACGTTCCAGGTGAAGATCGACATCCGGAACATGGTCATTCCTGGGGCACGCATGCAGATGATGGTGGTGATGAAGTTCACCGCTCCGAGAATGGACCCGAAGCCGGAAAGTGCCACCCCCATGATCCACATGTCGGCGCCGATGCCCGGTGAATGCGTGGCGTCGGACAACGGAGCGTAGGCGAACCACCCGAAGTCGGCGGCGCCCTGAGGAGTCAGGAACCCCGCGGCGGCGATCAGTGAACCGAAGAGGAACAACCAGTACGCCAGCATGTTCAGCCGCGGAAACGCCACATCGGGTGCGCCTATCTGAAGCGGCATGAGCCAATTGGCGAATCCCGTGAACAGCGGCATCGCGAACAGCAGCAGCATCACCGACCCATGCATGGTGAATGCCTGATTGAACTGCTCGTTGGAAATGATCTGCGTTCCGGGACGGGCGAGTTCGGCGCGCATCACGAGTGCCATCACGCCGCCGATCAGAAAGAAGACGAACGCGGTGACGAGATAGAGCGTGCCGATCTGCTTGTGGTCGGTCGTCGTGAGCCACGAGACGACGATCCGCCCGCGGGACGAACGGCCCGGCAGACGGGTGCCGGGGTGCGCCGCCGGCTCCTTCGTGTCGGCCCGGGTGGCCCGGTGGCCGTTCCTGGTGGAGTGCGCGTCGGCAATGGCGGCACCGGGGTCGGGGGGCATGGGCCCCTGTGCGGGGGCGGTCTGATTGCCCTGCGATTCCATTGCGTCCACCGGACCGTGTCCTCCAGCTGTTGCGGTTCTTCGAGCGCTCCCCCGGCCGGACGGGGCGAAGGGGAGCGGTCGGAAAGGTCCGGCGGATCACGAGGGGACGGACCGGACCTTCCCGGCCGCACCATCCTGGCCGTGCCCCTCGAAGCCCTCCAGGGACCGACAGGTACCTTCCACGGGGCCGACCGGCCCTACTTCGGATCCGTCAGACAGCCGACCGGCCTCACCCGAGCCGGTCCCCGCGGCAGGGCACCGGCGGGCCCTCGGTCCCGTGGCTGTCGTAGGCTGACCGTCCGTGGACCGGTCCCAGCCCTGCGGTGATCCGGTGAGCAACTTCCCGGCATACGGCACACGGACCCAGAGAGCGGCGCCCCGATGACAGAGACAGCACCTACCGCGCCCGACTCCTGTTTCGGAGTCTCGTCTCCCGGCTCCGTCTCCCCCGCCCTCGACGCGCCCGGCGCCTCCTGCCCCGCCCCGGCGACCTGGCCCGAGCCCAGTCGGCCGGACAGGATGCGCAGCCTGCTGGATGCCGTGATGAGTCTGGGGCGAGGCCTGGAACTGCCCGAGGTGCTCCGCGGGATCGTGGAGGCCGCAGTGACCCTGACCGACGCGCAGTACGGAGCGCTCGGCATCGTCGGGGACGGGCAGAAGCTGCTGGAGTTTCTGCCGGTCGGCATATCGGAGCAGCTCGCCGCCGTGATCGGCCAGACGCCGTGCGGGCGCGGAATCCTCGGCGAGCTGATCCATCACCCGGAACCGCTGCGGCTCACCGATCTGAGCAGCCATCCGCGCAGCTTCGGATTTCCGCCCCATCATCCCCCGATGCGCACCTTCCTCGGAGTGCCGGTGCGGGTTCGCGACGAGGTGTTCGGCAACCTCTACCTCACCGAGAAGCAGGGCGGGGTGAGCTTCGACGCCGAGGACGAGGCGGTGCTGACCACCTTGTCGATCGCGGCCGGGGTCGCCATCGACAACGCCCGCATGTACGACGAGAGCCGTCGCCGGGAGCGGCGTCTGGAGGCACTGGGCGAGATCACCCGCACCCTGCTCTCGGGGACGGACGCCGACGAGGTGCTGCATCTGATCGCTGAGCGGGCGATGGAGGTGGCGGGGGCCGACCGGGCCGCGATTCTGCTGCCGACGCCTTCCGCGCCCCTCTCCGGATCTTCGGAGACCCCCGGGGCTGAGGCACGTCTCACGGTTGCCGTCGCCCACGGCATGGACGCCGAACGCGTGACGGGACTGTCCGTACCCGCGTGGGGATCACTGGCCGGACTCGCCGCCCGCACCGGGACACCGGTGCACTGCGCCGATGTCCGTACCGATCCCCGGGCCCACCCGTTCGGCGACGGTGCCGAGGACGGTCTGGGTCCGGTGGTGACGGTGCCTTTGCAGGTCGACACGGGAGCGAGAGGCGCACTGCGCCTGGGGCGGCCGGTGGACCGTCCGCCGTTCGACGACACCGAGGTCGCGCTCGTATCGGGCTTCGCCGACCAGGCGGCCATCGCCCTGGAACTGGCGCGCAGGCGGGCGGAGTCCGAGGAACTCGCCGTCATGCACGACCGGGACCGGATCGCCCGCGATCTGCACGATCTGGCGATCCAGCGCCTCTTCGCGACCGGGATGACTCTCCAGAGCACCACGCGTGCCATCGCGGACCGGCCGGACGCGGCCGAGCGGGTCAGCCGGGCGGTGGATGATCTGGACACCACGATCCGGATCATCCGGTCCACCATCTTCGATCTGCGGACAGCGGACGGTTCGGGCCGTGGCGGGCTGCGGCACCGGATGACGGAGACCGCTCGCGCGGCGGCACACGCCCTTGGCTTCCGGCCCTCGGTGCGGATCGACGGGCCGGTGGACACCACGGTGCCGGACGAACTGGCCGAACACGTGGTGGCGGTCGCCGCCGAGGCGGTGTCCAATGCCTCTCGCCATGCCCGTGCCACGCGTATCGACATCGTGCTGTCGGCCGACGACGCGGTGACCCTGACCGTCACCGACAACGGCATCGGAATCCGGGACGGTGTCACGACCGCCCTCGGGACAGGGACAGCGGTCGATGCCGACGAACCGGCGGCCGGGCGCCTCGGGGGGCTGGCGAACATGCGTACGCGGGCGGAGCTGTGCGGCGGCACCCTTGCCATCGAACGGCCGGCGGACGGCGGCACCCGGATCGTCTGGCGCGTGCCGCTCCACGACTGACGCCTGAGCGCCTGTCAGCTCCCCCGGGCCGGGGTCAGCCCTGGCGGTCCTTGATCCGGCCGACGAGCATCGCGGCCTGGATCCGGCGGCCCACGCCCAGTTTGGCAAGGATCGAGGAGATGCGGTTCTTGACGGTCTTCTCGGCCAGGAAGAGGCGTTCCGCGATCTCACGGTTGGTGAGGCCCTCGCCGATGAGATCCAGGATCTGCCTTTCCCTGGGCGTGAGCGCATCGAGTTCCGACGCCTCCGACACCTCGGCAGGGGTTCGCTGGGTGCCGCGCAGCCGCGCCATCACGCGGGCGGTCGTCCGTGGATCGAGCATCGAGGTGCCTGACGCGACCGTCCGTACAGCGGCGATCAGATCGGCTCCGTTGATCTGCTTCAGCACGTAACCCGCAGCGCCCGCCATGATGGCGTCGAACAGCGCCTCGTCATCGTCGAACGACGTCAGCATCAGGCAGACGAGTTCGGGCATCAGGGCACGCAGTTCCCGGCACACCTCGATACCGGCGTGGTCACCGCCCCGGTCGTCGCCGAGGCGTACGTCCAGTACGGCGACCTGCGGTCTGCTGGCCGGTACGCGGGCCAGCGCCTCCCGGGCGTCGGACGCCTCGCCGACGACCTCGATGCCGTCCTCGGCTTCCAGCAGATCGCGCACGCCGCGCCGTACGACCTCGTGGTCGTCGAGGATGAAGACGCGTACGGGGGCCGCGGACTGCGACGGGGTCGTGCTCAAGGGGGACTTCGCGGACTCGTTCACATCATGCTCGATCGGTTGGGGGAGAGGGCCAAAACCAGTATGTGCCCGTCCGCGGGCCTGGCCCCGCCGGGGTCCCACAGCATGGCAAACAGTGTGTGAACAGGGCCGAAAGGCCCTGTGGCCGGGGCCGGTCAGCGGGCTGGACGCGGTGCCATACTGGCGCCGCCAAGATCGTCCGGGCATCACGGACATCTCCTATTCCCGGCCACCCCACTGCGCTGCACCGAGGAGTCACCGGCCCATGAACACTTCGAGCGAGGACTACCACGCACTGCTCGCACGGCATGACGCGATGCGGCTGCGACGACGCATCCTGACCCCGTTCGACAACCGTCCCGAACCGAGGAGCGCCCAGGCCCCGCAGGCGTACGACGGAACGGCCGACCAGCTGCTGATCAGCGGCTCCCTGCCACTGGTGAGCCCGCTGGAGGAGCTGATCGCCGAGCTGTACCGGCTGCTGTTCGAGCGGCATCCGTATCTACGGTCGTTGTTCCCCGAGTCGATGGCGTTCCAGCAGGTCCATCTCGTAAGGATCTTCCGCTATCTGATCGGCAATCTGCACCGTACGGACGAGATGATCGGCGTCTTCGAGCAGTTGGGGCGCGACCATCGCAAGCTCGGTGTGCGCCCCGCGCATTTCGAGGCCTTCGAGGCAGCGCTGATCGAGGCACTGCGTGTGCGCGCGGGCGCCCGGTGGACCAGTGCCCTGGAGCATGCCTGGCTGCGGATGCTGCGGCTGGCTGTTACGGCGATGGTCAGGGGCGCGGACGAGGCGATCGCCGAACCTCCCAGCTGGGAGGCGACGGTGACCTCGCACGAACTCCGCACGCCCGGTCTCGCGGTGCTGCGGGTACGGCCCCATCAGCCCTACGCCTTCGAGGCCGGACAGTACGCGTCCCTGGAGTCGCCGCTGCTGGAACAGGCATGGCGTCCCTACTATCTGGCCCGCGCGCCGCATCCGGACGGTGAGCTGGAGTTCCATGTACGGGCGCGGGGCGCCGGCGGGGTGAGCGATGCCCTGGTGCACGGTACGCGGGAGGGCGGCGTCGTCCGTCTCAGCGCCCCGCGCGGCGCGCTGGCGCTGCCCGATGACACCCCGTCCGCGGACATTCTGCTGATCGCCTCCGGTACGGGCTGGGCTCCGATGAAGGCGCTGCTCCAGCGGATCGACGCCGACCGGTCCCGTGCGCACCGGGTACGGCTGCTGCTGGGTCCCGCCGCGCCGGAGGACCGGGCAACGGCCGAAGAGATGTACGACGCGACGTATCTGGAGGCGTTCCGGCGCGGACGCCCCTGGCTGACCGTCATCGCGGCCGAGGCGACGGATGCCCGCTTCGCGGGAGCCGGGCTGCGGGCCCTGAACGGAATACTGACCCCGCGTCCCGGGGCCGCCGCCCGACAGCACGCCTTCCTGGCCCTGGCCCCCGAGGCCTCCACCACGGGGCCGGCGCGGGCCGTCTCCGAGCGGCTGGTCGCCGCCGGAGTACCGGCCGAGCACATTCATCACGAGACCACCGGCATCGTCGCGGTCACAGAAACGTCTGCCAGTACGACCAGAACCGGGTTGCTATCAGCATGACGATGGCCAGGCACCAGGTCACCGGCACCACGAGGGGGAACTCCAGCACCGCCGCGACCAGGGCGCGTGGGGCGGGCAGGACGCCATGGCGCAGATTGTGCACCGTGGTGTGCCAGAACATGAAGATGGTGGCCACCCACACGAGCACGCACCACAGGCAGAGCGCGCCTATGTCGTACAACGCCTGCGTCATCAGCCACATGCAGAAGCCGACGCCGAACAGCGTGCCGAGGTTCAGCCCCAACCAGTACCAGCGTCTGTAGCGTGCGCCTGCGAGCAGGCCCGCGCCGGCCCCCATCACCACCCCGAAGGCGACCAGCCCGATGAGCGGGTTGGGGAAGCCGAACACCGACGCCTGCTCGCTGCGCATCACATTCGTGCAGGACACCACGGGGCTCAGCGAGCAGGCGGGCACGAAGCCGGGGTCGGCGAGCAGTTCGAACTTGTCGATCGTGATGACGAACGAACCGAGCAGCCCGAGCGCGGCGGTGATCACCAACAGCCATCCGAACCCCCGCCTCGCCCCGGCGCACTCCAGGTCGTGGTCGGCCCCGGACGCACTGGCGCACTCGCGATCACGGCCCGTCCCGGACGCACTGGCGCAGATCCGGTCGTCGGCCTCGGGCCCTTGCGCCATCTGCCCGGCCTCACGCTCCGACAGTTTCATGTCCGCCTCCGTACGGAACCAACCGGCCAGACGACCTCCACCCGGATTCCTCGCGCACGCGCGAAGGCAACCAGATGTGCGGTGGCGTCCCGGCCGTCCGACGGCGATCCGTCCCATACGGCGAGCACGGTCCGGCACGTCTCCACCAGACGTTCATCGGCGCTGACACACGCGTTGCGGTCGGCCGGATCGAAAGCCAGCAGCCGTACGTGTTCGGCCAGGACCAGGAGTTCACCTGCGGCCGACCGGTCCCGCTCGGGCAGCACGGCGGGAACAGCGCCCTGGGCCGGCAGCAGCACTGTCAGCTTCCGCCCGGCCTCCCGGGCGGCCCGCCCGAACACCAGCGGCAGCCCCGCCCCGGCCCGCACCAAGGCGGCCGCACCTTCTGCCAAGCGGTCCAGCCGCGCTCTCAGTTCAGCTTCCACCAGTTCCAGGGTTCTGTTGTTGAGGTCTCTGTGCCCGACAACTGCGATCACCACGTTTCCTTCCTGCGCGCACCGCACCGTCCGAACGATCCCGCACGCCACGCCACGCCACGGCCCGGCCCGGGAACCGGTACTGGACCGGCCCTCAGCATGCGATGCACCGCAGTGAACCCATCGAAGGTCCGACGCCGCTAGGGCCGTTCGGCCCTGGGGCCGTTCGGCCCTGGCGTGGGGACGACACCACACGATGTACTCGTGCGGCAGGTGAGCAGACCAGGAGACGAGGCAGGCCCCATGAGCCACTCATGCCATCAGGCGCCCCAGCCGTCCGCGCGCACGGCGGTGACCACACCATCGGAGACGGCACCGATTTCGGGTCCGGTGGCCACCGGGCCACGCCGCACGGTCGAATTGACAGGTGCCCAGGCAATGAGCCTGCTCGGCAGGGCGCCGCTCGGGCGAATCGTCTTCACTCAGCGCGCGCTTCCCGCCATCCGACCGGTGAACCATCTGCTGGACCACGGTCAGATCGTCATCCTGACCCATGGGGACTCGGATCTGTACGCCCAGGCCGGCGACCATGGCGATCGGGGAGTCGTGGTCGCTTACCAGGCCGACGACATCGATCCTCTGACACATCTGGGCTGGAGTGTCGTCGTCACGGGGTACTGCCGCCCGGTCACCGATCCGGACGCGCTGACGCGCTACCAACGGCTGCTCCGCCCCTGGTCGGGCCCCGTGATGAACTGTGCGGTGCGCATCCGTCCGCATCTGATCACCGGAATCCGGCTGGCCGTCTGACATTTGATGGAGACTCATAGCCCTCGACATCTCTGACTATTCGTCAGCAAGGTCGGACGCAACCGGTTCCCAGGCACCGCTCCAGCGCTGGACGACCGACGAGCTCGCACCGGGCTCCGACTCGGCGGGGCCAGACGCGCCCTGGCGCAGCATCAGTACGAGGTGGCCCGTGCGGCGGCCGCGTCGCCACCCGCTACGGCACGGCCACCGAACGCAACGGAGCCACCCTCACCCCTCACGTGGGCATGACTTGTGGACGACACCTCCGGGCAGCACCCGCTCGCCCAGCAGCACCGCGTAGGCCACGACGGTCAGCAGCCCGCCCACAAGGAAGGTGCCGCGCACGTCGGCACGTGGCAGGACCAGTCCCCCGAGCGCGGCGCCGGCCGCGATACCGGCGTTGTAGGCACCGGAGTTGGCCGCGAGTGCGATATCCGTGCGGCCCGGTGCGCAGCGCAGCATCTCGTTCTGGGTTGCCATGAACACCGGCCCGAGCGCACCGCCCATCAGCACCAGGAACACCACCGCCGCCGACGGATCGGTACCGACCGCGTACAGGCCGAGCATGCCCACCGCCTGCACGGCCACGGCAGTGGTCAGCGCGGATTGCGGGAAGCGGTCCAGCAGCGCCCCGGTGATGCTCACCCCGGCCAGACACGCAACGCCGAAAGCCACGAACAGGGCGCTGACCGCGTTCTGGGAGAACCCGCTCACGTCGCCCAGGAACTTCACGATGTAGGTGTACCCCGCGAATGCCCCGGCGGCGGACAAGGCCCCTGCTGCCAGCACCGTCCCGAACCGGCGGGCGTCGGGACGTGTTCCGTAGGCGGCGCGCCCTTCTTCCGGACGGGAGGTCGGCAGCAGGGCCGCGATCGTCACGAGGGAGACGAGCCCGAGACCCGCCAGCACCGCGAGTGGCACCGGCCAGTCGCTCTGTCGGCCCAGCCAGGTCCCGGCGGGGACGCCGAGCACGAGGGCGAGCGAACCGGCGACGGACAGCGCCCCGACGACACGCCCGCGGACCTCGGACGGGAACAGGCCCACCGCGACCGGCCCCATCACGGCCCAGAACAGCGCCTGTGCGAGCGCGGTCAGCAGCCGTGCCCCGAGCAGCAGCCAGTAGGAGGTGGCCAGCGCCGCGACCAGACTGGATGTGATGAGCGCGGCCAGCAGTCCCGTGAGGACATGACGTCGGGGCATGGTCCGCGTCACGTGGGCCAGCGGCAGGGACGTCACGGCGACCGTCACACCGTAACCGGTGACCAGGTAGCCGACCGCCGACAAGGAAACCCGGAGGTCATCGGAGATGAGTTCCAGGAGGCCGATCGGCAGGTTCTCCGCGGTGTTGAAGGTGAAGGCGGCCAGCATCAGGGCCGCGAGCACCGCCTGCCTGTGCCATGGTGCCGGTTGTACCGCGACCATGCGGCCTCTTCCTGTCCTCGCCCGTCACGCCTGTGCCGTCCCCTCACGACCCAGCCGCCTTCAACCTACACACGATCGTGCCGATGCGGCTCGTTGCCGTGCGGCCGGCCACCTTGCGCACCTGGCAGCAAAGGGCTGTTGGCCCGGCCGGTACGTGAACGACGCCTTGGCCGGCCACCGGTGACGCGGGCCTCGCGGAAGGGGCCGACGTGCGCGTCCGCCGCGCCCGGCGCACGTGTACTTCGCCCCGGTCCGTCGGGCCGGTCGGTCGGGCCGGTCGGTCGGGCCGGTCGGTCGGGCCGGTCGGTCGGGCCGGTCGGTCGAAAACCTCGGCAGCGGCGCCGGTCCGTCCACTCTTTCCGGTGATCAACCCGGGGAACCGCTTTCCGGGGCCGACCGTCACGCTAACCAGGAAGCGACGGATCACCGGTCGGATCCCCGGAAGGGAACGGTATGAAGCTCCGCCGTTCGCTGTCCTCCGCTGCCGCGGCCCTCGCCGCCGCCGCTCTGTGCGTTGCGGCAGTCCACACTCCCGCCGTCGCCGCGTCCCACTGCAAGGGCAATGCCTGCACCGGCAAGAACCCGCAAGCGCAGGGATGCGGTACAGACGCGCACAATCTACCCAAGAGCACCGTCAGGGCACCGGGCGGCGGCCCCTCCGTCCGGCTGCGGGTCTCGAACCGGTGCAGCGCGGCGTGGGCCAAGGCGGACAAGGGCGGCCACGGATGGCTCTTCAAGATCGAGATCAAGGGAGGGACGTCGTATGACGGCAATCCCTCCCCGAAGGCGGAGACCTACACCGCGATGGTCGGGACGAGCCACTCCTACCGGGCCTGCATCCAGGACGTCGACAAGCAGTGGGAGTGCAGCCGCTGGTTCCAGGAACCGCCTGACGGCCCGGCAGCGCCCCATGGAACGGAGACGCGATCCCCACGGGGCCACCGGTCCCGTCGGAAGCACCCACGAGGACCGTCGTCGCATCCGGTCCTGACCGCTCGTCAGAGTCGGTGACACGGGCTGCTTCAGCGCCGCCGGGGCATCGTGACCCGTCACAGGCCGGGAACCGCTGAGGCTCTCCGTGCCGCATGCGCTACCGCGACGCGTCCGTTGGTCTCCTGAAACGAGTTGCTGGGGGTTGATACTGGTGGACTCGCGTATTTGACTGTCGCGAGTTGTCGATGCTGCTAAGCGTGGTAGTGACTTTCCGTGATCTCCAGCGGATTGTCTACCAGTCCCGCTGCTCCTGCGTCAGCTCGTGGTACCTCCGTAGTTCCGCAGGACGTTCACAGCCCTGTCGAAGGCCGAGTCCCTCTTCTTGTCGAACTCCTCCTTGGTGAAGACCGGCTCGGTGAGGTGCGGCGGAATGCCTGTGCCGTCGAAGGTCCTGCCCGACCGGGTCAGGAACTCCTCGTTCGGCAGCCAGGCCGACATGCCGTTGGGGAGCTTGCGCGGCATGACGTCCGAGAAGACGCCCTGCGTGGGCTGCCCGATCCGGACCGTCTTGCCGGGTCGGTCCATAAGGGCCTGAGTGAAGGTCTCCCCCGCGCTGAAGGTCGAGCCGCCGGTCAGCACCGCGACCGGTCCGGTGTGGCGGGGGCCCTGGGCGGGCGTGACGTACACGGGCTGGGGGCGAGTGTGCCGGGCGGGGTCGGAGGGGTCGTTGCGAGCCCGCTTGGAGTAGGCGAGGTAGGGGGTGTCGGTGAGGCGCTGGGCGATGTGGATGCCCAGGGCGTCGGAGCCGCCGCCGTTGATGCGCAGGTCGATGATCAGGCTCTTCAGGCGCTGGGTGCGCTCCTGGCCGAGGACCGAGTCCAGTGCCCTGTCGAGCTCGGCCAGCTGGGCAGCGTAGGAAGTGTCATCGCCCGCGTACCCGCCGAAGCCGGAGATCCGCAGATAGCCTTGCCCGCCGGGGAGGTCGGCGTAGGTGATCCGCCCGTGGGCGAAGTCCTGGAGGTTTCGGGCGTCCTTGAGGTCGCGCTCCACGATGAACTTCTTGACCTTGGTGTCCAGTTCCCCGGTGGGCACGACGGTGCCGGGGCGGACCTGGGCGAAGATGCGGTTGCCATCCTGGACGACGACGTGGGCGTCGTAGAGCGGCTCGACCATCTCGCTGAAGACGGCGTAGAGCTCGTCCCTCGTCGTCCCGGCGTGCACCTGAGGGCGGTACTGGTCGCGGGTCTTGTGCCAGTCGATGCCCTTGGACGCGAAGAAGGGGTAGTTCTCCTCGAAGGTCTGCCAGAAGACGTCGAAGGTCGTGCGGGGGTCCTTGGCCGTCGGGCGCGCGCAGGCGTTGGGCAGCGCCGGGATGCGCTGGAGGTTCCGGCTGCCGACGGCGTCGTCCGCGCGCAGGAACGCGTGGTCGCGGCTTTCTTGGGCGCGCACGGTCAGGACGACGCCGTCGGGCGTGGTGTAGGTGCCGGGACCGGTCCGCTGCGCAGAGTCTCCCTTGAGGCAGCTGACGGCGGTGGTCTGGTACTCCTGGAAAGTTCCGTTCCGGATGGATAACACTGTGCCGTAGCCGTCCATGCGCCAGATTCCGTCGGTGGTCGGCTGTTGGGCGTTGGCGGCCGGCGCGGCTTGGCCGGTGAGGGCCAGCACGACGGCGGTGGCCGTGATAATGCGCACGAATGTGCCTTCTCTGTGGGCGACTTGCTCGGGACAGCCCAACCGTCGCCGACGCGACGTTCTCCCGACCATCCGGCTGTCTGGTTGATCGGTGGTGGGGCCAGCCCCCCACCACCGGCAGTCCCCTGGACGATCGCGTTGGGGGGCCGACCAGCGCCGCGCTACTGGTGGTCGTGCGTATTCACCCGCTGCTAGTTCCCCGAGGAATCCAGCCCGCTGGTGACCGGCTGTGATCGCCAGCGGTGTATCGGCTCCAGGTCCCACCGGTTTCCCTGAGAAAGCGGCTGGTGGATTTGTCGTGGTAGCCGAGAGCGGGCCTTGACCCCGGATCTTGAACACGTCTATGCGGCTCGGGTCAGGGTAGTTGCTGTTGGGTGGAAGGTGTTCTCGTAAGCGATCGGGGATCGCTGGCCGAGCCGGGAATGTCGGCGTCGGGTGTTGTAGCGGGACAGCCATCGGAAGGCGTCGAGTCGGGCCTCACGTTCGTTTGACCAGCCCTTTCGCCTCTTCAACGTCTCCCTTTTGAAGGTCGCGTTGAACGATTCTGCGGCGGCGTTGTCCGCGCTGCTACCGACCGCGCTCATGCTCTGGCGGACGCCGGCGAGGCGGCAGGCGTCAGCGAAGGAGCCTCCTCGCCTTCAGTCCGAATGCAGATCAGTCGGACACGGTGAGAACGCTTCAGAAATCCCGAAGTTACGTCACAGCCGGGCAGAGCACCCGAAGGAGGAAGACCGAGTCGGCGACCGCCTCGCAGAGGAGGGAAGGATGGAGGCCTCACCCTCTGGCTTCGGCCGCAATCCAGTTCTGCCAGACGTGGACCGTGTTGGGCACGGCGGGGCGATCGAGGAGCCAAAGAACATAGCCGGCATGCCGCCGTGCCCATAGGTTGTCAGACCGAGCGGCATTTTCCAGCCTGCCGCGCAGATCCTCACCGTCAATGGCTCGAGCAACGCACAGGTACTCGCGGTCCTTGCAGCGGTAGGCCCTCTGAACGACGATCTCGACCAGGTCGGTGAGCTTCGTCCTGACTGTCTCGCCGTGGTCAGCGACCGCCACGGCCCGTATGAGGCTCTGCTTCGTGCCCCAATTCTTGGCATGCCGGGTCCACTCCTGCGGGTACCTTGCCTCCCACTCCAGGAAGAGGAGCGCATAGGGCAGCCCCTGCCATGTCCTGATGTCCCCGGGCGGGCGGTTCCACAACGCGTTGGGCAGCGAATACCTCCCGGCCTCGACGTACATCTCATGTGCCTGCAGAAAGGCCGGATCCTGCCACTGGTCCTGTCTGCCAAGCGCCAGCGTCAAGCGCCACAACTCATTGAACCGACCAAGAGCATCCCGCACGTTCCTCTGGACACCAGCAAGACGGACGAGCGCCGCAGCCCGTTCGGCGGGATCGTCGGCTATCAGCCCGAACGCCCAACCCAACCGCGCGTCCCACGCATGGGCTTCGTCAACGCCAGCACCCGTATCCGCTTCCTTCGTCACGCAGGAGATCATCCCCCAGTCACTACACTGAGGTGCATCGACCCTCGCCTTCATCCAGAGCATAGATCGCTCGGACAAGGCGAGAGTGATTCAAGAATGCCGAAGTTTCGTCAGTAGGCAGTCGTGCCCCCGACGAAGCAAGAGCCCCTGGCCACAGGGTCAAGGGCTCAGCGGAGGATCAAAGAACTCGCGGGATGTCGCACACGAGACCGGCGAAACATGGAGCCGATACGCCCCCGGGGATCACGCACGGTCACCAGCAGGCTGGGGTCCGCTGGGCACTGGCGCTGGGGCTCGACCTGGGTCTGCCGAGTGAAATCCCTTCGTCCCAGAAGGGCAAGGCGGGTGATACTCCGCGCCATGAACGAGATCATCTTGCGAACTGCTGAGCCCGATGAGGCGGGAGTGCTCACGGCGCTGACACGGCGGTCGAAGGGGCACTGGGGTTATCCACAGGCGATGCTGGATCGGATGGCGGAAATGCTGTCGGTCAGCTCCGCCACCATTCGTGACGGGCATGTCGTTGTCGCGGAGCGGGACGGTGCGGTGGCGGGCTATTACCAGATCACAGGCGAACCTCCGCACGGCGAGCTGGCAGACCTGTTCCTCGAACCTGAGGTGATCGGCACCGGGCTGGGGCGGACGCTCTGGGAACACGCCGTCGCCTCGGCCCGCAGCGCGGGCTTTCACACCTTGACCCTGGAATCCGACCCTCACGCCGAAGGGTTCTACCTGCGTATGGGAGCCAAGCGCATCGGCGAACGAGAGGTCGCCCCAGGCCGGGTGCTTCCGGTCTTGAAGGTCGCCATCCGCGCGACATGAGGGGGGACAAGTGCTTCACACTCTCGCCGAGCTGATCAACGACCTCGGCATCCCCACTCCCGGACTCAACGCGACCATCCGTCAGCATCTCCAGGAGGCCGACCCCGTTGCCGCACGCCGATACCCTGCCGGAGGTTACCTACGGTCACCATCCAGGCGGGGCTCCACGGGGAACCGGCGACAGTTGAATACGCGAGCCCACCAGTATCAACCCCCTTGCTCCGCGCCGCCATGTCCCGCGCTCGGTCCAGCGGCTCGGCGGATTCCCGGGCCGCGACGGTGATGACACAGTCGGCCGCCGACTTCCGTCGAGTGGAGTGGCCGCGGCGCATTCGACGCCCACCGTGAAACACCGTGCGGAAGCAGATCACGACCGTCCGTCGAGGGCCGCGCCACCACCGGGGGCTTCGCCGATCAGCAGGCCGACGAGCCGCTCCGCCTGATCGCGGGGTTCCGGCGTGTCGGCCCAGCCCGTCATCAGGAGGTGGTGGACGGTGCCGACCAGCGCGAGCGCGATCGAGGCGGCGTCGGTAGAGGTCCCGAGCCGGCCGAGTCGGACCTCGGCGTCCAGGTAGTCGGCGATCGAATCCTGGATCGCAGCGAAGCCCGGTGCTCCCGCTGCCAGCGCCTCGCGAATGCGCAGCGAGGTGGCGGGACGCGTCATGGCCAGGCCGGCGACCGCGGGGTCCAGGGAATCAAGCAGCGCGAGCGCGACTGCGCTGAGGTTCTCGGCGATGGTGGCCCGGCCGACTCGTCCGTGGAGTTCGGCGGCCTGTCGTGCGCTGCGTGCGAACCGGTCCAGGACCAGCTCGGCGACGAATTCGTCCAGGCCGTCGAAGTGCTTGTGCAGCATGCCCTTGGCGCAGCCCGCCTCACTGGTGATGGCTCTGCTGGTCAATGCGGCCGGGCCCTCACGGGCCAGGACCCGCACCGCCGCGTCGAAGAGCCGCTCGCGAACATCGGGGATCGCTACTCCGCGCGGTGACATGGGTCCTCTCCTGGTACGAGTCCGCGGCGCACCCCGCAGCCAACAAGGGGATTGCCAGTATGGGCGTGCGCCCATACTGTTTGGGCGAGCGCCCATTCTAGTCTGCCGGGCGGCGCGTCCGGCAGGGGGCCATGCCCAGAAGGGGCCATGTCCAACAGGAGCCACGTCCAACAGGGGGTAGTCACATGCGCGTCGTCAACACCGCACAGGCGCAGGCGTGGAACGGTTACGAAGGGGACCACTGGGCCCGGAACCAGAAGCGCTGGGACGCGGTGAACGGAGGTTTCGACCAAACCCTGATCGCCGCCGCCTCGATCGCGGAGCACGACCGGGTTCTCGACATCGGCTGCGGGGCCGGCTCCACGACACGGCTGGCCGCCCGCCGCGCAAGCCGCGGCAGGGCCTCGGGGTTTGATCTGTCGGCGCCGATGCTGGCGCGGGCCCACGAGAGTGCCCGGCACGAGGGTTTGGCCAACGTGGACTTCGAGCAGGCCGACGTCCAGATCCACGACTTCGCTTCCCACGCGTACGACGTCGTGATCAGCCGGTTCGGAGTGATGTTCTTCGCCGATCCCGTCGGCGCCTTCGCCAACATCGCCCGTGCGCTGCGTCCCGGCGGCCGCTTGGCGTTCGTCTGCGCCGCCGAGGCCGAAGCCAACGAATGGCTTCGTGCCCTCGCGGAGTTGCACGACATCCTGCCCATCGGAGGCTTCGGCGCACCCGGCAGCCCCGGCATGTTCTCCCTCGCGGCCCCGGAGAGCACCCGTGAGGTGCTGACGGCCGCCGGATTCGAGCACATCGAGGTGGCGCGTGTGGAGGCGTACGGGACTTGGGGCCGCGACGGGGAGGACGCGGCCGACTTCCTGCTCGGCTCGGGCCCTGGACGTCACCTGACGAGCCAGGTAGACGAAGACGCCCGGAACCGCGCCCGCAGGAAGCTCGCCGGCATCCTGCGCACACACGAGAGGGACGGAGCAGTACGCATGCGCAGCACCGCCTGGCTCGTCACGGCCAACCGCCCGAACTGACCCCGCCCGCGCGGCGAACCCGATCGCGATGACCCCGCCCTGCGGGAGCCGGACCGCCCTGCCGGCGCCACTGATACGTTCGATGCCGCACCCTTCACGCACCGTGATGGACCCCCTCGGTACGGGCGCGGCGGCAGCACAGCACCGATTCCCGCATCCGCACGCTGCCGGAAAGGCCAGTGACGCGGTTCTGCGCCGAAGTCCGGCTCCGCCGTGCCGGTCGCCGAACGACAGCCCGGGCCGAGCGGCTCAGTCCCGGCGGATGATCGACGAGGTCCTCCGGCCGAGTCGTGCGTGGCCGGGGGTCGGTGCACTGTGGAAGACGTGGGCCTCAGTGAACGGTTTACGGATCTGCGAGAACCATGGCGGCCGAGCCATGCGCTGCTGGCGATTCCCGTCGTGCTCATCGTCGTGATCGCCGCAGTGGACATCCTCGCGCCGCAGGACATCCGGCTGGGACCGCTGCTGGTCATCGCTCCGGCGATCACCGCCTCGTTCGCCGGCGCTCTCCCGACCGGTGTCATCGGTCTCCTGGCCGTGACGGCCCAGGCGTACATCGGCCGGCAATTCGGCGTGCTGTCCTCCCGGAGCATGGTGGTGCAGATCGTTGCTCTCGCTCTGCTCTCGGCGCTCACGGTGTGCTTCGCCCTGATACGCGAGCGGCGCGGACGGGAGCTGGCGCGCGTGCGGTCGGTGGCCGAAGCCGCGCAGCACGTCCTGCTGTGGCCGCTCCCGGACCGGATCGGCCCACTGAGGGTCGCATCGCTGTATCTGCCAGCGGAGGACGAGGTTCTGATCGGCGGAGATCTGTACGCGGCCACCCGAACGGGGGGCGGAACGCGGGTGATGATCGGGGACGTGAGGGGCAAGGGTCTGGCCGCCATCGGAGAAGCCGCCCTCCTGCTCGGCGCCTTCCGCGAGGCCGCCCCTCAGCACACCGGCCTGCCCGAACTCGCCGCCGCCCTCGAACAGAGCGTCTGTCGCTACGAGGACGACTTCGAATCGCAGGAGGCGATCGGGGAGTGCTTCGTCACCACACTGCTCCTGGAGATCTCCGACGAGGACCACATCATCCGCATGATCAGCTGCGGGCACCCCGCACCCCTGCTCCTTGGCCCGGGGCGTTCCGTCAGAGTACCGAGTCTGCGCCCGGCGCCCCCGCTGGGAGTCGGCTGTATGGGGCCGGCCGACTACACCGTGGACACGTTCCCCTTCGAGGACGGTGACACCCTCCTCCTCTACACCGACGGCGTCACCGAAGCACGTGACCGGGGCGGGGACTTCTACCCGTTCGCGGAGCGGGCCGCCCGATGGACGGAGAGCTCTCCGGAGACGCTCCTGAACCATCTGCGACGCGACCTCCTCGCCCACGCCGGTGGGCGTCTGGCCGACGACGCCGCCCTCATCGCGATCCACCGCGACCCCACCCCACCCCGTCCCGGACGCCATCCCGCGAGGACCAACCGCCACGTCGGTTTCCGGCACAGCTCCGGAACAACCGGCCCACGGCATTGACCGGCGTGGTCCGGCACGGGCGGTGATGGGGAACACCCCTGCTGTCCCGGGGTCCCCTGTTGCCTCTGGGAGACTCCTTCCGCCCCGGGGCCCCTGTCGTCCAGGGGACCACGTCTGCCGCAGAGTGCACCCAGGCATCGGGCACGGCCGAGCCACCCGAACCAGACATTCATGATCGCTTCACCGGGGAGTCGATCGGACCCCACCACGGCCTGACGCACACCACCTAACGTCTTTGGTTCAGACCGGTTATACAGCCGTTACATGACCGGACCAGAAATCCCGGACCGCATTTCCCGGGCCAGAGAACAGGGACCCCTGTGAGACTCACCCCTCTCGTGATCGCCGCGACGTCCGTCGCGCTCGTCTCCCCGACCGCCGCGCAAGCCCACTCCCCCGCCACCCCCGGCGCGCCCGGCGCGCCCGGCGTCAGCGTCCCGGGCGGACGGTACGAGCACTCGGTCGAGCTGAGGTTCCGGGCCGAGCGCGGGACCACCGTCCGCTACACGCTGGACGGCACGACCCCGACCCGCGACAGTCGCGTCTACTCGCCCGGCCGTCCACCGCGGATCGAGAAGGACACCAATGTCACGGCCGTGGCCTTCCGCGGCAGGCAGAGCAGCGTCCCGGCGTCCTACGGCTATCTGATCAAGTCGCGCGAGAAGCCGCTCGCCCGCCTCGTCGTCATGTCCGATGTACACGTCGGCAGCCACGCGAGCGCCGACAAGAAGTATGAGAGCTTCTTCGACACCATCGGATCGATCTTCCCGCAGCCGGACGCGATCCTGTCCAACGGCGACATGATCAACGACAACGGCGACGGCAAGGGCCCCGACCACAAGATCGTCTCCGAGATCTTCCAGGCCAACCTCGCCCGCAAGGGCATGGCCGACACCCAGTTGCTGATCTCCAACGGCAACCACGACGCGAGCCTCGCGGCGATACGGTCCGGATACCCCAAGGCGTGGTTCCCCGACTCGGGCGGCGGCTACTACGAGTCGGAGGTGAAGGGCCTGCACGTCCTCACGGTCAACACCGAGACGTACAACTCCGACACCGCGCAGCGCACCTGGCTGAAGCAGCGGCTCGCCGCGATCACCACCGACCCGGCCTACGCGGGCAAGCCCGTCCTGGTCCAAGGACACCGTCCCACCACCGGAACGACCATGGACGGACAGCAGGCTTCCAACCCGCGGCTGGCGGAGGATCTCAGCGCCTTCCCGCAGGCCATCCTCTTCTCGGGCCACTCGCACCTGAACATCAACGACGACCGATCGATCCATCAGCGCGACTTCACCTCGGTCAACGACGGCTCGATGTCCTACGTCGAGATCGACCACGGCTACCAGATGGTCACCGAGGACGGCCTCGCCAACCGTTTCGAGTCACCGACCGCGCAGGCGCTCTTCGTGGAGGTCTACCAGGACCGTACGGAGATCGCGCGGGTGAACATGGCCGCGGACAAGCACGACATCTACACCGGTGGCCAGTGGTCGGCGAGCTGGCAGCCGCCGTACGCCAGCGCGGGCACCCTGAGCGGCGCCAACTGGACCGTGCGTCTCAAGGGCTCGACGAGCCGGCAGATCAAGGACAACTTCCGCTACACGGACGCCGAACGCAACACCGTGGCGCCGGAGTTCACCACCCGTCGGCCGTTGTCCCGGGTGCACGACGCGAAGGGCGGCACCGCGCTGCGGATCGCACAGGCCGAGGACGACCAGATGGTGCACCACTACGACGTCGACATCACCGACGGGAGCACGGGCGCCTCGGTCGTCTCGTCCAAGGTCCTCTCGGACTTCTCCTTCGTGCCCCGGCCGAACACCCTCGACATCCCGGTGCCGGGCGCGGTCGAGGGCAGGCGGTACGTGGCGCGGGTCGTCGCCGTCGACGCGTACGGCAACGCCTCCCCGGCCGCGTCACTGACGTTCCTCAAGTAGCGCGGCCGGGACCGGGCGGCTCCCTCCCTGGGGTGCCGTCCGGTCCCTGTCCTTCGGGTGGGTCAGGTCGCGTCGGGGTCGACCGCGGCCCGGCCCCTGGCACGCCTGCCGACGACCGCCGCCGCCGCGACCGCGCTGCCCGCGAAGGCGAGGGCGACCATCCAGGGCTGGTTGAAGGTGTGCCGGGTGGCATGGTCGACGGAGTACCGGCCGGGTCCGGTCAGGCCGATCGCCGCGGCGGTGAAGCCGAGGAAGGCCGGGTACTCGTAGCCACCGCCCTGTGCGAAGAATCCGGCGGGTGCGTGGACGGCCACGGCGCCCGCCATCGCTCCTGCCGCGGCCGCGCCCGCCGCGGGGGTGGCGAGGCCGAGGGCCAGCAGCGCGCCACCGCCCGCCTCGCCGAGCCCGGCGGCGACCGCGCTGTACTTCGGCGGATGGAAGCCCATGGCCTCCATCGCGGCGGTGGTTCCTTCGATGCCTCCGCCGCCGAACCAGCCGGCCAGCTTCTGGGTGCCGTGCGCGGCCAGTACCGCGCCGGTGCCGACGCGCAGGACGAGCAGGCCGAGATCACGCCGGTCGAGGCAGGCCATGGGAGCCTCCGCAAGGGTTCAGGGGTAGCGGGTCGGAACGCCCCGCCCCACGCCGTGGCGGCGGGTGTCGCGTTTCCACTCTCGTCGGCGCGGAGCGTCGGTGTGCCCTGGTGTTAGGCCGTCCGGGGGATGGCCCGCCATGCGCGGCTCTGTCACGCACGCCATTATGCAACTTGTTGCACAATGGCGTTCAGGTGGTCTACAACTGGCGCGACGACACTGCGCGAGGAGCCCCCGCATGAGCCCGTACCCGAATCTGCTGAGCCCGCTCGACCTCGGGTTCACCACCCTCCCCAACCGGGTGCTGATGGGGTCGATGCACATCGGTCTGGAGGAGGTGGAGCGGGGCTTCGAGCGGATGGCCGCCTTCTACGCGGAACGTGCCCGGGGCGGCGTGGGCCTGATGGTCACCGGTGGTATCGCCCCGAACGCTCGGGGCTGTTCCTTCCCCGGCGGCGCCAAGATGAGCGACGGGGCGGAGGCCGAGCAGCATGCGCGGGTCACTGCCGCCGTCCATGAGGCGGGCGGCCGGATCGCCATGCAGATCCTGCATTTCGGCCGGTACGCGCACCATCCCGAGCTGGTGGCGCCGAGCGCGATCCAGGCTCCGATCAGTGCCTTCACCCCGCACGCCCTCACGGACGACGAGGTCGAGGAGACCATCGAGGACTTCACCAGGGCCGCCGAGCTCGCCCGGCACGCCGGGTACGACGGTGTCGAGATCATGGGTTCCGAGGGCTATCTGATCAATGAGTTCATCGCCGCCGCGACCAATCGGCGCACCGACCGCTGGGGCGGCTCGTACGAGCACCGCATCCGGTTCCCCGTCGAGATCGTGCGCCGGGTCCGTGAGCGGGTCGGCGACGACTTCATCCTCATCTACCGGCTCTCCATGCTGGATCTGGTCCCCGATGGTTCCTCCCTGGAGGAGGTCGTGCGGCTCGCCCGCGAGATCGAGGCGGCCGGAGCGACGATCATCAATACGGGGATCGGCTGGCACGAGGCCCGGATCCCCACCATCGCCACCTCCGTGCCGCGCGGCGCCTACACCTGGGTCACCGAGCGGGTGCGCGGCGCCGTCTCCGTACCGCTGGTGACGAGCAACCGCATCAACACGCCCGAGGTCGCCGAGGAGATCCTCGCCTCGGGACGGGCGGACATGGTGTCGATGGCCCGGCCGTTCCTCGCCGACCCTGATTTCGTCGTCAAGGCGGCCGAGGGCCGCGCCGGCGCGATCAACACCTGCATCGGCTGCAACCAGGCCTGCCTGGACCACGTCTTCAGTGGCCGGGTCACCTCCTGCCTGGTCAATCCGCGCGCCTGCCACGAGACCGAACTCATCCTGTCGCCGAGTCGCACGGTCAAGCGGGTGGCGGTCGTCGGTGCCGGTCCGGCCGGGCTCGCGTGCGCCGTCTCCGCCTCGGAGCGCGGACACGAGGTGACGCTCTTCGACGCGGCCGAGGAGGTCGGCGGGCAGCTGAATGTGGCGCGCAAGGTCCCCGGCAAGGAGGAGTTCAACGAGACGCTGCGCTACTTCCGTACCCGGCTCGCGGAGGAGAAGGTCGCGCTGCGGCTCGGTACGCGGGTCACGGCCGATGCGCTCGACGGCTACGACGAGGTCGTCCTCGCCACCGGTGTCACGCCCCGCTCCCCCGCGATCCCGGGCCTGGACCACCCCTGCGTGGTCAGCTATCTCGACGTCCTGCGCGACGAGGCACGCGTCGGTGAGCGGGTCGCGATCATCGGGGCGGGCGGCATCGGCTTCGACGTCGCCGAGTTCCTGACCGACTCGGGGGATGCCGCGAGCCTCGACCCCGAGGTGTTCTTCCGGCAGTGGGGCGTCGACCCCGACTACCGCGACCGGGGCGGTCTCCGCGCCCCGGAACGTCCGAGGGCGCCGCGCACCGTGCACCTGATCCAGCGCAAGGCCGGCAAGGTCGGTGCCGGGCTGGGCAGGACGACCGGGTGGATCCACCGCACCGAGCTGCGGCACCGCGGCGTCACGATGATCGCGGGCGCCTCCTACGACCGGATCGACGACGACGGACTGCATCTCACCGTCGACGGCGAACAGCATCTCCTGCCGGTCGACACGGTGGTGCTCTGCGCGGGCCAGGAGCCGCGTCGCGAGCTGTACGAGGAGCTCGTCGCCGCGGGCCGCTGCGCGCATCTGATCGGCGGCGCCGAGGTGGCCGCCGAGCTGGATGCCAAGCGCGCGATCCGCCAGGGCACGGAGCTCGCGGCCTCGCTGTGACACATCCGGAAACCCCTGGCCCGGGGAGTTTCCGCCGGCCCGGCCCCTTGGTCATGGGGCCGCCGCCCGGCCGTCCTTAGGATGCACCCCATGTCACTCCCGCACGCGATCCTCACCGCCCTGCTCGAAAAGCCTTCGTCGGGGCTGGAGCTGACCCGCAGGTTCGACCGGTCGATCGGCTACTTCTGGTCCGCCACGCACCAGCAGATCTACCGCGAGCTGGGGAAGCTGGAGCAGGCCGGGCAGATCCGGGCGCTGCCGTCGGAGCAGCCCGCCCGTGGGCAGAAGAAGGAGTACGAGGTGCTGCCCGCGGGCCGGGAGGCGTTGTCCGCGTGGGTGGCCCGTTCCGAGGACCCCAAGCAGATCCGCGATCCGCTGCTGCTGCGGATGCGGGCGGCCGCGGTCGTCGGAACACCTGGTCTGGACGCGGAGCTGCGCCGTCATCTGGGACTGCACCGTCGGCAGCTGGCGGAGTATCTGGAGATCGAGGAGCGCGACTTCCCGCCCGAGCGGAACTCCGACGAGGACCGGCTGCGACGTCTGGTGCTGCGCGGCGGCATCGATCTGGAGAACTTCTGGATCGGCTGGCTGACCCGGGCACTGGCCCCGGACGAGGACCAGGTGCCGGGTCCGCCGGACCATTGAGACCGGCATCTCGGGTCCGCCGGGCGTCCGGACGAGTGAGCCGGGCTCGTGCGTGACGGGTCGGCGGGTGGGTGGATCGGGTACATGACACCTCGGCCCGGTGCATGTCACGTCACCGCGGGACGTCCCCGGCGGCAGAGCCACTGCGGCGCGTCAGGGTCCGCCCACCGGGGTCCGGCCCAGTTCGGGGCGCAGCATCGGCTGGTCCATCGGCCCCCGGCTCCCGATGACCACCCGCGACGGTGATCCGGCCACGGACTTCGGATCGGGCGGGGCCAGGTCGGCGACGGCCGAGGTCTGTGACTGCGCCTGCGCACGGCTGAGCAGAATCACGCCCCGCACCGCCGCGACCGTTCCGAGCAGCGCCGGGACCAGGCTGATCGTGCCGCCCTGGAGACGTTCACCGAGCAGGGCCAGACCGATGGCCGCCGCAGCCACCGGATTGGCGAGGGTGACGACGGCCAGTGGCGCACCCAGACCGCCCCGATAGGCGGTCTGGGAGAGCAGCAGCCCGCCCATCGCGAACGCGGAGACGAGGAGGGCGACGATCACCAGACGCAGACTGAGCAGCGGGCCGGTGTGGTCGGTGACGGAGACGGTCAGGGTCTGGGTGAGTGCCGAGGCGACTCCCGAGGTGATGCCGGAGGCCGCCGCGTGCCGCAGTCCGGGGCGTGTTCCCGGGCGGCTCAGTCCGGCGACGACGGCCATGGTCGCGGCCCCGACGGCCAGTGCTTCGGGGAGACTGAGCGTCTCGTGCGGGGCGGTGCCGCCCGCGGTGATCAGCAGGGCACCGAGGCCGAGCAGGGTCAGGATCGTGCCGCGCCATTCGATCCGGGTGACCCGGCGTCCGGCGATCCTGGCACCCAGCGGGACGGCCGCGACGAGGGTGAGGGCGCCGAGCGGCTGGACGAGGGTGAGCGGCCCGTAGTTGAGGGCCGCGACGTGCAGCAGCGCGCCGCCCGCGTTCAGTCCGACCGCCGACCACCACGCGCCCCGCCCGAGCAGTCTCAGGCCCCCGGCGTCCGGCTCGGTGCGCCCGGCGAGCCGGGCCTGCGCCACCGCGGCCGAGGCGTACGCGGCGGCGGAGACCAGGGACAGCGCGACGGCGATCAGGGTGGCGTTCATTGCCGCGCTCCGGACGACGCGTACGAGGACGCGGGGTGGGCCCGCGGTGCGGCGTACGCGGTCGGCGGGGCGGGATCGGCGGGGCGGGGCAAGGCCGTCGACGCGGGCGCACTCGCGGTGGCAGGCCATGGGGCGTGTGCCCGTACCGGCTCCGTGCGCCGCAGGGGCAAGGCGGCGAAAGCCACCGCGAGGAGCGCGGAGACCACGATCGAGTCGAGCCAGTAGTGGTTGGCCGTGCCGACTATCACCAGCAGTGTGACGAGCGGATGCAGCACCCACAGCCAGCGCCACCGGCTGCGGGTGGCGACGATCAGCCCCACGGCGACCATCACCGCCCAGCCGAAGTGCAGCGAGGGCATCGCGGCGAACTGATTGGCCATCGAGTCGGTCGCCGGCGTCGCTCCGTACACCGTCGGCCCGTACACCTGGCCGGTGTCGACGAGACCCGCGGCGGCCAGCAGCCGCGGCGGGGCGAGCGGGAACAGCAGGTGGAGGGCGAGCGCGGCGCCGGTGAGCGCGGCGAGGATGCGGCGCGACCAGACGTAGTGGCGTGGGCGACGCCAGTACAGCCACACGAGGAAGAGCAGCGTGGCCGGAAAGTGCACGGTCGCGTAATAGGTGTTCGCGAGGTGGATCAGCGTCTCGTTGTGGAGCAGCAGACTCTGCATCGCGCCTTCGCCGGGCAGGTGCAGGGACCGTTCGAAGTCCCAGACGTTTCCCGCGTTGCGATAGGCCTCCTCGACATGACCGTTCGCGGCCTGCCGGCCGAGCTTGTAGATCACGAAGAGTCCCACGACGAGAAGAAGCTCGCGGAGGAGGGGCGGTCGGGCAGTACTGTCCGGCTCCCGATCTGCGGGCTCGCTACCGGCGTACCTCATCCGGTGCCCCTTTGCTGACGAAGCGGTGTTACGGAGGCAGGGCCCAGCCCACGCCATATCGATACGCCAGTGTACCGATACGCGAACGTATCGGTACACGTGCGTTTCGGTACACTGGCGTATCGATGGACCTCGTCGCAGAATCGCTGAGAGGGAAAACACATGTCGTCGCAGCAAGCCGCGCAGGAACCGGCACACACGCCCCGCCGCTCGAAGATCACGCCGGAGCGGGCGCAGGAGTTCTACGCTGCCGTGCTCGACATGCTGAGAGAGTCCGGCTACGAGGCCCTCACGATGGAGGGGGTCGCCTCGCGGACGCGCTGCGGCAAGTCCACGCTCTACCGGCAGTGGGGCTCCAAGCCCGAACTGGTCGTGGCGGCACTCCACGGCACCCGGCGGGTGCTGCTTTCACACATCGACACCGGCACACTGGCAGGGGATCTGCGCGAGGCGGCACGGGCCGTCGGTGCGGGCTCGGGCCGCGACACCCCGCTGATGCACGCGCTCAGCCACGCCGCACTGCAGAACCCCGAGCTGCTGTGCGCGATGCGCGAGGCACTGATCGTGCCGGAGATCGCGGCGATCGAAGCGATGGTCCGGCGCAGCGCGGAGCGGGGCGAGATCCCGGCGGACACCCCCGCCGCGGAGTTCATCTCCGTGCAGTTGCTGGGTGTGATGCGCGCCCGTCCGCTGCTGGAGGGGAAGTACGCGGATGAGGCCTATCTCACCCGTTTCGTGGAGAGCGCCGTTCTTCCCGCGCTCGGACTGGGCGCGTCCGCGCCCCAGTGACCCCAGAGACGTGGGTCGCCGTCCGAGCGGATGACGACGACCCGCTCGCGCCGCACCGTGGGGACGGGGGCGGCGCACCATCCGGGCGGCCGGTGACTCCTCCGGGAGCCACCGGCCGCCCGTTTTCCATTCCCTCTCGCCCGTCCTGGCCGACCCTCCCACCCGTCCCGACCGACTCTCTCGCCCGTCCTGGCCGATCACGACGGGCGCGACGGGAATCGGCACGGGGATCGTCGAGACCTCCCCGCTTTCCGCTTCCCCCTCCGGCAGGGCCGAGGTGGAACGGCGATCATTCTCGTCCTCTTGACGATATGAACAACACCCCATTATCGTCTCCATGACGAGAATAGAGGGGATCCGACATGGCCGACATCACCCGGCGCTTCGGCTGGCGTCACCTGCGCTCCGCACCCACTGCGCACATCCGCCACCACAACCGCGGCCGGCTCGCCCACGACGGGCCGGGGCTGAGTTTCTGGTACCGCTCCCTGACTGCGGCACTCTCCGAAGTACCGGTCAACGACCGGGAGTTGGCCATGGCCTTCCACGCACGCACGTCCGACTTCCAGGACGTCACCGTGCAGGCCACCGTGACGTACCGGATCAGCGACCCGGCCGAGGCCGCCGCCCGCCTGGACTTCTCCGTCGACCCGGACACCGGGGTGTGGCGCGGCGCACCGCTGGAGCAGATCGCCACCCTGCTCACCGAGACCGCTCAACAACACACGCTGGACGTGCTGGCCAGGACCGCGTTGGCCGAGGCACTGGTCGACGGTGTCGCATCGGTGCGCGACCGGGTCGCGGCCGGGCTCGCCGCGGAACCCCGGCTGCCCGTCACCGGCATCGATGTGGTCGCGGTGCGGGTGGTCGCCATCCGTCCCGAGGCCGAGGTGGAGCGAGCCCTGCGCACCCCTGCCCGCGAGCAGATCCAGCAGGAGGCCGACCGGGCCACCTATGAGCGCCGCGCCGTCGCCGTGGAACGGGAACGGACCATCGCCGAGAACGAACTGGCCAGCCAGATCGAACTCGCCCGCCGCGAGGAGCAGTTGGTCGAGCAGCGCGGCACCAACTCCCGGCGCGAGGCCGAGGAGAACGCGGCGGCCGACAAGGTGCGCGCCGAGGCGGAGGCGGCACGCAAGGTACGCCTGGCACGGGCCGAGGCCGAGGCCGCACGCGAGGTCGGCGCCGCACGCGCGGAGTCCCAGGCGGCCTGGCTGCGGGTGCACGGCGAGGTGGACGCCGCGACCCTGCACGCCATGGCAGCGACGAGACTGGCGGAGAACCTGCCCCGCATCGACAGCCTCACCCTCTCCCCCGATGTCCTCACCGGCCTGCTCAGCAAGCTCGGCAGGACCGGTCCCGAGCCCCGGCCATGAGCCTCGCCCCGCGCGCGGTCCTGGTCCACCGCACCACGGAGTACGAGGAGTTGCTGGCCCGGCACGGCACGCACGGCCAGGCCGCGTTCTTCCTCTCCAGCCGCGGCCGATCCATCGACGAGGTGGCCCGGCGGCACCGACACACCCACCAGGCGCTCGCCGATGTGGCGGCAGCCGTACCGCTCCAGTGGCGGCAGTCGCGGGTGGAGCGCGCCGATCTCGACCGCTTCCTGTTCGCGCCCGAGGACGTGGTGGTCGTCGTCGGGCAGGACGGACTGGTCGCCAACGTCGCCAAGTACCTGTCCGGGCAGCCCGTCGTGGGCATCGACACCGACCCCGGACGCAATCCGGGGGTACTGGTACGCCACCGTCCCTCGGACGCGGCCGGCCTGCTCCGGGCGGCCGCGTCCCCCGACGGCGCGGCGGACGAACTCACCATGGTCGAGGCGGTCGCCGACGACACCCAGCGCCTGCTCGCCCTGAACGAGATCTATCTCGGTCCGCCCGGCCACCAGACCGCCCGTTACCGGATCGGCCCCGACGCGCCCGACGCCGCCACCGAACCGCAGGCCTCGTCCGGTGTCCTGGTCGGCACGGGCACCGGCGCCACGGGCTGGCTCCGCTCACTGTGGCAGGAACGCCACAGCGCCCTGCCGCTCCCGGCGCCCACCGATCCCCGGCTGCTGTGGTTCGTCCGCGAGGCCTGGCCGTCGCCCGCGACCGGTACCTCGCTGGTCGCGGGCGAACTGGGGCGCGGACAGGGGCTGAGGCTCACCGTCGAGTCCGACCGGGTGGTGGCCTTCGGCGACGGAATGGAGACAGACGCGCTGAACCTGACCTGGGGGCAGACGGTCCGACTGGGCATCTCGGAGAATTCGCTGCGGCTGACAGTCTGACGACCCGAACCACACACCTGACGGAGGCGGTTGCCGTGCCGGTGCCCCCCGAAGAGCTGTCGGGCGTCGGTCCGGCCCCGGTGACGATCCCGCGACCTCCGGCAGCCGGTGGCGCTCCGGCCGGGGCGCCGCACTCGGCGCGGGCACCCGCTCCGAGCGGGCCCGGGAGCCGGCCCGGCCGGGCCGGTACGCGAGCGGGCAGGACGGGCTCACCGGGCGGAGCCGTTGCCGGCCGTCGCGAACGAACGGTGGTCCGTAGGCTTCCTTCCACGTACACCGGAGTGCCGGGGCCCCGCGCCCGCAACACCCCACGCCGACCCCCGAGGAGCACCATGGACACCGCCCCCGACGAAGCCCTCCCCCGCAACTCCCGTCCGCCGCTGGCGCAGGCGGCGCTCGGCGTGGGCGTCATCGTGCAGGACGCCCAGGGGCGCGTGCTGCTCGGCAGACACCACAGCGGCACCTGGGAACTCCCCGGCGGCAAGGTCGACCCGACCCATGAGTCCATCGCCGCTGCCGCCGTCCGTGAGCTCCGCGAGGAGACGGGCCTGGAGGTCGATGTGTCCGGCGTGAGAGTGTTCGCCATGCTTCATGACGTGGTGGCGGGGATCAACCGTGTGTCGATGGCGGCCGTGGTGACCCTGGAGTCGGGGCACCCTCGGGTGACCGAGCCCCATCTGATCAGCACCTGGCAGTGGACCGCACTCGACGCGCTGCCGGGGCCGTTGTTCGGTCCCTCGGCGCAGGTGCTCGCGGCCTGGCGCCCGGATCTCTCGATCGAACACCCTCCGGCGCACCGGCTGACCGTCTCCGCCGCCGATGACGCCTCGTGACCACGGCCGACGTCTTGCGTTCGGATCACTCCGGGCTCACGTGCCCCGGCGCCGCTCACCGACCGGGCCTGATCGAAACGAAGAGACCTCAGCCGAGCCGGTGACCGCGGCGCCGGGCGACGACGAGGATGGCCATGTCGTCCTGGTGGCCGTCGGAGGTCCAGCGGGCGACATCCGCGGTCACCGCGTGGACCAGGTCGTCGGGATCCCTGAAGCAGGTGCCGGTGAGGATGGTGGACGCACACGGGTCGTAGAAGGTGCCCGTGCGATTGCGCGCCTCCGTGACACCGTCGGTGATCAGGAGCAGCAGCGCGCCGGACGGCAGCGGGAAGACATCGGTGAGGGTGTCACCGTCCGGCGTGGCCACCACGCCCAGCCCCATGCCGAGAGGCAACTGCGGACGCGTGGCGTCGAGCCGTGCGACCGCACCGTCGTGGATCAGGTACGGGCCCGGATGGCCGCGGTTGACCAGGCGCAGCAGCTCGCCGTCGCCGGGCACTTCGGCCAGCACGGCCGTGGTGAAGTCCTCCCCGGACGTCTCGCTTCCGCTGCGGCTCGACTCCCTGCTCAGCGCGTCGTCCAAGCGCTGGGCCAGTTCGGCCAGCGTGGGGGCGTTCTCGGCCTCCTGACGGAACGCCCCGATCGTCACCGAGACGGCTGCGACCGCCTGGACTCCCTTGCCCTTCACATCCCCGATGATCATGCGCACCCCGTAGGGGGTCTCCTGCACGGCGAAGAGGTCGCCACCGATCCTCGCCTCTGCCTGTGCGGCGGTGTACCCGGCGGCGACGGCCAGCGGCCCCGCCCGCGACGGCGGGTCCGGCAGCACCGCCAGTTGCACGGCCTCGGCGATGACCCGAGCCCGCGCGAGATCCCGCCCCTGACGCTGCAACAGCAGGTTGACCGCGAGGGCCAGAATCCCGATGAGGCCGACCACGGCCAGATCGACGAAACTCGCCGCGGCGGAACGCCCCCGGACGAGGTCCAGCGCCAGCGACACCCCGCAGGCGAGGCTCGCGACGAGAACCCCCGCCCGGAACGACAGCATCGCTCCGGCGATCAGCGGCGCCGCGGCCAGCAGCGGAAGCCCCATGTACGGCTGGGGCGCGAGGACGTTCAGCAGCACACCCGCCACCAGCGCCGGTGCGACGAGCAGCCAGCCCGCCCACGCCGCTGTGCGCCGACTCTCCTGCACCTGCACTCCCTGTCGCACCCCTCCAGGATCCCAGAATTGAACGTATTAACCATAATGTCCGCATATGCCGCACCGACGGATCGGGTCCCGCTCGGCCCCGGGGCCCGTGGCGCCACGGGGCTGACAGCGCCGAATCGGCAGGGCCGAACGGACCGGGGCGACGTCGTCGGTGAGCGTGGGCCCGTTGGGGTGGGCGACGGGTCTCTGCTCCCGTAGCGCGGGACATCCACGGACGGGGCGCGGGGCGCACTCGACCGCCTGCGGGCGGTGGCCGCCCCTGTCCGGTCCCCGCGGGCCACCGGCGCGCGGCAGACACCCCGGTCCGCGGCGGCCACCCGTCAGGCGAACGCGCGGGAGCCCATGGGACCGTTCTCGGGCCGGGCGTCGAACTGCGCACCACGGAGTTCGACGCCGGGACCGCGTCGGCGCAGACCGGGCAGGACTCCGGCTACCCCGAAACCTCCGAGTGCGCCGACTACTTCCTGCACGCCCGCGCTACGAACGAGGACGCTCTACCGGCCTTCGCCCCACGGGACGGCCGCGACCACGCGCTCTGACATTCCCGCCTCGGCGCCCCGGTGAGCAGGGCGGGCGGACCGGTCTCGGCGGTGGCTCCCACGGCCTCGACCGCGCGCCGCTCACCAGCCGCACTCGGTGCGGCACCCCGGCCGAGAGCGGTTCGGTCGGCCTGGGAGCCGGGCACGGCGGCCGTCCCCCGGTCCACCCCGGCAGCACTGCGTTGTGATCGGTATCGTCACTTGTTCGACAGTCCGGAAGCCCGGACCGGTATCCCGTACCGCTGCCGGGTCAGCAGTACGTCGGTCGGAGGCGCGGGAGCGTATGAGGAGCAGCGATGAGCCCTGAAGCCTTGGGCCGACCGGCACATGGAGGGTGGGAGAAGGAGCGGGGACTGGGTGCGTGCAGCTGCGAGGCGGAGGAGGGAGGCAACGCGGAGAGGCCCCTCCCGTGCCTTTCGGGCTATGGGGAAGTTGTCGAAACGACAACACCGCAGATGTGCGTGCCCAGCCCCGCGACGCCACTCCCCATGTGCCGGTCGGTCGTACTTCGACAGGTGGTCGCCGAGGACATGAGGGCCATCCCTGCCGGGGAGATCGTCCTGCGGGACGAGGGCACCAGGGCGAACTGGGAGGTCGCGGTCGGAGCCTTCCGGCTGGCGCCGTATCCCGTGACCACCGAGTTGTACCTGGCTGTCCGGGGCGAGGTGCCCGCGAGCTCCGCGGGCCTGCGGGCGCCGGTGACGGAGGTTTCCTGGAAGGAGGCCGTGGGATTCTGCAATCTGCTCTCGCGAGCGACGGGTCTCGAACCCTGCTACGCGATCGGTGACGATCCCGACGGGCAGGACGTGGTCTGTGACTGGGAGGCCGACGGCTACCGCCTCCCGTCCGAGGCGGAGTGGGAGTACGCGTGCAGGGCCGGGACGTCCGACGTCCGCTACGGAGAGCTGGACGAGATCGCCTGGCACCGCGGCAACTCCGGCGGCACGGTGCACGATGTCGCGACGAGGACACCGAACGCGTGGGGGCTCCACGACATGATCGGCAACGTGTGGGAGTGGTGCTGGGACGTCTACGATCCCAGTGTCTACGGCCCGTACCGTGTCTTCCGTGGTGGCGGCGCGTACGACCGCCCCCGAGGGTGCCGGGCGTCCTGCCGCCGCAAGAGTCACCCGACCTTTCGCATCGACGACCTGGGGTTCCGGCTCGCACGATCGAGCTGAGCCGGGGATGCGCAGCGCGCCCGGTGGGCTGTCCCCTGCTCAGGGGCAGCCGCCCGCCTCAGGCCGGGGCACCTGCAGTGAACGTGACCGGCAGGTGTTCCGGGCCGCGCAGGCCGCCCGGCCGCCACCGCAGTTCGCCGGGCGGCACCGCCAGGGCGAGGCGCGGAAGGCGGCGCAGGACGGTGCCGACGGCGATCTGGCCTTCGAGCCGGGCCAGCGGGGCACCCAGGCAGTAGTGGATGCCGTGCCCGAACGCGAGGTGCGCGTTGTCCCCGCGGGCGATGTCGAGGCGGTCGGGGTCCGGGAATTGCTGGGGGTCGCGGTCGGCGATGGCGGAGGCGATCAGCACGGTCGCACCGCGCGGGATGTCCACCCCGGCGAGGGTGACGTCCTCGCGCGCGAACCGGGCGATGCCGGGGTTGACCGGTCCGTCGTAGCGCAGGAACTCCTCGATCGCGCCGGGCAGCAGCGCCGGGTCGTCCCGCAGCATCCTCAACTGTTCGGGGTGGGCGAGCAGCGCTGCGATGCCACTGCCGATGAGATTGACCGTGGTGATGTAACCGGCCACCAACAGCAGGAAGGCCATGGCGATCAGTTCGTCCTCGTCCAGCCGCTGCTCCTCGTCCCGGGCGACGACCAGTGCGCTGAGCAGATCATCCCCGGGCCGGGCGCGTTTGGCCTCCAGAAGCCCGGTCAGGTACGAGCGCATCCGGCGCCACGCCCCGTCCACCCGGGCCGGGTCCGGTGGTTCGGTCCCTCTCAGAACCATGTCGTCGGTCCACTGCTGGAAGTCGTGCCGGTCGGTCACGGGCACCCCGAGCAGTTCGCTGATCACGGTGACCGGGAGCGGCAGGGCGTAGCTCTCGATGAGGTCGGCGCGACCGGCCGGCGCGATCTCGTCGAGCAGTCGGTCGGCGATCTCCTGGACGCGGGGCCGCAGCTCCGCCACCCTGTGCGCGGTGAACGCCCGGGAGACCAGTCGGCGCAGACGTGTGTGGTCGGGCGGATCGGAGCGGAGCATGTTGCGCAGTACGGACTCGCGGTCGGTGGTGGGCAGCCGTTCGGCGAACCGGGGATCCGACGCATCACGCACGTCGCTGCTCAGTTGTGGGTGGGACAGGGCCGCGAGGCCGTCTTCGTACCGAGTGACCAGCCAGGCTTCCAGGCCCCCGGCGATGACGGCGCGCCGCACCGGGCCCTCCTGGCGCAGTTGCCGGTAGAACGGAAAGGGGTCCGCCACGAAGGCCGGATCGGCATAGGGCAGGAGGACCGGCTGCTGACTCATCATGCCTCCCGTGGGCATCGCGCCTGTTCGCGCATATTTATATGGCTTTGATCCGATTCATTGCAGCCTAATGGGCCCGGGGCGCCATCGAGGGAACATACGGCCCGAGCCCGACACGGCAGACCGGCCGGGCCACCGCTCCCCGGACGCTCTCGGGCCGGGGCCCGGCGCGTTTGGCCCCACCCCGTGCCGGCCCTTCGCAGGGCGGTCGTGATGGTCAAAGGTCCGGACGGGCTTCGCCTCGTCCCACTCGACCCCGGTCTGCGGCGGGATCGTCGCGCCGAAGCCGATGGCCGGGTCGGGTCCCCAAACCGGCGTGGTGGCAGGCCTGTTGTTTCCATTCCTGGGACATGCGCTTCTGAGTGACGCCGGCCAGCCTGCCTGAGGCAGTCCTAGGTCGGCCAGTCGACCAGCCCGTTCTCTACTTCAAGCACGTGTGGCGTCAGGGATTCGTGGAACCTTATGCAGCCGATTCGGATCGCGGCATTGTCCGCGCTCAAGTGAGTGCTGCGCACCCGGACGGCCAGCCAGCTGAGCAGTTCGCCGACGATGTCGAAGTCGTCGGGGTGAATCTCCTGCCGCGAGGTCACCGACCAGCCCGTCCGGGGCAGGTCCGCACGACTGGCCGGCGCCGAGCAGAGCACGCCGCCCACCAGCGAGGCAGCGCCACTCGCCGCCAGCAGTGGACGAGGCTCGTCCACGACCACCGGATCCCCCGAGTCGCCGATGACCACGAAGGGGAACTCGGTCACGGTGGACAGTCGCTCGGGCTGTTGACCGATTCCCAGATGCCAGCGCAACTCGGCGAGTTCCTGGTCGGAGATCTCGTCCCGCAGATCGACCGTCACCACCAACTCATACACGTCGCTCACGCGACGCACTGTACCGAGGCAGGGGGCACGATCTGGAGCCGGGGACGGCTGGGTCGCCACCGCAGACGGCCCTCAACTGCCCCGCCGCTCGGAGCGTGCTTCGGCCGCGTCGAGACATGCCGCCACCCAGTCAAGAACTGATCTACGGCTAGAAATGAACCGCCCCGGGTTCGGTAGAGATCTCAGATTGAGGTTGTGACCTGGGGTTTCGTGGATTCCATGTAGTGGCTGGTCTCGTACTCGACGGGCGGGACGTGGCCTATCTCACCGTGGAGTCGGCGGTGGCAGTACCAGTCGATCCACTCGGCGGTGGCGAGCTCGCCCTGGGAGAGCGTCTTCCAGGGCCGGCCGGGTTTGATCAGTTCCGTTTTGAACAGGCCGATCGTCGATTCCATCAGGGCGTTGTCGTAGGCGTCGCCGACCGAACCGATCGATGCCGCGATCCCTGCTCGGTCCAGATGCTCGGCCGGCGCGAACGATGTGTATGGCGATCCCGCATCCGAGTGATGTATCAACTCGCCCTGCATGTACGGGAATCCGTCCCGGTCGCGCTGCCACAGCGCCATCTCCAGGGCGTCCAGGACGAGCCTGGTCTCCTTGGTGGCAGCGGCGGACCAGCCGACGATGCGACGGGAGAAGGTGTCCACGACGAAGGCGACGTGGACGACCCCGCTCCAGGTGGCGACGTGCGTGAAGTCGGCGACCCAGCAGCGGTTGGGTGCGCCGGCGACGAAGTCGCGGTCGAGGAGGTCCGGGGCCCGCTCGGCGGCCGGATCCAGGAGCGTGGTGATCACCTTTTTGCCGCGGACGGCGCCGGTGATGCCGATCTCGCGCATGAGGCGCTCGACGGTGCAGCGGGCCACCGCATGCCCCTGCCGGTTCAGCTCGCGCCAGATCTTCCGGGCTCCGCAGACACGGTAGTTGGACGTGTAGACCTCCTGGGTCCGCTCCTTGAGTTCCTCATCGCGCATGGAACGGGCGGAGGGGGTAGCGAGGCGCTTCTTGTGGGCGTAGTAGGTGGAAGGGGCGATCTTGCAGTCGTGCTCGGTGAGCGTCCTGCAGATCGGCTCGACGCCGCCGAAGCGGTCCCGGTGCTCGTCGATGAACGCTACGAGCGTGTGTGGCCGGTCGAGCTCGGCCGCGAAGAAACTTGCCGCGGCCTTCAGGATCTCGTTGGCCCGCTTGAGTTCGGCGTTCTCCTTCCTCAACGCCTTGCGCTGGGCGGACTCCTCCGTCGTCATCCCCACGCCGCGCGGCCGGAGAAGGCGATGCTTGACCGACGCCGAAAATCGTCGCGGCCTACGATGTCACTGTCCTTGGCGGCACGATCCCACGACAGGGGCCCAGCAGGGAGCAGCCCACGCAGCGGAAGCCGCTTCCAGCAAGTCCGCCTCGTTGACGACCCGTTGCTCGTCGTCCGGATCCTGACTGTTCCACCTGCTTGAGGAGCACGGACACACCTCCGCCGACGGACGGGAGAGCTGCCGGTGGCCAAGTGGCCCGGTACGAAGCGATCACGCCGACGAGGGACGGGGTAGACCCGTATCGACTGATTCCAATCACGTCAGGGAGCCGATGAGCACGAAGCCCGCACATCCACGCGATCTGCTCAGATACCTCACGATCACGTCCATCTCCGTGATCACTGTGGGCCTTTGCGCTTTCGTCACGATCATGGTGTTCGCCCTACCGAACCACTCCAAGGTGACATCCGCCTTGAAGAGTCGTGGGATTCAGACCCACGCGACCGTCACGAGATGCCAACAGGCCCTCCACGACGAAAACGGTGGTGAGTTGTCTGTCACCTGCTGGGTACGCTTCACCTCATCCGGCGGGCATTCCATTGAATCGCCGCTGGCATTCAAGACACATCAGGTCAGGGACGGCTACACCATGACAGTCGTGTATGACCCGAAGGATACCGGCACAGTCGCCCTTCCCTCGGACCTCGGCTACTGGAACACCCTCGTCAGAAACACCTCCGATGTGCTTTTGCTGGTCATTTCAGCGACAATGGTTCTTCTTGGAATCGCAGGTCTCGCTCTGCGGAGGCTTTTCGGGTCCTTCACGAAGCGGTACACGGAAAATTTCGATGAAATTGACCAGGTCACCACTCGGCGCCTCGGTCCGGTCGTCGCCCAGGCCATGGCTCAGGCCTGGACTCGGGGCAAGTCTTCCGGAAAGTGATCACTGAGCCTTTTCAACCTGCTGGTGTGGGGCGGCGGTTAGCGGGCTGTACGGATTGAAGAAGCTCCTGGTAGACGGGTTCACGACCAAGATCACCCGTGCCGACCAGAAGCTTCGTGTGCTTGTCTACCCATCGGCGATCGATCTGTCCAGCGCGCACCTGCGTGACCTCGCCCAGCATCTGGCTGCTCGCCGTCGCGAGATCGGTACCCGATGGCGGCGCATCACGCCGGGCCGTCAGGCCCTGCTGGTCCTGGCCCACCTGCGCTGCGGCAACACCTACGCACAACTCGCCGCCGGGTTCGGCATCGGGGTCGCGACGGTCTACCGCTACATTCGCGAGGCGATAGAGGTCCTGGCCGCGCTCGCGCCGAGCTTGGCCGAGGTCATGCGGACCGCGAGTCGACTGGCCTTCGTGATCCTCGACGGAACGCTCCTGCCGATCGACCGGATTGCCGCCGACGCCCCGTACGACGCCGGCAAGCACAAACGTCACGGCCTGATCGTCCAGGTCCTGACCGATCCGTTCGGACGGCTGCTGTGGGTCTCGCCCGCACTTCCGGGTTCCACGCACGACCTGACCGCCGCCCGTACTCACGGCATCGTCGACGCACTCACCCATGCGCGGCTCAAGTGCTGGGCTGACAAGGCATACCAAGGAGCCGGCGGACCCGTCCGGGTCCCGTTCCGGGGCCGCCGCCTGAAGCAATGGAAGCGCCGGCACAACAGCAGCCACGCCAAGATCCGCTGCCTCGGCGAGCAGGCCATGGCGACTCTCAAGGGCTGGCGCCTCCTGCGGAAGCTCCGCTGCAGCACCAACCGGATCACCGACATCGTGAAGGCCGTCCTCGTCCTTCATCACGCATCAACGTGAGGTTGGAAAAGGCTCAATGGCGTCGTCGACCGCACCGTGCAGAACTGGATCGCCGACGAGCACAGCCGCTCAACCGTGAGGAACACCATCGCCGTCCTGGTCCGTGTCATGGAGCAGGCAGTCCGAGACGGCATCATCAAGGTCAACCCGGCACGCGTCACCGGCTGGCAGAAGCTCTACAACCAGGCCGAGGACGAACTCCTCGACCCACGCGCGCTGGCCCTGCCCGACTGGGAGGCCCTGGTCGCACTGGCCGACGCGCTCGTGGCCGCCTCCCACGACCAGTACCGCGGCTGGGAAGACGTGGTCCTCTTCGCCGCGTGCGCCGCCGCACGGATCGGCGAGGTCTCAGAGGGCGTTTGATTTGAGATGATCGCCCCTTATGGCCTAGTAGGTTCCTCGCCAGGTTGGTGTGGTCTCGTCCGTTATGCGCTTGGCGAGGTTGTCGATCGAGGCGATGTGGATCATGGCTTCGGAGCTGGCGGCGAGGGTCTCGTAGTCGCGGGCGAGTCGGCGGTGCATCATGATCCAACCGATACTCCGCTCTACCACCCAGCGTCTTTTGACGACATGGAAGCCGCGAACTTCGGGTTTTCTGTTGACGACTTCGACGTCGATTCCGAGGTTCGCTCCATGCTCGACGACGGCGTTCTTGAAGCCGGTGTCAACCAAGGCCCTAACGACACGCTGAGTTACTTGTCACTTCGCGGCAGCTTCGGGAGAACAGGGCCGTCCCAGATGACGGTACGTCACCGTGGCAGAACCCGTTGATCGTCGTCACGGAATGTGTGCCAGAACCCTCTTCTGGAGTCTACTGATTATGAGGACTGTCAGCAGGCCGCAGGCCAGGCCGGCGAGGGCCCATGGGATGCTCGGGCTGCCGTCGTTGAGGTTGTAGCCCACGATACAGAAGGCAAGAGTTTCGATCAGGACGATGAGCGGCCAGTAGCGTCTTCCTGGCATCTGGTCTCTCCTTTCCGGCTTTGTTGGATCTCGGAGTTTTCCGGAGTTTCTAGCTGAAGCGCAGTTTGCAGTGTTTGTTGGTGCAATAGGCGCGCCACTTGGTGGAGTAGCGCCGGTGGCCGGACAGCCCCGAGCCTTGGACATTCCGGAAGTATGCGACAGTTACAGCGAAGCGTTCCTGGTAGCCGCAAACCGGGATAACCTTCATCGCGCAGACCTGGGCCATGCCACTGGCGGGTCTGTACGGTGAGTGGCGTAACTCCCGGGCTGGAAGCGACAGTTGATGACTGACGTGACGAGTGATATCGAGGCCGGGAAGGCCACCTTGGACGCGACGAACGCTGTGGATGACGGGCTGGTTGCCGAGCTGGTGGCCCGGGATCAGGCCGGCGGGGTGAAGCTGACCGGAGAGGGCGGTCTGCTGCAGCAGCTGACCAAGCGGGTGCTGGAGTCCGCGCTGGAGGGCGAGCTCACCGATCATCTGGGGCACGAGCCCGGGGAGCGGGCGAAGGGCGGCCGGGAGCAAGCGTCATCCGAGCGTCAAGAATCTCCGAACGAGACCCTGACATCGCCGCCGCCGTAGTCGTTTCCACCATGAAGTCGCAGGTCAAGCCACCTCCAGGAGGCGATCTGTCCGCTCGACCCGTTCCACGGAGGGCAACAGATCAAGCAACCCACCCGAGCTATAAACCCGCAGGTCAGGCGCCCTTGTCAGCGGGCTCAAGGATCGCGACGCACTCCACATGGTGCGTCATCGAAAAGGTGTCGGCCTGAGCAGGTCTCGGAAAAGGCCAGGTCAGGGTCTGTTTCTCGGCTCGTTGTCTCGCCTGCGGGCGTCCGGAGCGTCGAGCGAGCGTCACGGCCGGGGGTGGGCGGGGCTCGGGCGTGGGCGTGTGACGCCCGGTTCGCTTTCATCCGAGGCCGAGGTCTTGAGCGCCAGACGGTAGGCACCCGGCGTGGTGTCGAACTCACGGCGGAAGGCCAGGTGGAAGCCGACATTGCTCTGATATCCGATCCGGGCCGCGATGTCGCCCAGGGCCACCGAGCCGTCCGAGAGCAGCACCCGGGCCTCTTGGAGCCGGCGTGCCGTCAGGTGGCGGGCGGGTGAATCGCCGACGAGCGCCTTGAAGGTCTCGGAGAACACGGAGCGTGACATGCCTGCCTCGCGGGCCAGCGCCTCGACCGTCCAGGGACGGTCGTAGTCCCGGTAGATGGCCACCAGGGACGCGCTGATGCCGGGGTGGCGCAGGGCCTGGAGGGCGGGGGAGAGTTCCGTGAGCCGTTCCAGGGCGGTACGCAGGGCCAGGACGAAGACCATTTCGAAGGCGCGCAGGACGACCAGTCCGGAGCCGGGGGACGTGCGCGCGATCTCCGACGCGAGGGAGCGCAGGGTGCCGTGGAGCACCGGTTCCTCGGTGAGCATGTCCCGGCACAGGACGATCATCCGGGGCAGGGCTCGGTACAGCGCAGGCTCGGCGGTTCTGTCGTAGCGCAGGCTCGCGCACAGCATTTCGGTGTCGGACGGTTCGCTGCCGATCGTCACCACGTCCGAGGACCCGGGTGTACGTTTCGGCAGTACGGATTTCAACGACTGAGCCTCGGCCGCGTCCGGCCGGCTGGTGAAGCTGTGCGCGGTGCCGTAGGGGAAGACCGCGAGATCGCCCGCGCGCAGGCGGGTGGGCGGCGAGCCGTCCCGGAAGTCGATGAAGCATTCGTTGCTCAGCATGTAGTGCAGCACCGCGCAGGAGTCGTCCTCCCCCTGGACGCCCCATTCGCCGCCTGCCTGCCACCGACTGTAGAAGATGTCGCTGAGCCGCAGAGGCCGCAGCAACTCACCCAGCACATCATCAGTCACGGACGATCCTTAAACCAGGACGGTTGGTGGCTAATTGATCGTAGCCCCCAACCTGTCGGACAGTTGTACTGAGCCGTCCGGGGGGACAGCCGGGGAAAGCACAGAGGACCAAACGGGGGGACTCTTCCATGAACATCGTGATCGCCGGAGGTGGTATCGGCGGGCTGACGACAGCGCTGTGTCTCCATGCCGCCGGCTTCACGGCTGTACGCGTGGTGGAGGCGGCACCCGCCATCCGCCCCATGGGAGCCGGTGTGAACCTGCTGCCGAACGCCGTCCGCGAGCTCCATGCCCTCGGGCTGTACGACAGTCTGGCGGCGGCCTCCGTACCGATCGAGCGGCTCGGATATCTCACCCATCTCGGCGAAGAGATCTGGGCCGAGTCCCGTGGGGTGCCGGCCGGCTGCGACTGGCCCCAGCTCGCCGTGCACCGCGGCACCCTCCAGATGATCCTGGCACAAGCCGTACGTGACCGGCTGGGTGCGGACGCCATCACCGTGGACGCCCGGCTCTGCTCGTTCGACGGGCTCGAAGGCCCTGAGCTGCGGATCGGGCTCTCGCACCGGGAGGAAACTCTCCCGACGGAGCTCCGCGCCGATGTGCTGATCGGCTGCGACGGCATCCATTCCGCCGTGCGCGGCCTGCTCTACCCGAAGGAAGGACCGCCGCCGACCAGCGGTTCGGTGGTGTGGCGGGGAGTGTCCCGCTGCCGTCCGTTCCTGGGCGGGCGCTCCATGGTCGTGATGGGTGACGGCGACTGGAAGGCCGTCGTCTACCCGCTCGCCGACCGGCCCGATGACGACGGCAGGGTGCCGGTGAACTGGGCCGTGTCCCGGGAGCCGGTCGCATCGGGCGACGCCCGAATCACCGAAACCATGGCCGGCCCCGTGCCCGACTGGCGTTGCGGAGATCTCTCGCTGGCCGAGGTGCTGACCGGTCAGGAGCGGGTGCGGGAGTTCCCCATGATCGACCGCGATCCCCTCCCCCGGTGGTCCTTCGGGCGGGTCACGCTGCTGGGCGACGCCGCCCACGCGATGGCCCCGATGGGTTCGAACGCCACCACGCAGTGCGTCGTCGACGCCCGCACCCTGGCCCACGCGCTCGCCGCTGATCCGGACCCCGTCCGCGCCCTGGAGGCGTACGACCGGCGGCGGCGGCCCGCGATGAACAGGCTCCAGGTGCTGAACCGGGCAAAGGGACCCGAGGTCGTCATCGACATGGCGCACAGGCATGCCCTCGCCGGGGCCGGCCGGCCCCGGCGGCCCCTGCCGTCGGCGGACCTGGCCCAGGTGGCCGCCTCGTACGCCCGCGCCGCCGGATCGGACCGGCCGAGCGTCAACCGGCCCTCCCCGTACGCCGTCCGCGGCGACCGCGGCATACGCACATCGCGCGGAGCTGTCGCCGGCTGATCCGGGCGTTCCCCGGATCCACCTTCTGCGCACCCTCACGCATCGCACCCTTCTGATTCAGGAGAGATATGAACCGCAGCGGCCAGGACTACCTCGACGCACTGCGCGACGGGCGGGCCGTCTGGATAGACGGTCAGCAGGTGGACGACATCACCGAGCACCCCGCCTTCCGTAACACCGCACGCTCCATCGCGCACCTGTACGACATGGCGCACAGGGGTGAGCACCGGGACGCGCTCACCGTGCGGCCGGAGGGCGCCGAGCAGCCGGTGCTCCGCGCGTTCCACGCCCCGCGCTCGCATGCCGAACTGGTCGCGCGCCGAGGCGGATTCAAGACCTGGTCGGAAGCCAGCTTCGGATTCCTCGGCCGCTCCCCCGACTACATGGCCGCCGGGATCGCCGGATTCGTCAGCGCCCCGGATGTCTTCGCCGGCCCGGAGTTCGACGGCCGTTCCAATCTCGACGCGTACTACCGCCGGATGGCGCAGGGCAACCTGTACCAGTCGTTCACCATCACCAACCCGCAGATCGACCGTACGAAGTCTGCGGTGGAGCAGGAGGAGAACGACCTCTTCGTCCGGGTGGTGAAGGAACTCGACGGCGGCATCGTCGTCCGCGGGGCGAAGATGATCGGCACGGCCGCGGTCTTCGGCGACGAGATCATCGTCGGCACCATCGAGCCGCTGGCCCCGCAGGACATCGACTACGCCCTGTGTTTCTCCATTCCCGTGAACACCCCCGGGCTCAAGTTCATCTCCCGCGCCTCCTACGAAGCTTCGGCACGGAGCGTGTTCGACAACCCGCTCTCCTCTCGCTTCGACGAGAACGACGCGCTGCTCGTGTGCGACGACGTCTTCGTACCGTGGGAGAACGTCCTCACCTACCGCAATGTCGAGTCGACGTTCGGGATGTGGTGGCTCACCCCGGCGTACAACAACTTCGTCCACCAGGCCGCCACCCGGTTCTGGACCAAGCTGGAGTTCCTCACCGGGCTCGCCATCCTGATCGCCCGGGCGAACAACACCTACGACCTGCCGCCCGTGCGCATGCAGTTGGGCCGGCTCATCGGCTGGCTCAACATCGCCAAGTCGATGGTGCTGGCGGCCGAAGCCGCGCACGAGGAGGTCCCGGGCTCGGGCGGCGTCGTCCAGATCAACCGCGAGATCGCCTCCGCCCATCGCGCCATGGCGGGAGACCTCTACCCGAAGGTGCTCGCCGAGATCAAGATGCTGTCGGGCGGCGGGCTGATTCAGCTGCCCGCCTCCGGATATGACCTGGCTCACCCCGAACTCGGGCCGCTCGTCGCCAAATACGTCCGTTCACCGGGGCACCCGGCCGAACAGCGGATCAAGCTGATGAAGCTGGCCTGGGACGCCCTCGGCTCGGAGTTCGCATCACGGCACGAGCAGTACGAGCGCTTCTACCACGGCGCTCCGCACGTCTACCTGCCGGGCATCGTGCGGGACGGCAACCCGGATCTGCTCGCGGCCTTCACCCAGTCCTGCCTGGACGGCTACCAACTCGACGAACAGCCCCTCGGACGGGGGACGACCGATGGCAGCGCCTGACCGCTGGAGGGCACTCGCGCTGCTCGCCTGCACGCAGTTCGTGCTGATCCTCGATACCTCGATCATCAACGTCGCGGCGCCGTCGATCGGCAGTGACCTCGGCATCTCGCCCGCCGAACTCTCCTGGGTGGCCAACGCCTATCTGGTCTCCTTCGGAGGACTGCTGCTGCTCAGCGGCCGGGCGGCGGACCTGCTCGGCCGGCGTCGGCTCTTCGTCACGGGTCTGGGTACGCTGGCCGCCGCCTCACTGCTGGGCGCGCTGGCGGGCAGCGCCCCGGTCCTGATCACCGCACGCGTCGTACAGGGCATGGGCGCCGCTATGGCGGCCGCCGCCGCGCTCGCCCTGCTGCTGTCACTGTTCGACGACGGTCCGGAACGCCACAAGGCGCTCGGCATCTTCGCCGCGATGGCCGGGGCCGGGGGCGCCGCGGGCACGGTGCTCGGCGGTGTCCTCACCAGCTGGCTCGGCTGGGAGTCCACCTTCGCGCTGAACGTCGTCGTGGGGCTCGGGCTGATCCTGCCGGCCCGTCGGCTGCTGCCGGCCGGGAACCGCGCCGGGGACGGCGGCGGCTTCGACCTGCCGGGCGCCGTGTCCGTCACGGGCGGGCTGGCGCTTCTGGCGTACGCCCTCGTCAACGCGGGTGAGTCCGGGTGGCGGGATCCGGTCACGCTGGTGACCGGGGCCCTGGCCCTCGTCCTGCTGACCGCGTTCCTCCTGGTCGAACGCCGGGTGCGGCATCCGCTCGTCCCGCCGGCCATCTTCCGGCGGCGCACCCTGCGGCTGGCCAATGTGCTGGCGGGGATGTGGCAGATGTCCCTGTTCCCAATGTTCTTCCTGGTCAGTCTCTACCTCCAGGCGGTACTGGGATACGAGCCCGTGATGGGCGGACTCGGGCTGCTCCCGCTGTCGGTCGTGGTCGTCCTGGTCGCCTCCGGCACCGACCGGCTGATCGGCCGGTTCGGTCTGCGGGCGGTGATGTGCGCCGGATTCGTGCTGGTAGCAGCCGGACTGGTCTGGCAGTCGATGCTCTCGGCGTCGGGTTCGTTCGTCGTCGACGTGCTGCCGCCGAGTGTGCTGCTCGGTGTCGCCCTGCCGCTGGTCTCCGTCACCACGGCGGTCGCGGCGACGCTCAGCACCGAACACGACGAGACGGGACTCGCCTCAGGGCTGGTCAACACCAGCCAGCAGTTCGGCTCCGTGGTCGGCCTGTCCTTGCTGTCCGGCGTGGCGGCCGCCCGTACCGAAGCGGTCTCCGGGCCGCGTGACGTCGTACTGACCGAGGGGTTCAGCGCCGCGTTCCTCGTCGGCGCCGCCCTCGCTCTGGTGGCTGCCCTGCTCACACTGCGGCTGGCCGTGCCCGTCTCCGCGGAGGGTCCTGGCGACGTAGACGCCGACCGCAGCGCCGACCGGGACCCGGCCGTCCCCTGAACCGGCCCGGCGGACGACCCGCCGCGGCCGCCGCACCCCACCGTGTCGAGCCCCATGCCGCACGGACGAGTAATGAACGCAGAAAGGCAGACGACATATGAGTGAGGACCAGCCGAAGCGGTACCTGGTCACCGGGGCCAACGGCTTCCAGGGCGGGGCCGTTGCCCGGCTGCTCGCGTCGCGCGGGCACGAGGTGCGTGGTCTGGTACGCGATACCGACAAGCCGGCCGGCGACGAAGGACGCGCCTGGCTCCCGGCCAAGGGTGACCTCGGCAGCTCCGAGGACATGCGCCGCGCCTTCGTGGGTGTCACGCACGCGGTCGTGACCCTGCCGCTCGTCTACGAGACGGACACCGTGCTCGCCTATGCACGCAACATCGCCGAAGCCGCCCGCGAGGCCGGGGTGAACCGCCTGGTCTACAACGTCAACACCCCCCTGCCGGAGTCGCGGACCAGCCGTGCGGGCTTCGAGACCCGGCGCCTCGCCGAGCAGGTGTTCTTCGACAGCGGGCTGCCCACGGTGTCGGTCCGGCCGCCCGTCTACCTCGACAACCTCTTCAGCCCGTGGAACGGCCCGGCGCTCGTCAACGACGGCGTACTGGCCTACCCACTGCCCGCCGAACAGCGGGTGGCCTGGATGTCGCACGCGGATCTGGCTCAGGTGCTCGCCGCGGCGGCGGAGGCCGAAGGGCTCGCGGGCCGGGCTGTGGACGTCGGCGGCGCCGATGTCCTGACCGGCACCGAGCTGGCGGCGGCGTTCGCCGACGCACTGGGACGCGAGGTCCGCTACCTCCCGCTCGGCGTCGAGGACTTCGAGGCCGGCCTCGGCCAGGTGCTCGGCGCGGAGTCGGCAGCCGGGGTGGCCGGCATCTACCACCATGTCGCGGCCGGGGACCAAGAACTGCTGGCGGCCGAACCCGCGACGACGGAGCGTGTGCTCGGCGTACAGCTGACGTCCACGGTCGAGTGGGTCAAGGCGCAGAACTGGGACATCTGGTCGGGCCGCGCCGCCTGACACGCGTCCGGCGGGCGGACACCATGTCGTGCCCGCCCGCCGGACAGCGTCAACGATCATGTGAATCACGGGGGATGAATCATGACGGACTTCGGTGGCCCCGCGCTGCCCTGGACAGACGGCTCACGGCAGTCGGGCGCACCGGTCGCCGTGGTCGGCATCGGGTGCAGACTGCCTGGCGCCGGCTCGGCGGAGGCTCTGTGGAAGCAACTGTGCCGGGGCGCCGACGCGATCCGCCGCATCCCGAAGAATCGATTTCCTGGTGCGGACGGGCCGGCGTACGACACGATGCGCGGGGGCTTCATCGACGACGTCGAGTCGTTCGACGCCGGCTTCTTCGGCATCGCTCCGCAGGATGCCGAAGTAATGGACCCTCAGCAGCGGGTGCTGCTGCCGGTGGCCTGGGAGGCGCTGGAGGACGCGGGTATCCTGCCCACCGAGTGGAATGCGGCCCGAACGGCCGTCTACGTCGGCCAGGCGCACGGCGACAACTGGGACCGGACACGGGACGGCCGGGGCGATTCCCTGGACCTGGGCTGCCTGGCCGGCACCCATCAGCGGTCCATGCTCGCGGGACGGCTCTCGTACCACCTCGGACTGCACGGCCCGAGCGTGACAGTCGACGCGGCCCAGGCGTCCTCGCTGGCCGCCCTGCACCTGGCCTGCCTGAGCCTACGGGCAGGCGAGTCGGCGCTCGCCGTCGCGGGCGGCGCAAATCTGGTCCTGGGTCCTGACGCGACCGGTATGTTCGCCGGCGCCGGCGTGCTGTCCGAAGCCGGCCACTGCGCCTTCGGGGACGCCGGTGCGGACGGTTTCGTACGCTCGGACGGCGTCGCCGTGGTCGTGCTGAAGCGGCTGGACCGGGCGCTGGCGGACGGCGACCGGGTGCGCGCGGTGATCCTCGGCAGCGCACTGAGCCACGACGGTGCGGACAAGGACCAGTTGCTCGACCCGTCCCGCGCCGGCCAGGCGAGGGCGATGCGCTGGGCGTACGAGGACGCCGGTGTCAGCGCCGGGGAGGTCGACTACGTCGAGGCCCACGGCACGGGAACCCGCATCGACGCCGTCGAACTCGGCGCGCTCAACGACGTGCTTCCCCAGGGCCGTCGCCCCGGACGCCGCTGCCTCGTCGGTTCGGCGAAGAGCAACATCGGTCACACCGAGGCCGCGGCCGGAGTCGTCGGGATCATCAAGGCCGTCCTGTGTCTGGAGCACGGGCAGGTCCCGCCCAGCCTGCACTTCCACGAACCGTCACCCGCGGTGGACTGGGCCCGGGTCCCGCTGGCCGTCCCCACCGCGATGGAGCCGCTGGGCGCACCGGACCGCCGGCCGACGGTCGCGGTGAACGGCCAGAGCATCTCAGGGGTCAACGCCCACGTCGTGCTCACCCGCCTCGACGCGCCGGGAACACCGGTCGACGCGGCGCGGGATGCCGGCCCCTGGCCGCTGACTCTGACCGCGCCCAGCCATGCCGCACTGCACGACCTCGTCCGGGCGTACGCCACCCATCTGGCGCCCGACGGCGCGGGCCGGCACGACCGGGCGCAGGACATCTGCTGGACCGCCACCACCCGCCGCACGCGTCACGCCCACGGTCTGACCGTGCACGGCGCCTGCCACGCGGAGCTGCGCCGCGCCCTGCTGAGCCGGCTCGACGCACCGGACGGCAGCCACCTGGCGCAGACGGACGCGTGCACCGAGGGCTTCACGGCCGCGTTCCCCGCGGCCGGAGCGGTGGTCACCCTCCCCGCCCATCCCTGGCGACCCACCCACCACCCGTTGATCAACTCCACGGACCACTGACAGACCACTCCGACGCGGGCAGCGGCGGCACGCCCCTGGGGCGTGCCCGGCCCGCGCCGTACCCATGTGCCACAGCCCTGGCCCGTACAGCCGAAGAGAGCGATGACAATGATCACCGACATAGACATGGGAAGTTCCATACGCGTGGCGGCCATCCAGGACCTCGACCCGCTGGCCGCCGACCAGGCCTGTTTCCTGCTGCGTGAGCAGAACGCGCGAGCGGACGTGCCGGCCATGGTCGCCGGTCTGCGCCGGCTCGTGCCGCACCTGGACACCGCCGAGGGATTCGACCCGCAGCAGTCCGTCGCGGCCATGCGCGACCTCGGGATGTTCCTCGGCTCCATCAAGCGCCACGGACCGGAGCCGCTGACCCTGGTCCCCGAAGTCCTGCCGGTTCTGCGCGTCCTGGGGCGCGACACCGACATGGTGCCGCGCGACGTCGTGCACCACTACTGCACCTGGAACCCCTCGGGCGGCCGTCAGCGCATGTACCTCGGCGATGTGCAGGAGGCGTACCTGCAGGAGTCGGTCCGGATGGTCTTCCCGCATCTGCGCGAGGGCCTCGAGCTGTGCGCCGTCCTCAGCCAGACCGAGGTCCACGACCCGAAGTTCGCCCTGCTGATGCAGGAGCTGACCGACCATGTGGAGACCATGGTGACCTCGATCGGCATGGTGGTCGCCAACGTCACGCCCGAGTTCTTCGCACGGGAACTGCGTGCCTACTTCGACGAGATCACCGTCGGGGAAAAGGTGCTGCTGGGGCCGGCCGCGGCCCAGGTCCCGCTGTGGCTGATCGACCAGGCCATCTGGGCGTCGGACCGCAGTGAGCCCGCGTACGAGGAGTTCCTGCGTGACTCGGTGCCGTACAGCCTGCCACGCTGGCGTGAGCTGTACGAGGACTGGACCCGGGTGCCGTCAGTGGTGTCCCGCCTGGTCGAGGCGTACGGGGACGACGCGACCGAGGCCGAGCGCCGGATGCCCGACCTGCGGGCCGGGGCCGGGGCGCTCGCCCGGCTGCTGCGGGTGATCGTCGTGTTCCGCGGCCGCCATCTGGGCATCGCGCGCAAGGCGTACGACGCCGATCTGCGCCTCTTCCCGGTCGGCAGCGGCGGGGCCAGTGTCGACCTGCTGAAGCAGATCATCGACCTGACCCGTACCACCGCCCGGCTCACCGGCGCGCGCCAGGGCCACCAGCCCCCCGCCGCCGGGGCGTCGAGGGGCGAGTCCGAACGTGCCCAGGGGAGGACCGCGTGACACTCCTCATCGCCGGCGGCGGCATCGGCGGTCTGACCGCCGCGCTCAGCCTGCACGCCGAGGGCATCGACGACGTGCGCGTCCTGGAGGCCGTACCCGAGATCCGTCCGCTCGGCGTCGGGCTGAACATCCTGCCCAACGCGGTGAAGGAGCTGGATGAGTTGGGCCTGCTGGCGAGACTCACCGATATCTCGGTCGCCACCGGCGACCTGGGCTACTACAACCGGCACGGCCAGCTCATCTGGCGCGAACCGCGGGGCCTGGCCGCAGGCCACCGGTGGCCGCAGCTCTCCATCCACCGCGGTCGGCTCCAGGCGGTGCTGGCCGAGGCCGTCCGCGAGCGGCTGGGGCCGGACGCCGTCGTCACCGACACCCGGGTCGAGGACGTCGTCCACAGCCACGGTGGTGTGCGGGTGACTGCAAGTCACCCCGTGGCGGGCACGACGTCCACGGTGGACGCGGACGGGCTGATCGGTGCCGACGGCATCCGCTCCGCGGTCCGCTCCGTGCTCGGTCCCGGTGAGGGGCCGCCGCCGTGGAACGGTCTGGTGGTCTGGCGGGGCACGACGTGGGCGCCGCCCTTCCTGGATGGCCGGTCGATGGTGATCGCCGGTGACGACCGGCGCCGTGCCGTCGTCTACCCGATGTCGGCTGTCGACGACCACGGCCGGGTGCTGATGAACTGGGCGGTCGCCAAGGCGGCCGAGCCGGGTGCGGCGTTCGAGGACGCGGACTGGAATCGTTCCGTGGCGCCGGAGTCCTTCGCCGGGCACTTCGCCGATCTGGCCTTCGACTGGCTCGATGTGCCCGCGTTGATCCGTACGGCGACCGAGGCGTACATCTATCCCATGGTCGACCGCGACCCGCTCCCCCGGTGGAGTCACGGCGCGGTCACCTTGATCGGCGATGCCGCCCACGCCATGTACCCGATGGGGTCCAACGGAGCGACGCAGGCCATCGTGGACGCCCGTGTGCTGGCCGCACACCTGGCCCGGCACACCGAGGTGGCCCAGGCGTTCGCCGCGTACGAGGCCGAACGACTTCCGGCGCTCACCCGCCTCCAGCGCAGCACACGCAGGCGGGGCCCGGAGGTCGTGATCGACCTGGCGCACGAGCGGGCGCCAGAGGGGTTCTCCGACATCGGGGAGGTCTTCCCGGGCAGCGAACTGGAGGACATCTCGGCCGACTTCGCCCGGCTCGGCGGCTTCGACGCCAACACCGTGAACACGATGACGCCGCCGGGTGCGGCGGCAGGAACGGGGACACACCGATGAGGGTCGACATCTGGTCGGACATCTCCTGTCCGTGGTGCTACATCACCAAGCGCACCTTCGAACTGGGCCTGGCCGCGGCGGGCCGCCACGACGTCGACATCGTGCTGCACCCGTACCAGATCGACGGGGAGCAGCCGGCCGAGCCGATGCCGATGCTCGACTGGCTGGCGGGCAAGTACGGGCAGGAGGCGGCCGAGACGATGAGCAAGGAGGTGACCGAGGCGGGCAGCCGGCACGGCATCGCCTTACACAACCGCACGGGCTTCGCGGCGAACACGCTTCAGGCCCACCGGCTGCTGTGGTTCGCGGGGCGCGAGTACGGCCGAAGCGTTCAGAGCCGGCTCGAGGAGCTGCTCTTCGCGGCCTACTTCACGCAGAACGGTGATGTCTCGGACCCGGCTCTGCTGAAGGACCGCGCGGTGCGGGCCGGTTTCGGCCGGGCGCGGGCCACGGATCTGCTTGCCTCGGACGAGGGGCTGGCCGAGGTCCGCCACGAGATCGGCGCGGCCCTCTCCGCCGGCGTCACCCGGGTCCCCCTCATCGTCTTCGGCGGTGCGCAGCGCGTCGAGGGGGCGCAAGAGGACCCCGAGGTCTACCGCAGCGCACTCGCGCACGCATCCGATACGTCCGGCACCGCCGGGGAGGACCAGGGATGAACACCAGCACGAGGCGACAGCTCCTCGGCAGGACCGTGCTTCTGGGAGCGGCTTCGGCCACCGGTGTCGCCGGTGCCACCACCGCCACGGCACAGGGCCGAGGCGGCCCGGACATCGATGCCGGGCAGCTGATAGGCCCCGACGGCGTGCAGTACGGGGACCTCTCCAGAGGCGTGAATCAGCGCTGGGCCGGCACACCGGACTGGATCAGGGTGCCGCGCACCACCGGGCAGGTCGTGGCGGCCGTGCAGCAGGCGGTCGACTCGGGCCGCCGGATCGCGGTGCGCAGCGGGGGGCACTGCTTCGAGGACTTCGTGTCGGGCCGCGACGTGCGTGCCGTGATCGACCTGTCCGCCCTCGATTCCATCACCCACGACACGCGGCTGGGCGCCCTGGCCGTGGGTGCGGGTGCCAGGCTGGGCCAGGTCAACGAGCAGCTCTTCAAGCGCTGGGGCGTCGCCCTGCCGGCGGGTTCCTGCCCGACGGTGGGCGTCTGCGGCCATATAAGCGGGGGCGGCTACGGCCCCCTCAACCGGCTCCACGGCCTGACGGTCGATCATCTCCATGCCGTGGAGGTCGTCGTGGTCGACCGGTCGGGTACGGCCCGTGCGGTGGTCGCCACCCGTGAGAAGGACGACCCACGGCGCGATCTGTGGTGGGCACACACGGGCGGCGGCGGGGGCAACTTCGGGGTGGCGACCTGATACTGGTTCCGCTCCCCCGACGCGAAAGGCGCCGACCCGGGCCGGCTCCTGCCCGCCCCGCCGAAGGAGTTGCTCGTCAGCAGCGTGGTGTGCCGGACTCGCCGTACGGCGTGCGGCCCGCCCCGAGCGGGAGATGCGGGAGATGCGGGAGCTGGCCGGGGCCGCGGCGCCGCCGCTCCCGGCGGCTGAGCTGCTCGGGGAGAAGGGGCGGCTGCATGTCATCGCGGAGGTGAAGCGGGCCGGCCCTTCCAAAGGCGTCCTCGCCCCGATCGCCGACCCGGGCGCTCTGGCGGCTGAGTACGAGGCGGGCGGGGCCACCGCGGTGAGCGTGCTGACCGAGCGGCGCCGCTTCGGTGGCTCGGTCGAGGATCTGGCCGCCGTACGGGCGCGGGTGACGCTGCCGGTGCTGTGCAAGGACTTCGTCGTGGAGCCGTACCAGCTGTGGGAGGCGCGGGCGCACGGAGCAGACCTCGTGCTGCTGATCGTGGCGGCGCTGGACGGGCCGCTGATATCAGGCACACCGTGCGGAAGAGCCACCCCGGCCCGCCGGGCGGGCCGCTCGAACCGGCCGGCGCATGTCCGGGCATACCGCTCGGCGGTTCGGCGGTATCGCTTCCGTTTCGAGCGTCATCCGAGCGTCAAGAATCTCCGAACGAGACCCTGAAGGCGTCGCCGACGCAAGCGCCTACCAGGTGAATTCGCAGGTCAGGAGGCTACGAGGGGCAAGCCGTCCGCTCGACCCGCTGCACAGAGGGAAACAGGTCGAGCAACCCACCCGGACCACAGAACCGCAGGTCAGGCGCCCTTGTCGGCAGGCTCCAGAATGGCTACGCACTCCACGTGCGACGTCATCGAAAAGATGTCGCAGGCCGCGAAGCACGGAGAAGCCGCAGGCCGGAACCGGGTTCTCGGCTCGGCATGCGACACCTCGGGCGTCCGGAGCGTCACGGTCGAGACGGGCCCGATTTGCCGGAGCGTGCCAGCAGCCGCTGTCACCGGAAGGCTGAACCTACGACAGCGCGACAGAAGGCCGCCGACTGGCGCGAATCGACACCGAAAGCATCCTTGACCGGCCGGACCAGCCCCGCACTCAGCAGCGGGCGGCCCGTCACCGGTCTCAGCCAAGATGTGGAACTACGCGACCGCTCGCAACCGGCGGAATCCACGAAACACTGCCTACAGTGCCAGGTTCGCCTCGGCTTCTTCAGCTGACCGTCACCAGTTCCTGTAGTCCTCCACCAAGTTGGCGATGAGCGCGAGCATCGCGTCGGCTCGGTGCCGGTCCTGGCGCTGGGTCTGCAGGGCCTGGTGGACCGTCCGGAGCCGGGCCGGCGCGTCCGGCTCGCGGTCCCGCACCTCTTCGAGCAGCGGATCAGTGATCAGGTCCAGGCATGCGCTGAGCAGCCGACGGGTGGCCGAGGACGGCGGGGCGGGGTTGGGTGCGGCGTAACCGGTAGTCAGATAGCTCGCGGGATCGGTCAGGCTCCAGCCGACGACCGGACCGGCCTGGTTTGCCGACGCCGGAGTCCAAGTGCACGTCCTACGCAGGATCGTCGGCCACGGGTCACCGACCACCACCCAGCACTACCTTCACCCGGACGTACACAAGATCACGGCTGGCGGCGCAGCGCTCTCCGCGCACCTCAGCGTGGTGCGCGCACCACGCTCCCTGCCGGGCCCGATCGTCATGACCCGCTGACGCCGGTCAAGGAGGCTGGTCCCCAACTGGTCCCCAAGAATGACCAAGGGCCGGTTTCGGATGTCTCCGAAACCGGCCCTGACCTGCGACTGTCTCCAGTCGGGACGACAGGATTTGAACCTGCGACCCCTTGACCCCCAGTCAAGTGCGCTACCAAGCTGCGCCACGTCCCGATGCGATTCCCCCCGGTTTTCCCGGGCGGCTGCGCAGGGCAAACATTACCTCACTCCGAGGGCCGGATCGACGCCCGTGCCTGGTGGGCGCGGTTGGCCAGAGATTCGGCGCCGCAGGCCGTGGCCAGTTTTTGGGCCCTGGCGAGTTCGCGCGGGGAGCGGATCGCGATGCCGTAGTCGACGAGAGCCAGGGCATGTTCGTACGCGGACGGGGACGCCTCCAGATGGCGGACCGACTCGGCCAGCAGATGGACGGCGTCCTCAGGACGTGCGAAGAGCGCGACACAGCGCAGGGCCTCACCGATCGCGGTGTCCGTACCGAAGCGCTCGGCGTACACCCGGGCAGAGGTGGCGATTTGGGCGGCGCGGCCCGGATCCTCCTCGGCCAGGGCGCGGGCGAGATCACCGGCCCAGGGAGCCCATACGCCGTTGAACCTGCCTCGTGCTTCGAGGGCGCGGCGGGCCGTTTCGAGTTCGGTGACCGCCTCCTCCGTACGGCCTTCGGCCAGCAGCAGTCGGCCGCGCAGGCACGGCGCGTCGGGCAGCACCATCGCGCTGGGATAGGGCGGGCCGAAGTCGTAGCGGTCGGCGATCTCGCGGGCCTCCGTGACACGGCCGCGGGCGGTCAGCGTGTCGATCAGGAGACAGGCCGCGTCCCAGTGGACGGGGAGACCGCTGCCGACACGGTCGGCGAGGCGCAGCCCTTCACGCAGGAAGCCCTCCGCCTCGGCGAGTCGGCCTCGGCGTCGGTGGACCAGACCGAGCAGGGTGTGCGCGAACGCGAGGTGGGCACCGCTCCAGCCGGAGATCTCGAAGGCGCGGACGGCCTCGCCGAACAGTTCCTCGGCACGGTCGAGCTGGTCGGTGAAGGCGTAGGTGATGCCGACGAGGGTCGGGAGCTCGAAGCCCCATTCCGTGTCGGTCCAGCCGAGCCCGCGGGCGGGGTGGCCGTCGACCAGGGCACGTTCACAGAGGTCGACGATGAGCTGGGAGTTCTCGCCGCGCATCATGGCGTCGAAGGCGCGGAGCGTGAGCAGGGCGCGCTCTGCGTTGTCACGGCCGGAGAGATGGTCGGCGTTCCGGGCGAGCCTGCTGGAGCGGGCGGGTCCGTCGTCCTCGGTGGCCTGCATGCCCTCCCAGAGGAAGTGGGCGGCCTGAAGTCGCATCAGGCCGGGGCCGGGCGCGGTGCGCGCCGCCTCGGCGGCGAGGGCGGTGGCCGCCTCCTTCAGCTGGTTGTTGTGCGAATGCGCGGCCGCCAGCCGGTAGGTGGCGTCGACCCGCTGGTCGTCGTCGAGTCCCGGCATGTCGAGGGCGGCCCGCAGGTGCCGGACGGTGGTGGCCGGGGAGCTGAGCAGCGTGGCGCAGCCCAGTTCGTACAGCAGGGTTGCCTGCACGCGTGGGCGCGGCGGTTCCTCCAGGGCGCGTTCGAGGCAGCGCCGGGCGGCCTCCGGGGCACCGACCGCGAGATGCTGTTTGGCTGCGTCGCGGAGCTGTTCGACCAGTTCCTGGTCGTCGTCCGGATGGACTTCGAGGAGGTGCCGGGAGGCCGCCGCGGCGCCGAGGCCGGCCCGGGTGATCGCCCAGGCCGCCCGGCCGTGCATGGCGGTGCGGGTCGCCGGCGGGATCGAGCGGTAGACCGCGGTGGCGATCAGCGGGTGGACGAACTCCAACGGGTCGAAGCCGGTGACGATACGGGCCTCGCGCAGCCGCGCCGTGCAGTCGGCCGCCTCGGCGGGACTCATTCCGGCGAGAGTGGCGGCGAGATCCTGCGAGATGTCCGTGCCGAGGACCGCGGCGGCCCAGGCGAACCGGTTGGCGTTGGTACCGAGCCTTTCGAGCCGGGCGACGAGGCCGCTGCCGCGGGCCGACGCGCCGAGTTCGCGCAGCAGCCCGGCCGACTCCTCCAGCGGTGCCAGTTGGCGGTCCTGGACCTTGGCGACGAGTTCGACCGCCTCGTAGGGATTGCCGCCAGTGACGGCCCACACCTCGCGGCAGAACGGAGCGTCGGAGTGTTCCCCGAGGGACGCACGGACCAATTCGGCGGTGGCGTCCGGGGTGAGGGCGCGCAGCGCCACCCTGACCTGGGAAGGATGGGAGCTGCCCACTCCGCTCTCCTTCTGGCGCGCCGCCAGCTCCTCCGGCCGGTGGGCCTGGACGACCAGGACGGGCAGTTCACCGAGGCGGGCGGTGAACGAGGCCAGCCAGGCGAGGGATTCGCCGTCCGCCCAGTGCGCGTCGTCGATGACGAGCAACAGCGGACGGCTGCTGAGCCGGGACGCGAGGCGGGAGACGACGAAATCGAGGCCGTCCCGCACACCTTGCGGATCCGCCTGCGGGCCGGTCGGTTGCGCGAGCCCGAGTGCGGGCGCGGCGATCTCGTACCAGGCCCCGAACAGGGTCCGCACCTCGTCGGGCGGGAACTGGTCGAGGGCGGGCTGCAGCAGTTGGCGTACGACGTGGAACGGCACCGATGTGACCGTTTCACCGCCGCGTGCGGACCAGACCGTGCAGCGGTCGACAGCCATCGTCTGGATCTCGGTGAGCAGTGCTGTCTTGCCGATGCCTGCCTCACCGCTGAAGATCAGCAGCCCGCCGGCTGCCTGGGCGCCGCACAGGGCATCCACGGCTTGTGCGGCAGCGGCGAGTTCCGGTTCGCGCTCGTACAGTGGCCGGGACTGCTTCATCCCTACCCTCCCCAAAATGGTGCGGATGACTGTCGACACTAGTCGTGCGCGGGGGTCCACGGACAGTGGTTCGGACGGTTCGCCGCAGGTGCGGGGCACAATCGAGGGGTGGATGAGACTCACCGCGACCGCGACGCCGAGGGCCGGGCGCGCAATGCGCGCCCCCGTGACGGGCTGGGACGTCCGCTGCCGTACGGGACTCCGGGAGTGGAGCGGCAGCCGGAGGGGGTGGTCCGTACACCCGACGAGACGCTGTGTGAGGCACAGCGGCTGCTGGACTCGGGGATGCCGTTCCATGCGCACGAGGTGTTCGAGGACGCGTGGAAGTCACGGCCGGTGACGGAGCGGGCGTTGTGGCGCGGGCTCGCACAGCTGGCCGTGGGGCTGACGCACGCGGCGCGGGGCAACACGACCGGCGGGGCCCGGCTGTTGCGGCGCGGCGCGGCGGCGCTCGCGGAGTACGGGGCCACCCGGCCCTACGGAATCGGGGTCGACGAGCTGATCGGCTGGGCCGGGGAGCTGGCGGGGCGGGTGGAGCCGGGCGGCGGCGCGGCTGACGGACGGGGGCCGAGTGCCGAACCCGTGGACGCGGCCGTCGAGGCGCCCCGTCTGCGGCCCCTGGAGCCGTAGCCCGGACGGCGGAGGCGATGGCGCACGGGGCGGCCCGGACGGCGGGGGCGATGGGGCATGGGGCAGACTCGGTGCGGTGAGAAAGATCTATGTCATCGGTATCGGCGCGGGCGACCCCGACCATCTGACCCTGCAGGCCGTCAAGGCGTTGAACAGGGCGGATGCGTTCTTCATCCTCGACAAGGGCGAGGAGAAGTCCGATCTGACCGGGCTGCGGCGGGACATCCTCGACGTACACGTGAAGGGCGCGTACCGGCTGATCGAGGCGCGGGATCCGGAGCGCGACCGCAGGACGTCGGACTACTCACCCGCCGTGGACGACTGGCGCAGGCGCCGCGCGGATCTGTACGAGCGGTTCATCGCGGAGGAACTCGGTGAGGACGAGTGCGGGGCGTTCCTGGTGTGGGGCGATCCCGCGCTGTACGACTCCACGCTCGGCATCCTCGAAGAGATCATCGACCGGGGTGCGGTCGCCTTCGACCATGAGGTGGTCCCCGGGATCAGCAGTGTCTCCGCGCTGCTCGCCAAGCACCGGACGGGGCTGAACCGGGTGGCGCGTCCGGTACAGATCACGACGGGCCGGCGGCTGGCCGAGGGCTGGCCCGAGGGGGTGGACGACGTGGTGGTGATGCTCGACGCGCGGCAGGCGTTCACTCGCCATCTGGACCAGGATCTTCACATCTACTGGGGTGCGTATGTGGGGACCGCCGACGAGATCCTGGTCTCCGGACTCCTCGCCGAGGTGTCGGACCGGATCGAGGAACTGCGGGCCGAGGCGCGGGCCCGAAAGGGCTGGATCATGGATACCTATTTGCTGCGTCGCGGCTGAATCAGCCTTCCTGACACAGCAGTCGGAGCGCGGCGGCGACATCGCGCACGACACGCACGCCGTCGGGCGGCGGCGGTCGGCGGACCACGACCACGGGCAGCCCGAGGTTCCTCGCGGCGGTGAGCTTCGCCGCGGTGGCGGGGCCGCCGCTGTCCTTGGTGACGAGGACGTCGATGCCGTGGTCGCGCAGCAGCGCCGTCTCGCCCTCGACGGTGTACGGACCGCGGTCGAGGAGCACCGCGGTGTGGCGGGGCAGCGGTGGCTCCGGCGGGTCCACGGACCGTACGAGGAAGTGGAGCCGGTCCGCGCCGGAGGCGGTGGCGAAGGCGGCCAGGCCGAGGCGGCCGGTGGTGAGGAAGATCCGGCGGCCCAGGGCGGGCAGTCGGGCGGCGGCGTGCGCGAGGTCGTCGGCGTGGTGCCAGTGGTCGTCGGGGCCCGCCGTCCAGCCGGGGCGGCGCAGTGCGAACAGTGCGGTGCCGGTGGCCTTCGCGGCTTCGGCGGCGTTGGCACTGATGGCGTCGGCGAACGGATGGGTGGCGTCGACGACGGTGTCCACGCCGTGGGTTCGCAACCAGTCGGCGAGGCCCCGGGGGCCGCCGAAGCCGCCGATGCGTACGTCGCCCGCGGGCATCCGTGGCCGGGCGACCCGGCCGGCCAGCGAGGTGGTGACGCGCGCGGTCGCCTCGCCGCCGAGCCCGGTCAGCTCGGCGGCGAGCTGCCGGGCTTCGGTCGTACCGCCGAGGATGAGGATGTGGCCGGGCATGCACCGAACCTACGTCACTTTCTCCGTCCACCGCCCGGAGCGGTGAACTGGGCGGCCCGCAGCCATTACCATCCGGCGTCATGAGCACTTCTGACCAGGACCAGGCCGTGGACACCCCGATAGCCGATCCGGCGGCCGCATCGAAGACGGCTCCCGAGACTGTTCCGGAGGCCGTTCCCGCGACAGCTCCCGAGACGGAGCCGGAATCTGCTTCGCACACGCGTGCGCGCCCGGTTCCCGAGGCCACTGCGGAGAGCGCTCCGCAGGAGGCTCCCGCGGCTGATCCGGAGACCGCTCCCGAGGCGGCGGAACGTCGGCTGACACCGCGTCAGGCGAGACGGTTGCGCATCGTTCTCTCGTCGATCGGCATGGCGGCGATGGCGGTCGTTCTCGCGCTGCGGATCGCCAGCCGGTCGTCGGTGCTGGTGGTCGGGGTCTATGGGCTCGCGCTGATCCTGTGCGGGATCGTGCTCGAACTCAGCAGGAACGGCCGTACCCGGCTGGGCAGTTGGCTACTGGTCGTCGGGCTGCTGGCGGCGATCGGTTCGGACTGGCTGCTCATTCCCTGACGCATGGTCAGAGGACCGCGATCCGCACGTTCGCGCCGTGCGGATCGACCCGGTCGAGCCAGTCGGCACGCAGATGGAACGGGCGGCCCGGTACGGCAGGCAGCAGCAGCCGTTGGCGGTGGAGCTCGCGACCGCATTGTCGGACGACGAGCAGTGGCGACAGCAGTCTTCGGGCGGTACGCAGGGTGAACCGGCCACGGAGCGGGGTGTCGCCACCGGGACCGACGAGATTGGGCGCGATCCATTGCAACGGGGCGTCGACCGCCAGCGAAGGCCGGTTCGAGGGCCAGGCCTCCGCGCCCAGATGACGCAGCACGGCGACGGCGACGGCCCGGCCCTCGGCTGCCGCGACGCCGGCGCGCTCCACACCGTGCAGCAGATTGCCGACGGCGAAGACGCCTGTCGCGGTCGTGCGGTACGAGGCGTCGTGGGCGGGGCCGCGGGTGCCGGGGTCCAGCGTGACCGCGCCGCGCCTGGCCAGTTCGTGGTCGGGGATCCAGTCTCCCGTGAAGACGACCGTGTCGCAACGCAGCGTCGTGGTCCGGCCGTCGTGGTGCCGCAGTGCGACTCCGGTGAGCCGTTCCCGGCCGGTCAGGCCGGTGACGGTGGCGTGGGTGAGGAGCGGGGTGCGGTCCCGGAGTCGGTGCGGTGCGGTGAGACCGGACGGCGGCCGGTCGGTGACCATGGCGACGACGTCCAGGCCGGCGACACGCAGGGTGTCCGCCGCGGCACGGCTGACGGGCTCGTCACCGATGACGACCGCGCGGGTGCCGATGCGCTGTCGGTGGAGATGGACAGCCTGCTGGAGTTCGCCGGTGGTGTAGACGCCGGGCGGACGGGTGCCGGGCACGAGGCGGGCGCTGCGGGGACGTTCACGGGCGCCGGTGGCGAGGACGACGGCGCGGGCGGTGATGCGTTCCAGCCCGGTCGGTGCGGTGGTGTCGACGGTCAGCGGCCCGGCCCAGCCGGTGACGGCCACGCCGGTGCGCAGGACGGCTCCGGCCCGTTCGGCCGCGGCCACACACTCCCGGGCGTACGCGGGTCCGGTGAGCCCTCCCCTGGCGGTCCGACCGCCGAATCCGCCGTGGAGGCAGTGGCGCGGGATGCCGCCCGCGGTCTGTTCCCGCTCCAGGATCTCGACCCGGCCCGCGACGGACGCGGCGAGTTCGGCCCCGGCGCCGAGACCGGCCGGACCGCCCCCGATGACCAGAACGTCGACCGTACGCTCGCGCCGGGTCATGGCCGGGCCTCCTCGAACAGTGCGCGAACCGCGGCCCCGCAGTAGAACCCCTGACAACCCCCGTTGCCCGCTCTGGTCCTGCGGCTCAGGCCGTCCTGGGAGTGCGGCGGGATCGTCGCACCGAGGGCGTCCCTGATCTCGCCCGCGGTGACCCGTTCGCAGTGGCAGACGATTGTGCCGTAGGCCACGTCCCCGGCGATCAGTCCGGCGTCCTGGTACGGGCGTGGGAACGCCTCGCCGAGGTTGGGCATGGTGACGGGCGGCAGTTCGGACGGCGTACCGAGATCGAGGCCCGATGCGCCGAGCAGTTCGACGACGTGTGCGGCGATGGCCATGGAGGCGGTGAGTCCGGTGGAGCGGATGCCGCCGACGGCGATGTAGCGCCGGTCCGGGTGGTCCTGGATGCGGTAGTCCTCCTGGCCGGTGGCGGCGCGCAGTCCGGCGTAGACGGCCGTGACCTCCTCGTCGAGCAGCGCGGGCAGGATGCGGCGGCCCTTCTCGCGCAGCAGCGCGATGCCGTCCGCGGTCGATCCGGTGGCGGTCTTGTCGTCGAGTTCCTCGGCGGTGGGGCCGAGTAGCACGTTGCCGAAGACGGTCGGTGCGACCAGGACACCCTTGCCGGCTGCGGTGGGCACGGGCAGGAGGATGTGGCTGACGAGGTCGCGGGCGAGCTTGTCGAAGACGATGAGCTGGCCACGGCGCGGGGTGACGGTGAAGGCGTCGTGACCGAGTTCCCGGTCGAGTTCGTCGGCGTACAGTCCGGCGGCGTTGATCAGATGGCGGGTGCGCAGCGGCCCTCGCGAGGTGGTGAGGGTGTGGACGTCCTCGTCGCTGTCGATGTGCCGCACCCGGCAGTTGAGGTGCAGATGGACTCCGGCCCGCACGGCCTGCGTGGCGTAGGCGAGTGGCGTCGTCCAGGGGCAGATGATGCTTTCGTCGGGGATTTCGAGCGCGCCGAGGGCGCCCGGCCCGAGATGGGGTTCGCGGGCCCGCAGTTCTTCGGCGTCCAGGAGGCGGGCCGCGTGGTGGTCGTTGCGTTCGGCCTTCGCCAACAGGGCGGGGAGAGCGTCCAGTTGTTCCTGATCCCAGGCGACGAGGAGCGCGCCGACCCGTTCGACCGGGATGCCGGTCTCGGCGGCGTACGAGCGGAGCCAGCGCTGTCCCTCGCGTACGAGCCGGGCTTCCAGCGAGCCCGGTACGGCGTCGAACCCGGTGTGCAGGATGGCCGTGTTGGCCTTCGATGTGCCGTTGCCGATGTCGTCCGAGGCTTCGACGAGGGCGATGCGCAGCCGGTAGCGCGCCAGTTCGCGGGCGATGGCGGTGCCGACGACGCCCGCGCCGACGACGGCCACGTCGTAGGCGGCGGGATCGGCCAGGCCCGCCGACGGGCTCCCGGGCAGGTCGGCGGGCAGGGCTCCGACTGTGGTGATCGTGCGGTTCATCGCGTGACTCTCGTGCGTATCAGGCACGGTCCAGCAGGGTCTGCACGGCCGCGCGGAATCCGGCGAGGCGTTCGGCCGCCTCGTCGGCGCCGATCCGGGGTTCGTACACGGCGGAGGGCTTCCATTCGGGTATGGCCTGCCGGAGCGGGAGCCGGGGGTCGAGGCCGAGACGGGCGACGGCCCCGACGCCGAGTGCGGTGACATCGGGCAGCGCGGACACCTCGACGGGGCGTTGCAACAGATCGGCCTGGGTCTGCATGAGCAGTGCGGAGCGGGTCAGGCCTCCGTCGACGCGGAGCGAGGTCAGCGGGGAGCCCAGGTCGGTCGCGACCGCCTCGGCGAGTTCGACGACCTGTGCGGCGATGCCTTCGCACAGGGCGCGCACCAGATGGCCCGCGGTGGTGTCGAGGCCGAGGCCGGTCACCGATCCGCGCAGGTCGCCGCGCCACCAGGGGGCGGCGAGACCGGCGAGCGCCGGTACGAACGTGACGCCGCCGGAGCCGGGGACGGTGGCGCCGACCGGGTCGAGGTCCGCCGCACCCGAGATCACCCCCAGGCCGGTGAGCCAGTCGACGGCGGACGCGGCGGTGTAGACCTGTCCGTCGAGGCAGTAGCTGGTGCGGCCGCCGAGCCGCCAGGCGACGCAGCTGACCAGTCCGGTGGACCCGCGACGGGGGGCCGGACCGGTCTGGGCGAGCAGGAAGGCGCCGGTTCCGTAGGTGCACTTGGCGTTGCCGGGGTCGAGGGCGTTCTGGGCGAGCAGGGCGGCCTGCTGGTCGACGAGGAGTCCGGTGAGCGGGAGTTCGCCGCCGAAGGCGGTCGTGGTACCGACGACGCCGTCGGAGTCGACGACGGCCGGGAGGTGTTCGTCGCCGAGGCCGAAGACGTCCAGGGCCTCGGGTGACCAGCGGACCCGGTCGAGGTCGAGCAGCTGGGTGCGTCCCGCGGTCGCCGCGTCCGTGACGAACGCGCCGGTCAGCTGATGGACGAGCCAGGAGTCGCTGGTGGTGACCACGCCCTCACGGGTCAGCTCGCGCCGGATCCAGGCCATCTTGGGCGCAGCGAAGTACGGATCGAGCGGCAGCCCGGTGATGCGGGCCAACTCTTCCTCGTGCGCGGCAAGTTCGGCGCACAGAGGCGCTGAGCGCCGGTCCTGCCAGACGATCGCTTCGGTGAGCGGGCGCCCGGTGTCCGGATCCCAGGCGAGCACCGTCTCGCCCTGGTTGGCGAGGCCGACGGCGGCCACCGGCTCACCCGCTTCGCACAGCGCCCGACGCCCGGCCTCGACGACCGAGCCGAGCAGTTCGGCGGGGTCGACCTCAACCGCTCCCCCGGCGCCATGACGCGGCCGAACGGGCGCCGAACCGGAACCGATCACGCCACGCTCCGGGCAGACCACCAGAGCCTTCGTTCCCGACGTGCCCTGGTCCACCGCGAGTACCGGGCCTGTCATCGACACTCCAGTCGTGCGAAAGCTCTACGGCTTGAACGGAATCGTGATCATTGGTCTCCGCCGCCCAGAGTGGTGCAGACCACCGCGTACGTCAAGGGCCGTCCGGGGGCGCGTCCGGAACAGCCGGATGCCGATCAACGTCCGTACTGATGAGTCGACTTGAGTAAGATCCGCGAATCGGTCCGGAGTTCGGGGCAAGTGGCCTTACACTCACCGCCGAGCAACAACCGGACGCTTTCGAGCAGTTCGTTCTTCAACAACTGCCTCACCCCCCACGTCCTTGAGGATTGATGACACCGACACCCCTTCCCGAGCTCCGAGACCTCAAGTCCCGGACCTTCCACTTCTGCACGGGTTCCATGCCACCGCCGGGCTGCGTGACGTGCTGAGGAGATCCCGCATCCGTCGCACCCCGTCCGGCCGCACGTGGGCAGGGCGTGTCCATGGCCAACAGTGAATTCCGGCCGGTCTATCACCCGGCCGGTCATGACAACGAATTGCGTGTCGCGTTACAGGATCTGCGCACCGGACGCTGGCTGTCCATGCGCGACCTGTTGGAGCGTACGCCGGACTGGACCCTGTGGACGCAGCGCACCCAGGTGCTCGGGGCCATCGCCGCCGGTTCGGACGCGGTGCAGGCCTGGCTGGCCGAGGAGCCCCGGAGCGTCGCCGCCGCCGTGATGCAGGCACGGGTCGTCGTGGAGCGGGCCGTGCGGGCCCACCGCGAGGGCCATCACCGTGCGCAGGAGCTGTGGCAGGAAGCCTGGGGAGCCTGCCGGACGGCCGCACACACCTCGCCCGCCGACCCGGTGCCCTGGGTGTGCCTGCTGGCCCTGTCCCAGCTGGACGAGCACCAGCGACTGGAGGAGCACCGGCTGCATCCGCCGGGGCCTATGCTCTTCCCCGGCCCGTGGGGGCTGCTGGCGGAGGCCGACAAACGCGATCCGTACAACCGCGAGGCCTACCACCGGATGCTCCAGTTCGTGTACGCGCGGAAGGCCGGCGGATCACTCTCCGAGGCGGTCAACTTCGTTCAGTGGGCGGCCTCTTCCGCTCCCGAGGGATCCGCGCTGCACGCGCTGCCCCTGTATGTGCGGGTCGAGCGCTACCGGCGCGAGCGCGGGCACGAGAAGGCCCTGGATCTCCACTGGGTCACCGAGGACGCGGAGCGGGACGCGGCTCGGTCACTGGAGCTCTGGTTCCGCCGTACGCCCCCGATCTCCCATTCCCTGCTCGACCTGAACCATCTGGCCCACGCCCTGTGGGGTGCCCTCCAATTCGCTGACGCCGCACCGGTGTTCCAGGAACTCGGGCCCTATTTCACCTCCGTTCCCTGGGTGTACCGCACGCGGGATCCCAAGGCCCCGGGTGCCGCCGAGGAAGTCTTCCTGCGCGCCCGCAGCCGTTGCCTCGCGGTGTCCCGCGCCCCCGGACGGGGGCCCCACGGCTGAGCCATGGCGCCGCGCGCCGAGCCGCCTCCCCGCTTCGGACCGACCGCATTCCTTCCCGTCCCCATCACTCCTCATGGAGGTTTTCCCATGTCCATATCCAGCCCGACCCAGTCGGGTGCGGAGGCCATCCCGCCGAAGGACGAGGAGGAGCGGCTGCGTGAACTCGGCTATCAGCCCGTGCTCGCCCGGCGCATGGGCGGCTTCGGCAACTTCGCCATCAGTTTCTCCGTCATCTCCATCCTGTCCGGCTGCATGACCCTGTACGGCTTCGGCATGTCCACCGGTGGCCCGGCGGTGATGCTCTGGGGCTGGGCCGGTGTCGGGCTCTTCGTGCTCTGTGTCGGCATGGCGCTCGCCGAGGTCACCAGCGCCTACCCGACCTCGGGGGCGCTGTACTACATGGCCGACCGGCTCGGCGGTCGCAAGTGGGGCTGGTACACCGGCTGGCTGAATCTGCTCGGTCTGCTCGGTGCGATCGCCGGTATCGACTACGGTGCCGCGCTGTTCACCGGCGCGCTGATGAATCTGCAGTGGGGATTCACCCCCACACCGGGCAAGACGATGATCATCTTCCTCTGCATCCTGCTGCTGCACGCCGTGCTGAACCTTTTCGGTGTCCGCCTCGTCAGTGTGCTCAACTCCATCAGCGTGTGGTGGCATCTCGCCGGTGTCGCGGTGATCGTCGTCGTGCTCACGGTCGTGCCGTCGCACCACCAGTCGCCTTCGTTCGTCTTCACCGAGTTCGTCAACGACACGGGCTGGCACAATCCGTTGTACGTGGCGGCGATCGGTCTGCTCCTCGCCCAGTACACCTTCTGCGGCTATGACGCGTCCGCCCATCTGTCGGAGGAGACCTCGAACGCCTCGGTGACGGCCGCCAAGGGCATCGTCCGCGCGATCTGGGTCTCCTGGGTCGCCGGTTTCGCGCTGCTCGCCGGGCTGACCTTCGCGATCCAGGACTACGCGGGCACCCAGAACAGCGCGACCGGGGTGCCGCCGGCCCAGATCCTGATCGACGCGCTGGGCACCTCCGGAGCCACGGCCCTGCTGCTGATCGTGATCGCGGCCCAGCTGTTCTGCGGCAACGCCGAGGTCGCCGCCGCCAGCCGGATGGTGTTCGCCTTCAGCCGGGACAACGCTCTGCCAGGCTCGGCACTGTGGCGCAAGGTGAGCGCGCGCACCCAGACGCCCGTCAACGCCGTGTGGCTGTCGGTCGTCGTCGCCGGTGTGCTGGCGCTGCCGTCGCTGTACTCCGCCACGGCGTACGGTGCGGTGACCGCGATCAACGTCATCGGCATCACGCCCGCCTACGCGATCCCGATCTTCCTGAAGCTGCGCTCCGGTGGCCGGTTCGAGCGCGGGCCGTGGCATCTGGGCCGCTGGAGCAAGCCGATCGGCTGGATCGCCGTGGTGTGGGTCGCCATCGTGACCGTGCTCTTCCTGCTCCCCCAGTCGTCCCCGGTGACGGTCGACTCGATGAACTACGCGTCGATCGCTCTGGTCGCCGTGCTGGTTCTGGCCACCGTCTGGTGGTTCGTCGCGCGTGGTTCGTACAGCACGCCGTCCGCGTACGGGAACGCGCGCGAGCAGGCGGAGATCGAGGAAGGCATCGTCTGACCCGGCCCCGCCCACGCCTTGTTCTCAGCCCTCCCCGGTCGCAGCGAGCAGCTGTCGGGGAGGGCTGAGGCGTGTGTACGACGGAGCGGTACGGAACGTCGTGCGCGTTCAGCGCAGGAGCAGCTGGAGTCCGCCGAGGACGGTCGCGCCGATGACCAACTGCTCGAAGAGCTGCTGGTTGATACGGTCCACGCATCTGCGGCCGATGTACGCGCCGGGGAGGACGAACAGCAGCATGCAGGCGTCCAGCAGCAGCGACTGTGCGTCGATGAGGCCCAGGCCCACGCTGAACGGCACCTTGGACGTGTTGACGATGAGGAAGAACCACGCCGACGTCCCCAGGAAGCCGAGCTTCCGGAAGCCGGCGGAGAGCAGATAGAGCGACATGACGGGGCCGCCCGCATTGGCGACCATGGTGGTGAATCCGCCCAGCACCCCGTACGAGCGGGCCTTGAACCTGCCACTGCCTCGCATCGGTGGTTCGCCGGACTCCGCCGTGGTCTCCCGGTCGGTGGCCGCGGGCCTGCGCCGCCGGATGGTGACACCTGCCATGAAGATCAGGATCGCGCCGATCGACGTCCGTACGGCCGCGTCGTCGGCCCACATCATGAAGGCCGTTCCCGCCACCACGCCGACGGCCACGGCGGGGAAGAGCCGCAGCAGGGTCGGCCAGTGGGCGTGCCGCCGGTAGATGAGAACGGCGAGCACATCGCCCGCGATGAGGATCGGGAGCAGTACTCCGGTGGACTCGCGGGCCGGGAGTACGGCCGCGAAGACCGCCAGGCTGATCGTATTGGCGCCGCTGACGGCCGACTTCGAGAAGCCGACGAGAACGGATGCCGCGGCGAGCGCGGCCAGTTGCCAGAGTGTGAGAGTGTCCATGCCAGGAATAGATGGTAGGCCCGTCTACGGGAGCCAGAGCCAGGCGGCGGCCAGCAGCGCCACCGCCGCGCCGCCGGTGAGCACCGGAACGTTGCCCAGCCAGGAAGCCAGCGCGCCACCGCCGAGGGCGCCGATCGGCACCGTGCCGATGAGGGCGGCCTGCAGGACCCCGGCGACCCGGCCCTGGAGCTCGGGCGGGGTGATCAGTTGCTGGGTGGTCGTCATGGAGATGGCCCAGACCGTGGCCGAAAGACCGAAGAGGAACTGGTACGCGAGCAGCGCGGGGAAGCCGAATCCCAGGGAGGCGGCGGGAACCAGGAAGATGGCGAGGGCCGCCAGCACCGCGCAGACGCGGGTGGCCGGGGCCAGCCCGATGGTGGCGGCGCATCGGCCGGCCAGCAGCACCCCCAGGACGGTCGCGACACTGAACGCGGCGTATACCGTTCCCAACTGCCAGGCCGGAAGTCCGAGTTCACGAGTGGCATAGAGCACGAAGAGCGCATCCACCGCCCCGCTGCCGAGGTTGAACCCGGCACCCGCGAGCACCTGCCGGCGAAGCAGCCGCTCCCCGCGCACCACGGCGAGTCCGGCACGCAGCGCGGCCGTGCGGGACCCCGGCTCGGGACGGGCGCGCTCGGCCGGGGTGTTGAGCGTGGCGGGCAGCGCGAACAGCAGCAGCGCCTCGATGCCGTACGCCGCACAGCCGGCCAGCAGCGCGGTGGAGGCGCCGGCCAGTCCCACCAGCACTCCACCCAGTGCCGGTCCGCCGATCTGCCCGGCGGTGCGGGCCCCGGTCAGCGCCGAGTTCGCGGTCAGCAACTGTCCGGGGTGGACCACTCGGGGCAGGGCGGCCTGCAGAGCGACCGCGAGCATGGAGGTGAGCGCGCCGGACGCGGTGGCCACCGCATAGAGCTGGAACAGACCGAGCCGGTCCACGGAGGCAGCCAGCGGTACGGAACCGACGACCAGTGTCTGCAGGACGGTGAGGAGCACGGTCAGGCCGCGCAGTCGTGCCCGGTCGACCAGCACACCGGCGAAGGGGCCGAGCAGCGCGCCGGGGAGGTAGCTCAGCGCCATCAGGGCGGATGCGCCGAACGGGCCCGCGTCCAGCCGGGTCACGGCGAGCAGCGCGAGCGCCAGGGTGGTGACCTGCCGCCCCACCGAACTGGCGATCTGTTCTCCGCAGAGCAGCGCGAACGGACGGTGGCGCAGCAGCGGGCGTCCGGAGGGCGCGGGATGGTCGCTCCCGGCCCCGGCGGATTCCGTACGGGCGGCGGGGGAAGGAGGGTCGGGCGGCGTCTCCATCGCTCAGATGTCGCTGCAGGGGACGGGCCACCGCCTGATGCGCGGCGGCAGGGCCACCACCCAGCCGTGCGTCACCCACGCGAGGCGCTCCGCAGCCAGCAGGTCCACCGCCTCCCGGCCGATCGCGCTCAAACCGGCCACGGGGACGGGGTCCAGGACGGTGCGGAAGGTGGCCAGCAGGTCGGGGTCGTCGATCGTGAAGCGGGCCGCGGCCGATGGTTCCCTGCGGTCCATGACCGTCACGAAGTCTGGTCCGCGCCGGTGATAGAGCTGTCCGTAGGCATGGCGCTCCCGCCAGTCGGCCAGGGGCGGCGGTTCGCCGGGCAGCGGGGCGGGGGCGGGCAGGTGGCACAGCAGGGCGGCGGTCGCCGACACCTCGTCCGTGGGGCCGGTGAACAAGGGGTCATCGGCTGCCGGTGTCCAGCGCACGACGAGATCGTGGCTCTGGCACTCGCGCAGGAACTGGATCTCGGCCGCCGCTCGTCGGCCACCCGCGCCCAGCCGAAACAATTCGTCGACGGTCACCAGCCGTCCGGCGGTCCGGTGCCGCACCTGCCCGGTCGGCAGGACGGGAGCGGTACGCGTCGGGGGCGCGGGCAGGGGGCTCATCCGGCGACCTTCTCTCCCGGGCGTCGGGCGGACTCGACCGAGTGGCGCTCCGGAGCGGGGGCGGGCTCGGCCGGATCGGCGCCCCGCTCGACGGAGCGGACCGGTACGTGCCAGGTGGGCAGTGCCACGTACGACCGTCCGTCGTCGAAGACGAGTCCCAGGGAGACCACGTGAGCGAGCCATTCACCGAGCGCCTCGACCGACGGAGGGCTGCCGTCGGCGATGAGTATCCGGTGCAGTGCGGACCGGGTGCGGCCCGCCTCCAGATGGCGGAGCGCGGCGGCCCGCCAGCCGGTCAGCCGGTGGGTGCGGCGCGGCCAGCCGTGCCGTCGGTCGTGGACGAGGAGCAGGTCTTCGCTGTCCGGGCCGCCGGGCTGTTCCAGGACCAGGGTCGAGGTGGGATGTCCGGTGGACCAGGCGCGGACCGCGGCCTTCAGACGCGCCTCGGTGCCGCCGCCGATGCCGGCGGGCGGAGTGTCGAAGAGATAGACCAGATCGGCCAGCTCCTCCTCGGGCAGATCGTAGACATGTCGGTACATCTCGGCGGGCCGTCGTCGGTCGAAGCCGAGGGCCGGGTTGGCGAAGTTGGGGCTGAACCGCTCCAGTTGGATGCGGTGGGCGCCGCCGGGCGGCTGGAGATGGACGAGCGCGGGCATCTGGTCGATGACAAAGGCGTAGGCCTCGGCGCTCTCCCCCGGGAACCCGTACAGGTAGTTCCAGGAGCAGGTGAGCGAGTGGTTCTCGCACTCGCGGAGCGTACGGATGTTGCGGGCCCCGCTGACGCCCTTGTCCATGAGCTCCAGGGCCTTGTTGTCGAGGCTCTCGATACCGGGCTGGATATGGACCGAACCTGCTCGGCCGAGCAGTTCCAACTGCTCGGGCGTGAGGTTGGACTTGACCTCGTAGTGGATGCGCAGGTCCCAGCCGCTGTCGGCGGCGAGCGGGAGGAAGTCCTTGAAGTACGCCATGTCGATGATGTTGTCGACGGTGACGACGTCCAGGATGCGGTGGCGTCGTACGAGCCGGTCGACCTCGTTCCACAGGTGTCCGCCGGGCTTGGCCCGGAAGGCCATCGCCGATCCGTTGAGGCCGCAGAAGGTGCAGTGGTGCTTCTCGCCCCACCAGCAGCCGCGGGCCCCCTCCACCACCAGTTTCGGATGGACGTACTCCGCGAGCGGGGACGCGTCGAGGGTCTCCTGCCAGAGGTCGTAGTCGGGTGAGGGGATGTCGCCGGGTGCGACGGTGCGCCGGGACTCCTCGTTGGCCCTCGACTCCTCCCCGTCCCACCAGCAGAGTCCGGGCACATCGGCCGGTGGGGTGCCCCGGTCGAGATGGGCGAGAAGGGCGGGGAAGGCATGCTCTCCCTCTCCACGCACCACATGGTCGACAAAGCGATGGTTGCGGTGCAGGGCGTGCCCCATGGGGCCGTCGCAATTGCTGCCACCGAACACGACGGTCAGTCCCGGACGGCGTCGTTTGAGTTCCGCGGCGAGGGCCAGCGAGGAGACGTTCTGCATGAACGTGGAGGTGAACCCCACGACGTCGGGAAGGTCCGCGAGCACGGCGCTCGCGCTCGCCTCGATGAATTCCGCCGCATGGACGCGCATCGCGGTCGCCGTACCGATGTCGATGCCGCGCCGCGAGGCGTAGTCGTTGAGCCGGGCCACGCCCCACGAGGGGTCCTTGTACAGGGCACCGGAGAAGACCCAGTCACCGAGACCGTCGAAGATCGATTCGCTCCCGACCGCGACATGGTCGCCGGGCCGAAGCATTCCTCGTGAGCGTTCCAGCAGGAATTCGGCCCAGCGCAGGGAACCGTGGAACTCTCGCACCTCGTCGTCCGGCCGGGTGCGGCGCAGCAGTGAATGCAACAGTCCCACTTGGAGCGAAGGGAGTTCGAGCGGCTGCCACGGCATGGTCACCAGATGAATTCGCACTGCGCCTCCCATGCCACGGGGCGGACGCCGGACCGCGCCCCACGCCCGCCCTTGTGTGTGTTGTCCGGCCCCTGAGCGGCGATCGCGTCGCACGCCGTCCGTGCCGGTGCGCCGACCGTGCCGGTGTGCCGGACGCGGTTCGCTCCGGAATATGCCGGATCAGCGCGTCGGACGCTTCTCGATCGTGTGCCGTTCGCGGTTCTTCGCCTCTTCCTCGCGGACCACTACCTTCTTGATCTCCATGTGCCCCTCCCCTCCACCGTCGATCTCAAGTTCATTGACGTTAGGTGCCGTTGAGCGAGGGTCGCAAGAGTGCCCTCCGAGACAGGCGGGGTCCACGGGACGATCCACGCGCGTGGACCGGGCGGGGGCGGCGGGGCGGTCGCCCTGGTCGTGCCGGAACGGCATGCGTACCTGTACGAGACCCTGCACGGCGCCCGGAGTGTTCTGGGGAGTCCGGCATGCGGATCGCCCTGCACATCGCCCCCCAGTCGGCCGGCGCCGAACGACCGCTGGTGGAGCGGGCACTGGCGGACGGGGCGCGCGGGCTGCTGATCGCGCCGCGCTGGCGCAGCGCGCGCTCGGAGGAGCTGGACTACGGCCGGCTCGCGAACGTGGGGGTGCCGACCGTGCTGATGGAGCGCCGGCCCCGGCCCGGCAGCGCGCTGCACGCCCTCGACTCCGTCTGTTCCGACCACTGATACGGCACGTACCTCGCCGTCGAGCACCTGGTGTCGCTGGGGCATCGCCGCATCGTGCTCGCCGCCCGTGACGACAGCCCGACGGCACGCAGCGTTCGCCGAGATCGCCGCGGCCCGTGCGGAGGTGGAGGACTGGCCGGTGGCGCTGAGTTCCCCGGGGGCGGTGCCCAGCCCCGGTCCCGACTCCGCCGCCTCGGGAGCCCTCGCGCCGCCGGACCCGGGGGCCGCGGCCCGTACCGGCCTCGACCTCTCGGCGCTGCTGCGGGAGCGGGGTGTCACGGCGGCCGTGCTGCACGGCGACGTCGATGCGTTGATGCTGATGCAGCGGCTGGCGGAGAGCGGGATCGAGGTGTCGCGCGACTGCTCCGTGGTGGCGTACGACGATGGGGTCGCGGCCCTCGGCAGCACGCCCCTGACCGCGGTGGCGCCACCGAAGGCGGCGATCGGACGCGCCGCCGCGGAGCTGCTGCTCCACCGGCTGTCCAAGGCTGTCGACGCGAGTGGTCCCGTGCGCCGGACGGAGTTGCTGCCCACGCTCAAGGTGCGTGGATCCGCGCAGGAGAGGATCCCTTCAATGGAATGATCGTTTGACCGTTTTGATCTTCTTTTGAGCGATCTATTGACCATTACCGATCAGTCGATCAGGATTCCCCGTGACCCGAATCAGGAGCCGCGGGAGGCGCACATGCCCGGTCGACAACGAGGTCCTGGAGGCGGCGCGGGTGGACGGTGCCGGCGAGCTGACCACGTACGTCCGCTCCAGCAGGACCTGATCCGGGCCATCCTCGATGTCACGGTGCCCGACACCCTGCCCGCCGCACACCCTCTCTGGGTGTGCGACAACGTCACCATCACCCCGCACCTCACAGGCTCACAGGGCAACGAGTGGCGGCGACTGCTCGATCCGGCGGTCGGTGAGACCGGCCGCCGGGCCGCGGGCGACGGATTCGCCCATCCCGTACGACGCGAAAGGCCGGCGTTCCTCGCATGACCGCACCCCATCCGGTTTCCCCCCTCGAACTACCCGCCGAAGACCGGGTGTCGAGCCCGCACACCGGTTACACCCGCGCGCACTGGGAGGCCGCGGCGGACGGACTGCTCAAGGCGGCCTGGCAGTGGGCCACACCGGGCGGCGCGCTGCTGGACCTGCCGGGCCGGCCGTCCGCCTCCGGGGTGCGCTCCGACGGTCTGGAGGGGTACGCGCGCACGTTCCTCGCCGCCGCCTTCCGGGTGGCGGGCGCGGACGGCAAGGACCCGCACGGCTGGCTCGAACGGTACGCCGACGGACTCGCGGCCGGAACCCTCACCCCCGGCCGCGACGATGCCGAGTCCTGGCCGCTGATCCGTGACCACACCGTCTTCGGTCAGCCCATGGTCGAGTCGGCCTCGGTCGCGATCGGTCTGCGGCTGACCCGGCCATGGCTCTGGGACCGGCTGGAGTCCGGGGTGCGTGACCGTGCCGAGGAGTGGCTGCGCGGCGCGCTGCGCCACACCCCCGCGCCCAACAACTGGTACCTGTTCCCCTACTCCGTGGCCGCGTTCCTGGAGTCCGTGGGCCGCGGTGACGCGGAGACGGCCCGTGCGAAGGAGCGCGCCCTCGACCTGCTGGAGGGCTGGTACCGGGGCGACGGCTGGTACGCGGACGGCGACGGCCGCGCCTTCGACCACTACAACGGCTGGGCGCTGCACCTCTACCCCGTACTCGACGCACATCTGTCGGGCGACTCCGAGCTGTCCGCGCACTACGGTTCCCGGCTGCGCGAACACCTTGAGGGCTTCTCCCTGTTGTTCGGCGGCGACGGTGCGCCGATCCACTTCGGCCGGTCGCTGACCTACCGGTTCGCGGCGGCCTCGTCGGTCGCGCTCGGCTCGGTCACCGGGCACACACCACTCGCGCCCGGCGTCTCGCGGCGGGTGATCAACGGATCGCTGCGCTACTTCCTGGACCGCGGCGCCACCGGTACGGACGGGCTGCTGAGCCTGGGCTGGCACGGCCCGCACGAAGCGACGCTGCAGAACTACTCGGCGCCCGCCTCGCCGTACTGGGCGTCCAAGGCCTTCGTCTGCCTGCTCGCCCCGGACGGCCATCCGCTGTGGACCGCGACCGAGGAACCCGCGCCCAGCGAGGGCCCCGACCGAGTGCTCGCGCTGCCCACGCCCGGCCTGCTCGTCCAGTCCACCCGGGCGGACGGGATCGTACGGCTGCACAACCACGGCAGCGACCATGTCCGCCCGCACGAGGGCGAGTCGGGGGTGGCGGACGACCCGCTGTACAACCGTCAGTCGTACTCCACGGCGACGGGCCCCACGGCGCAGGCCAACCCGGCGGACAACCACCTGGCCGTGGTCGTCGCCGGAACGCGCAGCAGCCGTCGCGCCATTCGCCCGCTGGGCGCCGGCGGCGGCGACGGCTGGGGCTGGGCCGCCTCCTGGCACCGCCCGGTGTTCTCCTCCGGTGCGCCGATGGTGCCGGGGTTGCGGGTGGAGAGCGTCACCGTGGCCCGCGGCCGCTACGAGCTGCGGGTGCACCGGGTGCTCGGCGCGCCCGCCGGGGCCCGGGTGGAGCAGACGGGCTGGGCGACCGGCCCCGACGACACACTGACCTCCGCGCTGCACGGACTGCACGGCTGGGAATCCCAGGACGGGGTACGGGCCCCGCAGGGCACGGCGTACACGCGCTGGGCGGTGGTGCCCCGGCTGTCCGCGGACGCGGAGGGCACGGTGGTGCTGGTCGCGCTCGCCTCGCTGACCGCGGAGCCCGGCCCCGGGCCGCTGGACACGGTGGTCAGTGGGGTGCGGGTGAACGGGGACACGGTGGAGGTCCGCTGGGCCGGGGACGAGACGACGACCCGGATCGGTTTCGAGCCACTGAACGTCACGCACGGCTGAGCGAAGGGGTCGCGCGACCACGGGCCGCGCGACCCCTTGGCCCCTACACGTCGATCCGGATCACCACCACGAGCGTGCGCGGTCCGTGCACGCCCTCCACCCGCTCCAGCTCGATGTCGGACGTGGCCGAGGGGCCGCTGATCAGTGTCGTCGGCCGCTCCGGCACCAGCCGGGCCACCGCCTCCGGCACGCCGACCTCCACGGTCGACAGATCGACGACGCACACATGCAGATCGGGGACGAGGGACAACGCCCGCCGCCCCTGGTCGGGCGAGCCGTCCAGGAAGATCGTGCCCGTCTCTGCGCAGCTCACGGCCGAGGCGGTGACGACCCCGTCCAGCGCGTCGAGCCGGGGCGCCGGGATGTCGGCGGAGTCCTGCTGGACCTCGCCGTCGTAGACAGCGAGCCATGCCGGGTCGAGTCCGGCCGGCACACCGGTCCGTCGGACCCCGCGCTCCCGCAGCGCCTCGGCGACGGCGTCCGCCGTACCGTCGGCGGTACAGGTACGTACGTGCGCCTTGTAGTCGACGAGCCGGTCGGTGAAGAGTGCCAGGCGCTCGTCGTCGGGGAGGGTGCGGCCGGTGCGGTAGGCGCGGGGAACGGTGGTGTCCGGGGTCGGGGCGATGGCCAGGGCGTCCTTGATCCTGCCCAGCACCGTTTCGCGGGCGGTCGTCACTTCTCCCCCTCCTTCCGGTTCTTCTTCTGGTTCTTCTCGTACTCGTCGGCGGCGGCCCGCATCGTCGCGGCGCCCTCGGCCGAGGCCAGCCAGGAGCGGAAGGTCCGCTTCGGCGGGGCGGCGGTGTCGCGGCTTTCGCTCCAGCCGTTGAACGGCGGCGGCAGATGGGAGATCTTCCCGTCCCGCCCGGCGATGACCCGGCCGAGGCCCGCGCCCTTCTGCGCGGTGGTGAACAGCTTCGGCTTCTTCATGACCGCCGCCGCGGCCTTCATCGCCAGTTTCTCCGCCGTCGTGCCGGCCTGCTCGGTGTGCTGGTGGCGCAGCTCGACCAGCAGCGACGGGATGTCGATCTTGACCGGGCAGGCGTCGAAGCAGGCGCCGCAGAGGCTTGAGGCGTACGGCAGCGAGCTGTTCGGGTCGTCCTTGGCCGCGTCCATGCCGGCGAGCTGCGGGGTGAGGACGGCGCCGATCGGTCCGGGGTAGGTGGATCCGTACGCATGGCCGCCGGCCCGTTCGTACACCGGGCAGACGTTGAGACAGGCCGAGCAGCGGATGCAGTTGAGCGCCTCGCGCCCGATCCGGTCGGCGAGCGCCGCGGTGCGTCCGTTGTCGAGCAGGACCAGATGGAAGTCCTGCGGTCCGTCGCCGGGTGTCACCCCGGTCCACATGGAGGTGTACGGGTTCATGCGCTCCCCGGTGGAGGAGCGCGGCAGCAACTGCAGGAACACTTCGAGGTCCTGGTAGCGCGGCAGCACCTTCTCGATGCCCATGACGGTGATCAGCGTGTCGGGCAGGGTCAGACACATGCGGCCGTTGCCCTCGGACTCCACGACGGAGAGGGTGCCGGTCTCGGCGATTCCGAAGTTGGCACCGGAGACGGCCACCTTGGTCGTCATGAACTTCTCGCGCAGATAGGCGCGGGCCGCGGCGGCGAGATGCGCGGGTACGTTGTCGAGACCCGGGTCGACGCCCGGGATCCCCTTGAGGAAGATCTGCCGGATCTCGTCGCGGTTGCGGTGGATGGCGGGGACCAGGATGTGCGACGGCTTGTCGTGCGCGAGTTGGACGATCAGTTCGGCGAGGTCCGTCTCGTACGGGGTGATGCCGACCGATTCGAGGTGCTCGTTGAGGCCGATCTCCTGGGTGGCCATCGACTTGACCTTGATGACGTCGCGGCTGCCCGTCGCCTTGACCAGCCGGGTGACGATCTCGTTGGCCTCGACTCCGTCCCGCGCCCAGTGGACAGTGCCGCCACGCTCGGTGACCTTGCGCTCCAGTTGTTCCAGGAGTTCGGGGAGCCGGTTCATGGTGTCGGTCTTGATGGCCGAGCCGGCGTCGCGCAGCTCTTCCCAGTCGGGCAGTTCGCCGGTGACGTTCAGGCGTTTGGCGCGGATCGTGCGGGTGGCCCGGCCGAGGTTGCGGCGCAGTTGTTCATTGCGCAGTTCGTCGTGGGCGGCGGCGGGGAACGTCCGGTCGCCGCGCAGATTGCCCGTTCCGTACGGGGAACGAGGCGGGGTCGCGGGCATGCCGAGGAAGGTGCTGCTCATCGGACGGCCTCCGTCGGGACGTACGGCGAGGTGCGGGTGGCGGAGAGGATCTGCGCGAGGTGCAGGGTGCGGGTGCCCGAGGCGATGCGGGAGAGCCCGCCGCCGATGTGCATCAGGCAGGACGAGTCCCCCGCGGTGCAGACATCGGCCCCGGTGGTGGCGATGTTACGCATCTTGTCCTGGAGCATGGCCGTCGACGTCTCGGCGTTCTTGACGGCGAAGGTGCCGCCGAATCCGCAGCAGGAGTCGGCTTCGGGGAGCTCGACGAGGTCGATGGAGTCGACGGCGCGGAGCAGCCTCAGCGGCTTGTCGCCGACCCGGAGCATGCGCAGGGAGTGGCAGGTGGGGTGGTACGTCACCCGGTGCGGGAAGTAGGCGCCGACGTCGGTGACGTCCAGGACGTCGACGAGCAGCTCCGACAACTCGTACGTCTTGGCCTTGACCGTGGCGACGCCCGAGCGCAACGCGGCGTCCCCGTAACGCTCGGCGACGATCTCGTGCTGATGCCGGACCGAGCCCGCGCACGATCCGGACGGCATGACGACGGCGTCAATCGACGCGTCACCGAACTGCTCGGCGAAATTCCGTACCAGGGGAACGGGTTCGCGCTGGTATCCGGTGTTGACGTGCATCTGGCCGCAGCAGGTCTGCCCCGGCGGGAACACCACGTCATGGCCGAGTCGGGCGAGCAGAACCGCGGTCGATTTCACCGCCTCGGGGAAGAGCGTGTCTCCCAGACAGGTGGCGAAGAGTCCGATGCGCATGGGTCTCTCCGATTTCTTTTCTCATTTGTATGGTCCGACCATACTACCCTCGGTCCGAAACATGAAGGATGCGATGCACGAGGTGGCGCACATCCATCAGGCATATACATGACAACCACGATGACGAGCGGCCATTCGACGGCACGCGCCCTCGCCCTCAAAGACGCTCAGCGGTCTCGTCGACCAACGTGCCGTGGAGGCTGCGGATGTGCCGTTCGACCAGGTCGGCGGCGCTCGCGCCCTTGCCCGCGCGCACCAGCCGCAGAAGTTCGGCGTGTTCCGCGTTGAGCTCGGCGGCCGTGGCCGGCCAGTCCTCGGCCTGTTCCAGGGCGCGCAGGATCAGCGGGCGCACCGACTCGCGCACGGCGGAGGTGAGCGTGGAGGTCAGCGCGTTGCCGGAACTGCGGGCGACATGCACATGGAAGCGGGTGTCCAGGTCGTTGAACTCGGGCACCTCGACATCCGGCTCGCCCATCCGCACGACCAGGGTCTCCGCCTCGTCGAGGTCTTCCGGCGAGGCGTGCCGTGCGGCCGCCTCGAAGCTGGACCTCTCCAGCACCACACGCGCCTCCAGGACGTCCTGGAGGCTGTAGCTTCCCAGAGCGAAGTGCAGACGCAACAGCCGCCCGAGGGCATCGTCCGGGTTCCGCACGATCCGTGCCCCGGCATCCGGCCCCCGGCCGGGCTGGGCGACCAGCACGCCGATGGTCTCCAGCACGCGCAGCGCCTCACGCAGCGCGGACCTGCTCACCCCGAGCACCGGCGCGAGCTCCCGCTCGGGCGGCAGCCGGTCGCCGGCCCTGAGCTCCCCGGCGAACACCCGCTCCTCGATGCTCCGGAGCACGAGTTCATGCGTACGGGACTGCCGTACGGGTTGCCACTCGACGGGCATCCCGTCACCCCCTGCCTCGGCCGGAATCGTCCGGTTGTCGTCTTGTCTGCCGCCGATCTTCAACTATGTCACACATCACGTATGGTCGGACCAAAGAACGGATGTGGTCGAACAGCAGACCCGCGGGCAGTTCACGATCGGGGACCGCGCCCTGGAGATCGAACCGATGAGGAGCCAGGGCCAGGGCCTGGCGGATCCTGAGTGGTCGGTGACCGCGTCACTGACGCGGCTGGCTGAAGACATCGGCCTGAGCTTCAGCACGGTGAAGTCGGCGAGGTGGACCGCCTCGCGCTGGCCGGCCGCTCACCGTCAGAGGAACGTCTCGCACACCGTTCACCGGATCCTGGCCCACATCGAGGACGACCAGGAGCGTTTCGCCGCCATCCTGGTCCTGCCCGAGGGCAAGAGCCACCGGACCGCCGACGACGCCCGGCGCCGGGTCGGCAACAGGGTCGAGACGCCGGTGACGCCCCAGGAGAAGGTCACCGCGATCCATTCGCTCGCGCAGGACAACCGAGTCGCGGCGGCGGTGACCAGCGATTCCCTCAAGCGGCCGGAGGTGACGGCGAAGGTCACTCCGGTGGACAAGGCCCGGGTAGTGGAGGAGTTCACCCGCGATGAGCAGGTGGCCACCACCGCGGCGACGAGCCTGCTTCGGCGGCCGGAGGTCGCGTTCAAGGCGATGGGCGACGACACCGCCCGTTTCCAGGTCAACCATGCCCAGAACGAGCGGTCGAGGCAGGCACGCGAGCACTTCGAGGACACCAGCCCCGTCACGCCGGCGGTGAAGAAGATCGACCGGACGGTCGAGTTCCTCGACCTGGTCACCGCCTGCCACTCCTTCGTCGCCGCGGCCGGCCGGCCGGACCGTCCCGGGCCTGCGCGACCGCACCCTGAGTGAGGACGAAGCCGCGATCGTGCACCAGAACGTCGCCAAGGTGAGAGCGACGCTCGACTGGATCGAGAACGCCGTCGACACCGGCAAGGTCGACATGGACGACGAACTCGCCCGCATGCTGCGGGGCCAGTAACCATGCCCCGCGCATCCCGGCGCCGGGGCGACGCCGCCAGACGGCACGCCGACATCCTCCGCTTCGTGCTGTTCGAAGCCCGTCCGGCCGGGCTGGTCTCCCACCAGCTCGTCCGCGCCAGCGGACTCTCCCCGCACCAGGTCCGTTCCGGCCTCGCCGCGTTGAAGGACGAAGCCGCCTCCAAGGGCTGGCCCCCGCTGATCTGGACCCGCGCCGAGGGCTACCAGCTCGGCGCCGAACGGGCTGTGCTGGAGGCATACGAACGGCAGGTCGTCAGCGAGAAGCTCACCCAGTTCCGTCGGTTCATCACCGGCACCGTCGCCCCGCACGCGGCCGCCCACCCAGGCGACAAGTGGGTCCGCCACATCGTCGCCCAGCTCAACTCCATCGAATCCACCCTCGACCTGATTGCCACAGCCTGACCTGCCCCATTCATCATTCATCCCGTGGGGTCCGGACGGCTTCGCCGTCCGGACCCCGTACCCATGTCTGGAGGAACCCGGTTGCCATGCGTCCCCGTCCTACGATCACGCTCATGACCAGGCGTCTCACCCGGTCCAGCCCAACCCCTCCATGGGCGAAGAAGTCGCCGTCAGCTGCTGAGTAGAGCAGTCTTATTCCCTTGCACAACCTCGTTGGACACCGGAGCATGAGCCGACTGAAAACGATTTCACTATCGATAGGCACTCATAAGTGACGCTTCACGATGAACAACGCCAGACCCTCACCAGCACCGATGGGCTGCCAGTGCTGACCTACATCCAAGGCACTCGCGACGGCTATCCCTGGGCCGACCTGGCAGAGGTAGTGGGTCCCGATCCCGTGCCATCCATCCTCACCGAAATGTCCGGATGGGCGGTCTCAGGATCCGTAGAACTTGGCGACCAGCTGATCCGGCACGGTGCAAGCATCATGCGACACGCCCACAGCATGCACCGCGACCTGATCTCAAACACTCCCCCACCTGAGTGGTCGAACGTCAGCCTTCCTGACGGGCTCCACTTCGCTCCTTGCGCCCGTCAGGCGCACCACCTGTTTCCAGCGTGGCGCGCTGCTTTCTCTCCCGAACACCCGGATCACTACCACGGAAGCGATGAGCAAGCCCTTGACGCACAGCTGACCCCGCTGCTGGCCGGCCAAGTGCTGGGCGCAGTCATGCCCTGCAGCACACTGGCGGTTGATGAGACAGACCGCGTGATCGCCGGAGTCATCGTCACGAACCGTGATGGCCTCCCATGGATCGCAACGGTCTTCCGCCAACCGGACCCCTGCTTTGTCGGCCTTGGCGCTGTGCTCCTTCGCCGGATGCTGGCAGACGCCGCAGCCAGCGGCCTCACAGAGATCGGGCTGGTGGTGAGTGACGCCAACCCCGCCCGTCACCTTTACGAGAAGCTCGGATTCCAGCTCTCCAGTACTTCTCTCACTGTCCTCGTCCCTTGACCTGAAGCCTGCCCCCGACCCGCGTCCAGGGCGGTCACGTCACCAACGGTTGTTGTGGGATCCGCCCTGCACAAACATCAGGTTCAGAAACAGGCACTGAGCTTGTCCTACCTTTCAAGCGGGTCGGATCTGATCATTCGTAGGATCGGGGAAGCCCAGGGGTTCCGGGTATGGCTGTGAGCTTGTCGCCGCTTGATGGCTCAAAGAACTTGGCCGCCCGGAGCCCCGCGACGACTCGACCGCTAATTGGGATACGCGACTTGATCGCTTCGTAGGACAACGCCGGCGAGGTCGTCTGCTGGGACCAAT